>NZ_BAAJMD010000002.1:0-329615 GCF_057548395.1 Halopseudomonas sp. 4NH20-0008
CGGCCAGTTCATCGAAGCCGGACAGGAAATCCACCTCTCCAGCGGCATGAAAGTGGTTCTGGACGCCGGCAGCGAAATCACCTTCAAGGTCGGCGGCAGCTTCGTCAAACTCGACCCCAGCGGCATCTCCCTGGTCGGCCCTAACGTCAAGATCAACTCGGGCGGTAGTCCGGGGTCAGGAAGTGGTGCGGCGCCGGTACTGCCGGGGAATGTGTTGGCGGCGGATAGTGATGAGGCGGGGAAACCCCTGCTCGCTGCTCAAAAACAGGCTCTCAGGCGTGCAGCCTTTACGGCTCAGCCCGTATGTGAAGTCTGCGAGAAAGGGGAGTAAGGCTGCATGGCAGTTTCAACACAGCACTATCTGGTGCTCGACGGCGCTCAGATCGATGGCCTGCTCCGGCGCATCTACGAGCTGGAGCCTGACCCCGAGTTTCATTTGCTCTACCAACAGACTCGATATGCCGAGCTGGCTGACGTGGGCCCTGTGTTGGTAAGAGCGGAGCCCAGCAGTAACTTGTACGCTGAGTTTCAGTCACATTGGATGGCGACCGCAGGCGTTACGTTTGACTCGCCCATGCCCGAATCTTCCCTGGTTGAGCACTTGCGCAGCCTGATTCATCTGCGTACCAGCGGAGACGTTGTTTTACTCTTTCGCTATTACGATCCTCGCATTCTGCACCTATGGCTGGAGAGCCTGAATGATACGGAACGTGCGCATGTCATGGGGCCAATTGCCAACATTCAATTGCTCAACCCTCAAACAGGTCAGACACAGATATACCAAAACCCGACGCTGACTGATGGCCAGACATATGACAACGCTCCCTGGCTGCAGATGGACAGCGATCAATTGGCGCAGCTCAACATGGCCAGGCAGCAATGCTTCGATCAGCGCCTGATCGAGCATGTGAACACATGGTTTCCAGCCTGCCTTGCCAATGTTGGCGAGCAGGGGCGACAGGAATGGGCAGCACAGTGCCGCAGCCAGGCGGCTGAATACGGTTACAGCACGGCACGCGAGGTGGCCCGTTGGGCCGGATGTACCGCACTGCTCGGCAGCCAGTTTCCAACAGCTCAGGAACATGAGGTCTACCGCGCTCTGCTAACAGAGCCGCAAGCCACTCCCATGCAGCGCCTCGATAACGTAATGATGGAAATTCAGCGGCACTTGCTGACTCAGGACAAGGAACCCGTCGCGTGAGCACTACTAATCAACAGCAATCCGTATCGCTGGCCCAGGCAGATCAAGCTGCTCAACAGGGCTTTGAAGAACAGGCCATAGACAGCCCGGTTGCCCCTTGTCCGGCACGGCAAGATGAACTCTATATCCTGCCGACGCGCTACGCGCTGTCGGAGGACATTGCCGAGCATGACTGTATTCAGCCAGACATCACTCCCCAGAGTCATCCGATTGCGCTGCGTCGTTTGCGCCCCGGTTACTTGTATCTGTGGCACGGTGAAGGCCCGCTTCGCCGCTTCGGTGTGGCCAAGGACGGCTTGTTGGAGGAGCAGGCACTCGGTGATCCCAGTGTGGGGCTTGATCGGGGTAGCCAGGCAGGCCTGGTCCTGAACAAGCAGCAGACAGCATGGCTCATGTATGCCGAGATCCCGCTTCCCCCGGATGCATGTGAACAACTAAGCAGTTCACCGGCTATACGCAACAAGCGCATGCGTTCAATATCCCTGCCGCAAATTGCAACCTCGCTGGAAACGACCCATTGTCCAACCTTGGACAACGCGGAAAGCGTGCTTGCTGAGCTAATGCCTGACGTGCGTGACAAAGCCTTGGCCCATGATTACCACCAGAATGGCGATGCCTACCGGGGTGGCGTGGAGACGTTGGGGCAACAAATGATGTCTGACCCAAGCCCGGTTCGCGTACAAGCCTATGTCGATGCCAGCACCTGGTTGCACGAGCGCCAACAAGCCTCGCACAGACACCCGGACGCGGGTGATTTTCCTCCGGGCCATTGGAGTAGCGTAGGTTGGGATGTGCCCGCTACCGACAGGTGGGTTGCCAAGGCGAAATCAGAAACAGGTGCTTTGCACGCTGTGTTTGCAGCTGTTGATGATGTCTTCGGAATGTTGCGTGACCTGAATACGGATCAACTGGCTGTCAGCAAAGCACAGTATGAATGGGATGAGGTCAATGCTCACAAGGGCCTGATTGCCGGCTTTATCAACAGCTTGATTAACGAAGATGGCGCAGAGCTTTCCTCCGTAATCAATTATCGATACCGGGATCATGATATTCAGTTAACGCCGGAGCAGGGTGAACAGCTTCTGCAAGCCCAGCGCGATCTGCGGCCTTTGATCGACCAAGAAACACAAATCAATCATGACGTACGCCGGCAACAAGGCCATACCGTAGCTGACGCCCAACTTACCCGTGTCCATGCCGAGCAGCAGGTGATTCTGCAGCCCGTTCGGAGCTTTGTTCCCCCTGAGTTGCATGGCCATATTCAAGGTGTAGTACTCAACTATCGAGCAACCAAGGCACGCAATATTACCGACAGCCGCATGGGCGCACAGGTAGCAGAACGCGTGCGTCTGGATGACATGAATCACTGGGTTGAAACCGTCGCAGAGCCCCACCGGGCTTGGATTGTCAGTCGTCGAAAGGCGATATTGAATGACACCAAACCCCTGCTTGTTCGCCATCATGAAGCCAGCTGGTTTGTGGACTACAACACGTCATCACACTGTGCCTGGCTGAGTGAGGTGGCGCTCAACACCCTAAGCGAGCTCTGTACAGTCGGCGCGGGTGTTGAAATTGCAACCAATTTATTGCGCGCACCCGACCCGTCCAAACCCCTGTCATTCCTGGCCAGTGGCTTTACCCCGGACCTGGAGTTCTGGATTGAAACCGTAAACAGAATGGGAGAAATCGAGGGGGCACTGACTGCCGATAACGCAAAGTTGGCCGGCGATATTCTCGAAGGACTGGCCAGTACTGAAAAGCTGGCCTGGCTAAAAGCCCTGGGCGGGCCCGACGGGGCCGATTGGGGCAATGCCGTTTCACGCCTTGGCGCGGCCTTTGTCGAGCTGGAAGCGGAGCATCTCAAAGGGGCGACAGGCGCTCCAGTCTCAATTCAGCAGTTCCCTAAATCCCTCCTCTCCATGATGTTGGTGCTTAAAACCTCTGCGCATATGGCCGTTCAGCTTGGCAAGGATGGCTTCAAATTGACCGGCTCCCTTGGCACCACGGTCTGGGACTGGGGCCGCGACGCCTCACAACGCATTCGCGCCGGACTGGCACCAATGACCCACCAGGCACAATCCCTTCAGGCCTACGGCGGCGTTATCTCGCTGGTCGCCTTGCTGTTAAACGGCATCAATCTGGCTTTATTACGGGAACGGGATGCACATCGTGAGCATGATGGTATTAGGTGGGCCGAGCATTTTTCAGCAGTTATGGCCACCGCAGCGGCTTTAAGTGCGGTTATGCAGAATGCAGCGATTGCAAGTAAATCCTTGGAGACTCAAATTCTTACGACCAGACTACCACTGATCACAATGCTAGGATTTGTGACGGGTACTTTTGCAGCAGCCGCAGGGTTTTCAGACCTTATTAAGTTCTCGATTGAGCAGCAAAAATCTGATCACTACTGGAGCATGGACGAATGGGGTCGCCTAACAAGAGGTCTTGCCCAAACCGGACTGGCAGGCGCCTATGCTGGGTTAGGTGGCTATACCACCGCCATGGTCCTGCTGAATCGCTGGACGTCGGAGGTGGCAACCAACGTGTTCAAGGGGGGGGCCGCGCGCTTGGGCTGGGCCGTACTGATTGTCGAGGTGCTGTATTTCGCCTGGCGCAGTTATACCCGTGTCAGTGAGATTCAGGACTTTCTGCAATCCAGCTGCTGGGGTACACAGCGACGCTGGGGTGATAGCCAAAGCGATCAGGACAACGAGTTTCAAGCCTTGATCGATATGATGTTCAAACCCAAGCTGGATGTGGCAACCAGCTTCAGTATCCAACAAATGAAGTTATTTGGGGTTGCCCCTGTATTGCCTTTGGCCGTTGAGCCCTACTGGGTTACCAAGGGGCTTGACCTGGTGCTGCCCGGCGCCGACCCTGAGACCGCTCGGGTTGCCATCAAAATCATCATTGTCCAGTCAAGGAAGGCAGTCAGCGATATTACCCAGGAGTGGCTGGCTTCCATGCAAAGCGAGTGGCTACCCATTCAGGAAGGCATGGGGTTACGACTACAAGGTCCTGTCCGGCATATAGCACGGAACCAGCATCTTGAGGTTCAAGTGCGCTATCACAGCCCCATCGCGATGCTGACGGGCACGCTGGACGAGGCGCAACCGATCATTGGTGGTGAGCAAGGTATGCGCTATATCGTATACGACGGCGAGGTTACCGAGCACGTTAGCGACGACGGTCCTTTGCCAAGCGATGACCAGCCTATGAGAATCGTATTGAATTACGACGCATTACAACCCAGGAGCACACCATGACACCCCCTGCCGGCAAGGTGGAGAAAGGCTTTCTATGGAAACAGGAATACCTCTCCCCTTTGCCCATTCCTACCGGTCAACCTGCGTCCGATATTTTGAGTCTGATATGGCGCAAGAATGACACCTACCTGGATATTGGCAGTCTTTCTTTGGCAGGATCATGGGCAATAGCCCATGTCTGTACAGTAATTTTTCTTTCCTCTACAGTTTTTTCGTTGCTGCATGGGCAATATTGGTTCGCCTTTTTGATGTTCATGGGGGGGGCATTGTTAATGGGCTTTTGCTGGAGCCTATTTATTGGCCTTTATCGTCGCCCACTGGCACCCCCGTTACGCTTTCACCGCCAGCGCCGAGAAGTGCGAATTACAACGCCTGATGGCGAGGAATGGACAGTACCCTGGGAGCGGGTGCATGCCCTAGCCCCCAGCGCAACCATGATTGGTCAGTTTGGGGCAGCTCAAATGGGGGGTCTGATTCTGTGGTTCCCCTACGCCCATGAGATTGATCAGCCCTACCATAAGAACAAGGAAGGCTGGGTCATGATGGTCAGCCCCGGCCCTGGCATTGCGGCCATGCGCCAGTGGGAATGTATTCGCAGCTTTATGGAAGTCGGGCCGGAGGCCGTTCCTGAGCCACTGCAGAATCTGCGCGGCAAAAATCTGAAAGAACTCTTTCTTGAAGAGTTTCATAAAACACGAGAAAAACATGGCCTGTTTTTAGCTTTATTACGGGATATAGGGGTGGGCTGTTTGCTGCTGAACCTGATGACCTACCTCTGGCTGCATAGAAGAAAATTTGCCGTGATACCTGACCTGGAAAGCCCGGAGGGCATCGCCTGGTCGCAGCCCTTGCCACCCGAACAGTGGGCCAAACGGTCGCCTGAGTTGGAAACGGCCATAGCTGAAAGGGAACAGGATCTGGCCGCACAGAATGCTGAGCCACCGTCGCAGGCGGCCTAGTTTTTGAGGTATGACTTAGCGCGCTTAGCTGGTTAAGCGAACCGGCAAGACAGCTTGGCTACTACGTTGCCACAAGGAACTGTGCAGATGAGGAAGGGATACCTTTGAATAACAATTCGCCGCCTGCCGGCAAGGTGGAAAAGGGCTTTCTATGGAAGCAGGAATACCTCTCCCCATTGCCCATTCCTACCGGCCAACCCGCATCCGATATTTTGAGTCTGATATGGCGCAAGAATGACAGTTACCTGGATATTGGCAGTCTTTCTTTGGCCGGATCATGGGCAATAGCTCATGTTGGTACGGTAATTTTTCTTTCCGTCATGATTTCTGCATTAGTGGTAGAGCTTTATGTGGCTGTTGTCATGATGTTAGTGGTAGGGGGGCTGCTGATGGGCTTTTGCTGGAGCCTGTTTATTGGCCTTTATCGTCGCCCACTCGCTCCCCCGTTACGCTTTCACCGCCAACGCCGAGAAGTACGCATTACAACGCCTGATGGCGAGGAGTGGACAGTCCCTTGGGAGCGAGTGCATGCCCTAGCCCCAAGTGCCACCATGATTGGTCAGTTCGGGGCCGCGCAGATGGGCGGTCTGATTCTGTGGTTTCCCTACGCCCATGAGATTGATCAGCCCTACCATAAGAAAAAGGAAGGCTGGGTGATGATGGTCAGCCCCGGCCCAGGCATTGCGGCCATGCGTCAGTGGGAGTGTATTCGCAGCTTTATGGAAGTCGGGCCGGAGGCCGTTCCTGAGCCTATGCAGGATTTTCGCGACAAAAGTTTGAAGGACATATTTCTTGATGGCTTTAACGACGTGCGTGAAAAGCACGGCTTTGCTGTAGCCGTATTATGGGACATCGGCGTGTGGTGCGTGCTGTTTAACATTATGACTTACCACTGGCTGCACAGAAGAAAGTTTGCCGTTATACCTGATCTGGAGAGCCCGGAGGGCATCGCCTGGTCGCAGCCCTTGCCACCCGAGCAGTGGGCCAAACGGTCGCCTGAGCTGGAAGCAGCCATAGCTGAAAGAGAGCAGGACCTGGCCGCACTGAATACTGAGCCACCGTCGCAGGCAGCCTAGTTTTTAAGAGATGGCTGGTGGCCCAACACACTTTTCACGCTCATGATGCGACTAGGTCAGAGCAGTGCTTAACTTTATGCCGCAGGGAAGCAATGACCAATCGTAACAAACCCGCACCGCGCGAGTATCTGAAACATAACCCTAAAGCCGGAGACAAACAGCCATTCCCCTCGGGGGTCATAACCTATCTTGCGCCATTGCCCCTGCCTACCCGGCATCCGGCAACAGATTATCAGCAAGTCGTTGGGGTGCTTAATGATACATATCTCGTATATGGCTCGGGACGAGCAACGGTGTTTTCATGGCAGATGACGCTTGGAGGGCCTCTAACTGTATTTGCATTATTTGTCCTTTTGCTACCTCTTATAGCAGGTGTTGGTACATTGCTGTTGGGAGGCACTTGGTTTGACGCGAAGGATTTTTTTTACAACACGCATAACGGGTTCCTTGGTGTAGCTACTTTTTCAAGCATTGTTATGGTGTTCATATGCCTAGGTGTTTGGTACCGCTTAAGAACAACCGAAAAATACCTGGCCCCTCCTCGCTTCAATCGCCAACGCCGTGAAGTGTGCTTTGTGCCTGAAGGTGGCAGTAAAGCCTATATCGTCCCCTGGGAGTCACTGTCAGTCTGGACTACTGAGGCGCAAGGGGTCACTCAGTACGGGGTGCAGCGTCAGTACGCGCTGGGTATCGGTTTTCACGATACGACCAGCGATCGTGATTATGTTCTTGAGTATCCTTATCCGGCCATTCCATTGGCCATCAGCACCTGGGAAGCCATACGGGCCTATATGGAATATGAGGTACACAGCCTTGAAGAAATCCATGGTCAGGATGAGCTGCATGAGCCCGGCGATCCGCCCTATGAAGGACTGCACACCTTCCGCAATGCCCGACGTAGGTTGCACCGGCGCTATCGGGAAGGCGAGGTAGGTCTTTGGATGATATTTGGTTGGTACCTTTATCACATCATGACGCTATGGACCTTGCCCGCCTTTATCGCACAACGTGAAGCACTGTGGTTGCAGCGCCGCCCCCAGACCGCCATTCCAAAGAAAATGGCGCAGTGGTCTGAGCCCTTACCCAAGGACCAATGGGCCAAGCCCAGTGAACTGCTTAAGCGCCAGAGTGCGGCGGTAAAACGAATCTGGTCGAAGAAGCAACAAGCGCCTATTGCCTCTGTTTTCGCTCAGGCCAGACAGGAGGTTGGGGATGAGCTCAACTGAAAATATGCCGTATTGTTTACGAGTGTGAAGCAACACCGGCATCACTGCAGTGATGGTCTTTAGTACAGCAAGATAGACTTTGATAAGAGTAATACAGCCACAGGAATCAATGGATTAAGCCAACCTCTTCGCGGTCAAGCCCGCTCCTACAGGCATGGGGTATCACCGGTGCCTTGAGCCTCCGCGAGGGAGGATGATGCAGAGGGTTGGCCTGAGCCAGAAACGCAAAGGGCAGACCGAAGTCTGCCCTTTATTACGGCTGAAAGGCTATTACATGCCCGGCATCAATACCGTGTCGATCACATGGATCACGCCGTTGCTGGCTTCGATATCGGTGCTGACCACATTGGCTGCATCGACTTTGACACCATCGGTTGCATCAATGGTCAACGAACTGCCCTGCACTGTCTCGGCACTGGTCATGCCAACCACATCAGCGGCCATCACCTTGCCTGCCACTACGTGGTAGGTCAGTACCGCGGTCAGCTTTTCCTTGTCAGCCAACAGGGCCTCAAGGTCAGCCTGGGGGATCTTGGCGAAGGCTTCGTCAGTCGGTGCAAATACGGTAAAAGGACCTTCACCCTTGAGCGTGTCAACCAAACCGGCTGCCTGTACCGCAGTGACCAGGGTTGAGAAGCTACCGGCAGCGATGGCGGTGTCGACGATGTCAGCCGGCGCTTTCTCCATCTCGCTGTGGTGGCCTGCATAAGCCGGAGCGGTTGCCAGCACGCTGACACTGAAGAGTGCCAACAGGGTGTAACGCACGCGCTGAGTAAAACCTTGAGTAAGTGCAAACATAATATCCTCCAGAGGACTGTTTTGGGTTGCACAACCTTTGTACAGGTTTTATGCGTTTAGTTCGCCAAAGTACAAGTCCTGTTACAGTCAACCGGCTTTTCTGTTCACTGACAGGGAACGTCACTGGTCGCACTGGCCCGTGCAGTCATGTTCTTTCTGCGAATCGTGGTACATAATCAATTGAGAGACATAACGCGAGGTTTATAAAACTCATGTGGTATGAAGGTTTACTGCAACTCAGCGGCTGGCAGGTTCTGGCCGTGATTCTGGTACTGACGCACATCACCATCGTCAGCGTTACCGTTTACCTGCACCGTTACTCGGCGCACCGTGCACTTGAGTTGCACCCGGCGCTGAAACACTTTTTCCGATTCTGGTTGTGGTTGACCACCAGCATGAATACCCGCGAGTGGACCGCCATCCACCGTAAGCATCACGCCAAATGCGAAACCCCCGATGACCCCCACAGCCCGGTCCACAAGGGCCTGGCTACCGTTCTGCGCAAGGGTGCAGAGCTGTACATGGAGGAGTCAAAGAACGAAGAGACGCTGCGTATCTACGGCAAGAACTGTCCGGATGACTGGATTGAGCGCAATCTGTACAGCCGCTTCCCGATTGGCGGTGTGACGCTGATGGCAATTATCGATCTGGCGCTGTTCGGCGTACTCGGCATGACCGTCTGGGCGGTTCAGATGATGTGGATTCCCGTCTTTGCTGCCGGTGTGGTCAACGGTCTTGGCCACGCCGTGGGCTACCGCAACTTTGAATGCAAGGACGCCGCGACCAACCTCATGCCCTGGGGCATTCTGATTGGCGGTGAAGAGCTGCATAACAACCACCATACCTACCCCAACTCGGCCAAGCTCTCGGTCAAGCCCTGGGAGTTCGATCTGGGTTGGTTCTGGATTCGCCTGTTCAGTCTGTTGGGGCTGGCCCAGGTACGTCGCACGGCGCCAATTGCGCATCGCGTCGAGGGCAAGAAGACCCTGGATATGGATACCGCCATGGCAATCTTGAACAACCGTTTCCAGATCATGGCCCAGTACCGCAAGCTGGTCATCAAGCCACTGGTTCAGCAGGAAATGCAGCGCGTCGATGACTCGGTACGCCACCTGTTCCGCCGCGCCAAGTCCTTGCTCAGCCGTGAAACCAGTCTGCTCGACGAGTCCAACGCGGCCCGTCTGCAGAAGATGCTGGCACACAGTCAGGCGCTGAAACTGATTTACGAGAAGCGTCTGGCGCTACAACAGATCTGGGGCCGCACCAGTGCCAACGGGCACGATATGCTGCAGGCGCTGGGTGACTGGTGCCAGCAGGCCGAAGCCAGCGGTATCAAGGCCTTGCAGGACTTTGCCGCGAGCCTGCGCACCTACTCGCTGCAACCGGCCACAGCGGCCTGTCGCTAACCCGGACGGGCGGGTCGCCATGACCCGTCCCCGGCATTATCATCGCTGCATGATCCTTAACCGTTCGGAACAGAGGTTGCCAGGGATGCGAACCTTGATGCTGGGCTTGGCCCTGCTGATAACCAGTCCTTACGGGCTGGCGTCCACCATCTATAAGTACGTCGACAGCAACGGCGTAGTGACCTATACCGACCAGGAAGTGGCCGGGGCGGAGGTGTTGGTATTCCGTGATGAAATGGTCGAGACCTTCGACAAGGAAGTCTATGTCAGCACCCGCAAGCATGAGGGCGGTGAAACCCTTATTGTCCATAATGAATTGTTTGCACCGGTCGAGATCGAGCTGAGTATTGTTGATGCCCGCCACCTGACCGGCGTGCCCGAGCGCCCGATCCGCTGGATACTGCAACCCAAGCAGCAGATGCGCCTGCTGACCCTGGCACCGAATGGCCAGGGCACACCCAGTTACAGTTATCGCTTACGCCATGCCGTGGGCGATCCGCGTGCCCGCCACGCCGTGACCGACTACCCCCTGCCCTGGCGTGGCGGTCCCTTCCGGGTGACACAAGGCCCTGGCGGACGCTACAGCCACACGGGTCCCAAGGGCCGCTATGCGATTGACATTGCCATGCCGGAGGGCACACCAATCGTGGCAGCCCGTCCCGGGGTAGTGGTTCGCACGGAAAACAGCCAGACCGGGCGCGGCACCAACCCCTCCGGCAACTTTGTGCGCATTCTGCATGATGACGGCACCATGGGCGTGTACCTGCACCTGCAGCATCGCTCGGTACTGGTCAGCGAGGGCCAACGGGTGAATGCCGGCTCGCCATTGGCCAGATCCGGCAATACCGGTAACAGCACTGGCCCACACCTGCATTTTGTTGTGCAGAAGAACGTGGGACTGGAGACGGTATCGATCCCCTTTGCTTTCAGCCAGCCGGTTGACCGGCTACCCAACTTTGCTGTGGGCGGTGATCCCTGAGGTCCTGCGCGGAATGACAGCCAACAAAAAACCCGCCAAGGCGGGTTTTTTGTTGCGGGAGGCAGACCTTATTTGATCTTGCCTTCCTTGTACATCACGTGCTTGCGGACAACCGGATCGAATTTCTTGATTTCGATTTTATCCGGAGTAGTACGCTTGTTCTTGTCGGTGGTGTAGAAATGACCAGTACCGGCAGAAGAAATCAGACGAATCAATTCACGCATGGGACTTCTCCTTAGACTTTTTCGCCACGGGCACGCATGTCGGCGAGAACGGCATCAATGCCGCGCTTGTCGATGATACGCATACCTTTAGTGGATGTACGCAGACGTACGAAACGGTTTTCTGATTCTACCCAAAAACGATGGTGCTGCAGGTTAGGCAGAAAACGACGCTTGGTTCTGTTGTTAGCGTGGGAAACATTGTTCCCAGTCACTGGACCTTTACCGGTCACTTGACATACTCGAGACATGGTTAACCCTCTCCAACCACTTGCCCAACCCGAACTGGTTGGAAGCCATAAAATGTGTGTTTTCCAGCCGGGGCAAGCGTTTTTTGCTGACCTGCAATAACATCTGTGCAGGCGCAGCCCCGAGAAGAGCGGAGCTTTATACCAAAAGCAGGCAGGGCAAGCAATGATTTTCGCATTATTCCTGCCTAGAGCAAGCCACGCTCGGCAAAGGAAACCGGCTCGCCGTCACCCACTACCAGATGATCCAACACGCGAATATCCACCAGGGCCAGAGCCTCCTTAAGACGTCGTGTGAGTATCTGATCAGCCTGACTCGGTTCCGCCACGCCAGAGGGATGGTTGTGGGTCAGAATCAGCGCCGCGGCGTTATGCGACAGTGCCCGCTTGAGCACCTCACGCGGATAGACACTGGCACTGTCGAGTGTGCCGCGAAAGAGTTCTTCGAAGGCAATCACGCGGTGCTGGTTGTCAAGAAACAGGCAGGCAAACACCTCATGCGGCAGGTGCGCCAGGCGGCTGCGCAGGTATTGCCTGACCTCGCGTGGCGAGGTCAGCGCCGAGCCGCGCTGCAACTCCTCATATAAATGTCTGCGGGCCATTTCCATGACCGCCTGCAACTGCGCATATTTTGCCGGCCCCAGCCCGGCATGCTGACAGAACCCGGCCAGATCAGCCTGCAACAAGGCGCGCAGACTGCCAAAGCCCTGCAGCAGGTCACGGGCCAGATCAACCGCGCTGCGCCCGGGCAAACCGGTACGCAGAAAAATCGCCAGCAGTTCGGCGTCGGAGAGGGCCGCAGCCCCCTGATTGAGCAACTTTTCGCGCGGCCGCTCAGCGACCGGCCAATCGGTTATCGGCATGGCAATTCCCTTTGATTTGGGCACGTACTTCCTGTTCGTGCGGTGTACTATAGGCCGATTATATAAAGCAGCCGGGGCGTGGGTCGACACCCGCCGTGCGCAGCGGATGGCTGTGCTATCTTTGGGCCTTGAATTGGCACCGCAGGTGCTTTGTTGGGAGCTGAACATGCAGCGGTTGGTGAACAAACGGGTGCTTTTGGGCGTGAGCGGCGGCATTGCCGCCTACAAGAGTGCCGAACTGGTGCGCAGGCTAAAAGACGCCGGGGCCGATGTGCGGGTCGTCATGACCCGTGGGGCGCGGGAATTCATCACGCCATTGACCCTGCAGGCGCTATCCGGCAATCCGGTACACGGCGATCTGCTCGATCCCAATGCCGAAGCCGCCATGGGCCATATCGAGCTGGCACGCTGGGCCGATCTGATTCTTATTGCACCGACCACGGCTGATCTGATGGCGCGACTGGCCCAGGGCCGGGGTGACGATCTACTGACTACCCTGGTATTGGCCACTGACGCCGAGCTGGCCCTGGCACCAGCCATGAATCAGGCCATGTGGCGTGATCCGGCTACCCAGGCCAATCTGCAACTGCTGGTGGAGCGCGGCTTCAAGGTATTCGGTCCGGCCGCCGGCGAGCAAGCCTGTGGTGATATTGGCCCGGGCCGCATGCTTGAACCTGCCGATATCGCCGCCCGGGCTGCCGACTGTTTCAGCTATGGCGCCCTGAGCGGCGTCCATGTCCTGATCAATGCCGGCCCAACCCGGGAAGCCATCGATCCGGTGCGCTATATATCCAACCACAGCTCCGGCAAGATGGGTTTTGCCCTGGCCGAGGCGGCGGTTGAAGCCGGTGCCCGGGTCACGCTGGTGGCCGGACCGGTCACGCTGCCAACACCGGGCCGGGTAACGCGGGTCGATGTCGTCAGTGCTGAAGACATGCTCAGCGCCTGCGAGCAGGCCCTGCCGGCCGATATCTTCATTGCCTCGGCGGCCGTCGCTGACTATCGACCCGCCAGGGTGGCCGAGTCCAAACTGAAGAAGGATCCTTCCTCAGGTGAAGGCTTCACCCTCAGCATGGTGCGCAATCCGGATATCCTCGCGACCCTTGCCAGCCATCCTCAGCGCCCTTGGAGTGTCGGCTTTGCTGCCGAAACCGATCGCCTGCTGGAGTACGCCAGCGACAAGCTGCAACGCAAGAATCTGGACCTGATCATCGCCAATGATGTCAGCCAACCCGGCATCGGCTTCAACAGCGACGACAACGCCGTTACCCTGATTGATAGAGCACTGCAACAACACCACCTGCCCTGCGCCAGTAAACAGAAACTGGCCCGGCAGATCATTGCCCACATTGCTTCGCGTTTCAGCGGCCACTCAGAATAAGGACACACCATGCACAGGCTGCAAGCCAAAGTACTCGATCCGCGTCTTGGTCAGGACTGGCCACTACCCGCCTACGCCACCGACGGATCAGCCGGACTGGATCTGCGCGCCATGCTGCAGGAGCCGCTGTGCCTTGAGCCCGGTCAGACCCAGCTGATCCCCACCGGTCTGGCCATTCATATTGCTGATCCAGGGCTCGCAGCAATGATTCTGCCCCGCTCGGGTCTAGGGCATAAACATGGCATCGTTCTTGGCAACCTGGTCGGCCTGATCGATTCCGACTACCAGGGCGAGCTGATGGTATCCTGCTGGAACCGCGGGCAGCTGGCCTTTACCATTGAGCCTGGCGAACGCATTGCGCAGTTGGTACTGGTGCCGGTTTTGCAGGCGCAACTCGAGGTGGTCAGCGAGTTTGACAGTAGTCAGCGTGGGGCCGGCGGTTTCGGCCATACTGGCAATCACTGAACCTATAACAGTGTCGGCAGGGAGGCATTACCCGGTGATCAAGTTGAAAAAGAATAACAACGGCGCAACCGCCACAGCTCAGCCCGCTACGCTGATTCCTCTTCTGCTGGCGCTTGGCGGCCTGGCGCTGGCCATCATTCCGATCTGGCTTACCTTTTACGGTACCGGAGCGGATCGCTATCACAGTGACTTGAGTACAGCCTACCTCAGCCAGCAAACCAGCGCCCTGAATCAAAGCATGCGCCTGCTGGATGATGATCTGGCGCGCCTGGCAGCCAACCCGCAACTGCAGGTCGCCCTGCAACAGAATGATGACGTTGCTCTCCAGCGCTTGCTGCGCACGCCTTTGGCCTTGAATCTGGCCCTGCATGTCAATGCGATGGGCCAGGCCCAGGTCACAGATCATCCCAGCGCGCCCTTGACCTTTGCCGCACTCGACATGATTCGCCGCGTTGAGCGCAACATGCCAGTCAGCATGGAAGTGCACCCGGTCAGCGGCAAGTGGTTGCTGTACGTGGCAAAACCCCTGCGCGCGTCCGAGAATGCACCCATTGGCGGCACTCTGGTAGCCGTGTTTGAGCTGCAGCGTCTGATTAACAGCATGCCCGTACTGCCCACCGACAGCGGTCAGGTCAGTCTGGTTCAGAGCTTCCCCGGTGGCCCCGAGCAGGTCCTATACCAGCAGGGTCAGGGCTTTGGCACTGCGCAATCCATGGGCACCGACAATCCGGCCTGGCGCCTGGACTTTAAGCTTGGCCCGCAGCTGAGTGCCGGCCTGGTCAATCCGTTGCTACCCTTGAGCGTCATACTCTTGGCACTAGCAGGTCTGATTGCCGGCTTGGCTTGGTTGCAACGCAGTTGGGCTCGCAGTCTGAAATCAGATGCCGAGGTACTGCTGCAGTTGACCCAGGGCCATAAGGTCGCCGGGCTGCAGCTCGGCGCACTTGAGCCACTGGCACAACGCATTATGCAGCTGGCCACCACCTCAGGTCAGAAATCGCCACCCAGCCCCGAGCGTGAAGGCAAGAACAGCCCGAAAAAACCGGCGGCTGAGGAGATACCTGCCGATCCGATTTTCCAAAGCACTGACATCCTCGATATCGATATCATCGATGGCGATGATGACGCCTTTGGCATGAGCGCCGCGGACAGCCCATCAGCGCCGGGGCTGAACGTACCGGCAGAGATTTTCCGGGCCTATGATATCCGTGGCGTGGTCGGCAAGACCCTGACTGCCGACAACGTGTACTGGATTGGACGCGCGATCGGCAGCGCCTCGCTGGACGCTGACGAGGCCAAGGTGGCGGTAGCCCGCGACGGACGCCTGTCAGGGCCAGAGCTGGTCGAAGGGCTGATCCGCGGCCTGATTGATAGTGGCTGCCACGTTACCGATCTGGGCATGGTGCCTACTCCAGTGCTGTATTACGCCACACACACCTCCGAGGCCACCTCCGGGGTCATGCTCACCGGCAGCCACAACCCTGCCGAATACAACGGCCTGAAGATCGTCATTGCCGGCGAAACACTGGCCGAGCAGCGCATTCAGGATCTGTACAAGCGCATTCTGAATCACGACTTCAGCCAGGGCGCCGGCAGTCGCCAGCAGCTCGACCTGCTGGACGCCTATCGTCAGCAGATCACCGATGACGTCGTACTGGTGCGCCCGCTCAAGGTGGTGATCGACTGTGGCAACGGTGTTGCCGGCGTCATTGCCGAGCAATTGATCGCCGATCTGGGCTGCGAAGTCACACCCCTGTTCTGCGAGGTGGATGGCAACTTCCCCAACCACCATCCCGACCCGGGCAACCCTGACAACCTCAAGGACCTGATCGCTGAAGTACAACGTCAGGGCGCTGACGTCGGCATCGCCTTTGATGGCGATGGTGATCGTCTCGGCGTGGTCACCGCCAAGGGCGAGCTGATCTACTCTGACCGCCTGATGATGCTGTTTGCCGAAGACATTGTTACCCGCCATCCCGGTGCCGACATCGTGTTTGACGTTAAGTGCTCACGACGCCTGCCGGCCCTGATCAGCCGCATGGGGGGCCGCCCTCTGATGTGGAAGTCCGGTCACTCGCTGATCAAGGCAAAGATGCTCGAAACCAACGCCCTGCTGGCGGGCGAAATGAGCGGGCATATTTTCTTCAAGGAGCGCTGGTTCGGCTTTGATGACGGCCTGTACAGTGCCTGCCGTCTGCTCGAACTGATGTCCATCGTGGCGCAGAATGTCGATGAAAGCGCCACTGTTTTTGACAAGTATCCCGCAGGCATAGTGACCCCGGAAATCAACTTGCCGTCCACCGAAACACGCAAGTTCGAGATCATCGAGGCAATGAAGAAGAATGCCAGCTGGGGCCAGGGCAAGGTCTCTACCCTTGACGGTCTGCGGATTGATTATGCCAACGGCTGGGGCCTGGTTCGCGCCTCGAATACGTCGCCGGTACTGGTGCTGCGCTTCGAAGCCGACAGCGAGGACGAGCTGGAGAGTATCAAACAGATTTTCCGTGATCAGCTGGCCGCCGCAGCCAGCGATCTGACCCTTATATTCTGATTTCAGGAGACAGCAGATCACCATGCTCAGCCGTGATGCCGCTACCCAGGTTGCCCTGGTACTGACCGAAGCACTGCCTTACATCCAGCGCTTTACCGGCAAGACCATCGTCATCAAATATGGCGGAAACGCCATGGAAAGCGATGACCTGAAGAACAGCTTTGCCCGCGATATCGTGTTGATGAAAGCTGTAGGCATCAACCCGGTGGTTGTGCACGGCGGCGGCCCACAGATTGGTGACCTGCTCAAGCGCTTGAACATCCAGAGCGAATTTATCGATGGCATGCGGGTGACTGACACGCAAACCATGGACGTGGTCGAGATGGTGCTGGGCGGGCAGGTCAACAAGGATATCGTCAACCTGATCAACCAACATGGCGGCAGTGCCATTGGCCTGACCGGCAAGGATGCGGGCCTGATCAAGGCGCGCAAACTCAAGGTTACGCGCAACAGTCCGGGCATGGACAAGCCGGAAATCATTGATATCGGCCATGTCGGTGAAGTGGTGGAAATCAACACCAAACTGATTAACCGCCTGGTCTCTGATGATTACATCCCGGTCATCGCGCCTATTGGTGTGGGTGCGGACGGCGCCTCCTACAACATCAACGCCGATCTGGTAGCAGGCAAGGTCGCTGAGGCATTGAAAGCTGAAAAACTCATGCTGCTGACCAATATCGCCGGCCTGATGAACAAGGAAGGTCAGGTGCTGACCGGTCTGAGCACCGCCCAGGTGGACGAGCTGATTGCCGATGGCACCATCTACGGCGGCATGCTACCCAAGATCCGTTGCGCCCTGGACGCTGTGCAGGGCGGCGTCGGCAGCGCCATCATCGTCGACGGCCGGGTACCCCATGCGGTGCTGCTGGAAGTCTTTACCGATGCCGGCGTGGGCACCCTGATTACCAACCAGAAACAGGTGGATTGAATGCAATTGAGCGATTTCCGGTTCAGTCACGCCCTGCGCGTGCGCTGGGCCGAGGCCGATTTGCAGGGTATTGTCTTCAACGGTCATTATCTGACCTATGCCGACGTCGGCATTACCGAGTACTTCCGCGCCATGGGTCAGGCCTATGATGCCGAAACCGGCGTCAAAGGGGCTGATTTCTTTGCCGTGCGTACCTTGCTGGAGTACCAGTCACCCGCCTATTTCGACGATATGCTCGATGTACATGTACGCATTAGCAGACTGGGCAATTCGAGCATGCAGTTTCTGATTGGCATCTACCGCGACGACACCCTACTGGTGACCGGGGAGATCGTCTATGTGCATGCCGACCAGCAGACACGTCGGCCAACACCTATACCGCAAGCTTTCCGCGATGCTGTATGCGCCTTTGAAAACGTGCAACCTGGTGGGGCCAAACCGGACTGACCGCGGTTCAGTTCGCGAGCAGAAAGCTCAACCGCTCCTTTTGAGCGGCAAAATGCTCGTGGACTTCTTGAATTTCCAGCTGCTTTGAGCTGATCAAGCGTTCCAGGCGCCGGGTCTCGGCATCCACATCAGCCAGATCCTTGAGAATCTGTTCATCGACCTCGCGTCCCGCCCTCTCCTGCACGGCTGCGCGACGCTGCAACTCCTCGCGCTGAACCTGAAGACCATCAATACTCGACTTGGAAGTCAGTATCAGGTTTTCAATCTGAAATATCTGCCGATCTCGAGCGCGGTCCAGATCGCCGACACTGCTGTAAAGCCGCAGCAGGGTCATATCGGCCTGCTGCTGGCGCTCCTGGTCGGCCCGCGCCTCGCGCATGGCCTGAAGTTCTTCCGGGGTCGGTGCCGCCGGAATCACCTCTTTGACTCGACCCTGCGAATCAATGATCTCGTAGCCGCGGCTGATGATGTCAGGCGGCACCCGGTTATCGAGAACCGTTACACCGTTATTGTCGACATAACGGTACAACTGCGCCGTCTGCGCCTGTAAGGCCTGGCTCGTGCAGAGCAATATGATCAACCAGCAACCCTGTTTCAACATTCCGGGATACCCTTTTCCCTTGGGGCTCAGCCCCTGCATTCCTTACCAGAATCAGGTTTCCTGACTGGCCTGGATACCGTATTGCGCGCGATACGCCTGCACAGCAGGCAAGTAGTGGCGCAGCTCGTTGTCTTCCTCAAGAAAGTCGAGCACCTGGGTCAGGGATACGATGCTGATAACCGGTATCCCGAAATCACGCTCGACCTCCTGAATCGCAGATAGCTCACCCTGGCCCCGTTCTTCACGGTTCAAGGCAATCATCACGGCAGCCGGCTTGGCATTGGCCGCCTCAATAATGCCCATGACTTCGCGAATGGCCGTGCCAGCGGTGATCACATCGTCAATGATCAACACCCGGCCCTTCAGTGGCGCCCCAACCAGACTGCCACCTTCTCCGTGGTCCTTGGCTTCCTTGCGATTGAAGCAGTATGGCACATCGCGATCAAAACTTTCAGCCAGAGAAACCGCCGTCACAGCCGCCAGCGGAATGCCCTTGTAAGCCGGTCCAAAGATCACATCCACATCAGGCAGACCGCTATGCACATAGGCCTGGGCATAGAATCGTCCAAGTCGCGCCAGGGCAGAACCGGTGTTGAAAAGGCCTGCGTTGAAAAAGTACGGGCTGATGCGGCCTGATTTCAGCGTGAATTCGCCAAAACGCAATACCTCTCGGTCCAGTGCAAAACGTATGAATTCCCGCTGATATTCCTGCATCCCGCCCTCTTCTTAACAAAAATCGTTCAAGCTCAGTTATCATACACTTTCGATTTTGGGGGAGCCATGTATGCGAATCATCAGTCTGAATGTCAACGGCATCGAGTCCGCAGCGGCGCGTGGCCTGTTTGACTGGCTGCGCACACAGGATGCCGATGTGATCTGCCTGCAGGACATTCGCCTCACAGCCCCTGAGCTGGAGCAGGATCCCTACTGGATTGATGGTTACTGGCAATACTGCTTCGAAGCTGAAGTGCCCAGCCAGGGCGGTGTGGCCATCTACACCAAGACCGCACCCAAGGCCATCATCATGGGCCTGGACTTCGAGCTGGCTGATCGCTATGGCCGCTATATCCAGGCTGACTTCGACAAGGTCAGCATCGGCTGCCTGCTGCTGCCCTCCGGGCGCGGCGGCGATGCCAACCTGAACCAGAAATTCAAGTTCATGAACGACTTTACCGCCTACCTGAACAAACAGCGGCGCAAGCGTCGTGAGTTCATCTATTGCGGCTCGTTGTTCAGTGCGCATTTGAAACTGGACGTGAAGAACTGGCGCGATTGCCAGAATGAACCCGGCTTCATGGCCCCGGAACGGGCCTGGATGGACGAGATCTTTGGCAACCTGGGCTATGTCGATGCGCTCCGTGAAGTGACCCGAGAAGCCGAGCTGTACAGCTGGTGGCCGGACAGCGAGCAGGCCGAGAATTTGAATCTGGGCCTGCGCTTTGACTACCAGATACTCACCCCCGGACTGCGCCGCTTCGTCAAGCACGCCACAATTCCACGCAACGCCCGTTTCTCTCAGCATGCCCCGGTGGTGATCGATTACGACTGGACACTGAGCATCTAAGCTTCAAGCCAGTGAGTTTGGGGTCTTGCTTGTCGCTTGTCGCTTGTCGCTAACAGCTTGCAGCTTGCAGCTTACTTGATGATGCGCCAGCAGAAGGGGTACCGGTAGGCCTTGCCCTCATTGCTCTTGATCGCGGCGATAATCATCAGGGCTGCTGCCCCTACGAACACCACCCCGAGCAGCAGAAAACCGATCACCACTATCATTAGCATCAGGCAGACGATGGCCAACAGGGATACGGTGATCTGGAAGTTCAACGCCTCCTCGCCCTGATCATCAAGAAAGGGATCTTCATCCTTTTTCAGTTGCCATATCACCAGCGGACCAATCAGGTTGCCAACGAAGGGAAAGACGCAGCCGATGAAACCAGACAAATGAGCAAACATGGCCCACTGACGCGTTTCCGCATTGGGCATATTGTGATTGTCCGGTGATTGCTGGGTATCGGTCATGGCACTGATCCTCGACAAGGTCCGTGAATGGCGCCCGGGGGCGCCATCGGTAGCTCAGTCTTCCAGGGCAGCCAACTGCATGGCAAAAAGCTGATCTGTTCCCTGCTGCGCTAACGTCAGCATAGCATTGAGTTCATCAGTACTGAACGGGGCCGCTTCCGCGGTGCCCTGCACTTCAATAAAGCCACCCTTGTCAGTCATCACCACGTTCAGATCGGTTTCTGCCGCCGAGTCTTCCGGGTAGTCCAGATCCAGCACCGGATGGCCCTGATAAATACCTACTGAAATGGCAGCAATCATCTGCACCGCTGGCATCTTCTTGATCGCGCCACGCTGCTTCATGACCCGCAGCGCATCGACCAGGGCAACACAGGCGCCGGTAATAGAGGCGGTACGGGTGCCGCCATCGGCCTGGATCACATCGCAATCAATATGCAGGGTATTCTCGCCCAGGCTGTGCAAATCCACGGCTGCGCGTAGCGAACGGCCAATCAGGCGCTGAATTTCCAGTGTGCGTCCGCCCTGCTTGCCGCGGCTGGCTTCGCGCTGCATGCGCTCACCGGTGGAACGCGGCAGCATGCCGTATTCGGCGGTAATCCAGCCCTGACCAGAGCCGCGCAGGAAGCGTGGCACACCGGCCTCGACGCTGACAGTACAGAGCACTTTGGTGTCGCCGAATGCCACCAGCACTGACCCTTCGGCGTGCTTGGTGTAATGGCGCGTCAGAGTAACCTGACGCATTTGATCGGCTTCGCGGCCACTGGGTCGTTTCATCGGGCATATCCTTGTACAGCATCTATGTGAACCGGGATTATACGGTGCGCGACCCCGGGGCGACACCTGGGACTGCGCAGGAGTACAATGGCGTATCAATGACCGACGAACGGAGCCTGGTAATGGTCTACAGCATGACCGCTTTTTCACGCAGCGAACTCAGCACAGACCAGGGGAATCTGGCCTGGGAGATCCGCTCGGTCAACCATCGCTATCTGGAGCCCACCCTGCGTCTGCCGGAAGCCTTTCGCGACCTTGAGGGCCCGTTGCGCGAAAAACTGCGCAAGACCTTTGCCCGCGGCAAGCTGGAGTGCACGCTGCGTTTCAACCCGGTATCCGGCAGCCAGCAGAGCCTGAGCATTAACGATGCGCTGCTGACCCAACTGCTGAGCGCCGCTGAAACGGTTTCAGCTCGCCTTCAAGCCCCGGCCGCCATTGATCCACTCGCTGTGCTGGCCTGGCCAGGTGTACTGACCAGCCGTGAACCCGACAGTGATCAACTACTGGAACGTGCTGGCCAGCTGTTTGATCAGGCCATTGCCGAGCTGAAGACGCAGCGCGCTCGTGAAGGCGCCGAACTGAAAAAGCTTATCGAAGAGCGTATTGACGCCATCGCCGAGCGGGTCAGCCGCCTGCGCAGCATGATGCCGGAACTGCTGGCTGCGCATCGGCAAAAGTTGATTGACCGCTTCAATGAAGCCCAGCTGGAACTTGACTCAGGTCGGATCGAGCAGGAACTGGTGATGCTGGCGCAAAAAATCGATGTCGCCGAAGAGCTCGACCGTCTGGACACCCATGTCAATGAAACCCGCCATGTGTTGAATGGCAGTCAGGCGATGGGTCGGCGTCTGGACTTTCTGATGCAGGAGTTCAACCGCGAAGCCAACACCCTGGGCTCCAAGGCCATCGACAGCCGCAGCACCCAGGCCGCCGTTGATCTCAAGGTGTTTATCGAACAGATGCGCGAACAGGTGCAGAACATAGAGTAACCTGGTGGGTATCAACCACCAGCAATACCCAGATAAGCCGCCTGTATCCCAAGACCACTCTGGCGCCGCTACTCAGCGGCGCCAGAGTGCATGGCTAGAAATAAATCAATCAATATCCGGATAAAACGGCCGTAGATCGCCCCCTAACTGACCGTAATAGCCAACATTATTTCCCACCCGGCTATACAGCTCCAAAGCCAGTGCGTGTCTGGGCTGCATCGACAGGAAGGGCAACAACCAGGCCATTTTCTGACTGGAGACTGACGTTTGCGTGCTGGTCAACTCAGTCACTGAGCTCTCATGCAAAACACCCAAGGCTGCCAGGTTGACCAGTCCGCCAATACGCGACCACTCATCACTTGACAGCCTTCTGCCATTGGCTTCTGCGGTCTGGGCCATAAACACTAGAGGTACCAAGGCATAGTGATGGTAATCGAGCGCCAGGTTACCACGGGCCATTTCCAGTGGCAGATAACGATAATCGCCGTCGCCGGGCTGCATCTGCTGAAGGGCCAGCACGAAGGTTTTTGCCGACCAGTGCAGATAGTCATTTCGGTCAAGCAGCATGCCGGTGGCACAGAGCGCCCACGCCGCCCAATAGTCGTGATTGTTAAACCAGGCAAAATCGCCGGTTTGCCGGGGAGTGTAGTCGTTCATTACCGCCTGACTGAGTTGCTGCAACCAGTTTCGCTGCACGGGCGTGACGATATAACGCTCATTGGTCAGCGCTTCGATTTTCAGAAGACGGCTACTGATCGCAGCCAGCGACCATTTGCGTACGGCACGCCCGGTCTCATTGCTAGTCGTAGTCAACAACGCGCCTCCCTTGGCCCAGCTTTCCATCCAGGTGTGCAGGCAAGCCAGGGCCAGGTTGACCTCAGCTGGACTTCTGGCCCGGTCAAAGAGGTTCATGCCTTCAGTCAAACCACGGTGGTAGCTGTCGATCTGCGCGGTTATGCGCCGGGTTTCTAGAGACAGGCTAGTCAGCGTGCTTTTGCTGTCATCTGACTGGTCGTACTTGCTGTCCAGTCGCAGATGACCGGTATAGGGTTGTGGTGGCAGTTGCGGACAAGTGACCGCTCGATAGTCGCCAATCATGACTGACTGACTGGTTTCACGGGCTGGCCAGATGGTGTTCGCGGCTGTGGCAGGGAGTGCGATGCCCAGGCATAACAATAGGGCGACAGCGGTTCTGACAGGGTGCTTGATCGGCATAATCTTACCTTTATAGGTAGTTAGTTAGCAGCGCTTCGCAGGGCGTCTTGCATACCGACAGCATCTTGGTATTGCGAAACTGGGGATCCTTGTTTGGTTAAAAAAAGTGGCTCTAGCGATTAAAAAACCGGATGAAATACTCCGCCTTTGTGCAGTAGCGCACCGACAGATTACCCAAACAGATGCTGCTGCCTAGTACTTCTGGAATTGTTTTGAATACTTGTGATGCAAGTCACCTTTTTGGCGCCATTATGCTGACTATCGCTACAGCTCAACGATTGCGGGGCTGCAGACTGGTTTTCCAGTTACTCACTGATCGAAGGGTGAAAAAAACAAATGCCTACGCCAACAACGATGAATCGCTGCAACGGATAAAACTGTGAAGGGGGGGGTGGCTAGTTACTGCCGAAGCGAGAATTGATAGGCGGGCTGCTGATGCAGTAGTTACTGATCAGCGCCCGTCGTGAACAATCCTGAATGAGTCAAAACGGCCTGACGCCGGCCTTCTCTGAACCTCGGCTGCAAGGCGCTCACCAAGGGCAGTTCATACACAGACAATGCAGGCGCAATTGTCTGTTATTACCCGTACCCACCCATGAGAACATGACGCGGGTAGCGGTTGTCAGTCATTGTCAGCCTGTGTTCTCAACTGCCTACGGGACACACCAGCCTTGGCCGGTTTTGCGCAGCTCGCAAGCCCATATCCACCGAAATCAGGCAGCCTTGTTTCAGGGTGGCCTCGAGCAGCTCGGCCTGGAACGGCAGCAGATCACCAATCAGCAGATTCTGTTGTAGCGGGTTGGCCAGGTAACGGTTCTCGCCGAGCACCAGGTTGCTCACACCCTCAACCCGCATCATTGCCTTGCCAACCTGCTCGAGGTGGTTGCCAGTCAGTTGCAAAGGGCCGCTTAGGCGCTGCTCGTTACGGATACTGATGGCATATTCCGGCGTGCCCATGATGTGGTTGTTGACCAGCATGCCCTGGTGCAAACCGCTGGCGTCAATACCGGTCAGCTGCGTATTGCCAATCAGGTTGTCTTCAAATACCAGCCGGCTGTTGGCTGACAGATCACGCAGCAGCAGGCCGTAGCCTGCATTGCCGCCCATCTGGTTGGCCCGCACGCTGAGATTGCCGTCCAGCAGGTTGACCTCAATGCCACTTTTGCTGGCCTTGAGGATCCGGTTGCTTTCGATCAGGCCCTGACTACGGCCTCCAACACGAATGCCGCTGAGGTTGCGCACCCCCTCGATACGGTTGTGCTTGATTTCAAAACGGCTATCAGCCAGATCCAGAGCGTACTGCTGCATATTGTCAAAGGCGCTGGTCTCGATCCGGGCCTGGGCCTGGGTCAATTCCAGCCCCACCGACATGTCACTGAAACGGCTGTCGCTGACCAGCACGCTGGCTGGCGCCACACTGGCGCCCTGCTGGCTACTGCGCGCGGTACTCATGCCTCGTGAAAGATGGCCGTTATAGCCCAACTTGCTGAGCTCGGAGCTCTGTATCTGCACCTGGCTGCCAGCCCAGTTGATGACAAAGGGTCGGTACGGGCGATCGGTAGCGTGCGGCCGACCATCACTGTAACCATGCAGCTCAGCCTGGCGCAGGATGAGTTGGCCGCGATTGATCAACGCCGTACCGGAATAGCTGTACAGATACAGTTGCGTATTTTCGATCAGCAAGGCGGCACCCGGCTCGATCATCAGCGGGAAATGCAGCAAGTAGCCCCCCTCATGCCGCGACAGAACCCGATCATTGTTCAATTCGGCATGCAGTTGCGCCAGGCTGATCGTTCCGCCGCTGATAACCACGGCGCGCGGATGCTGGTTCTGATAACCGGCAATGGCGCGAAACAGACCGTTGTGCACAAAGGGCTCAAAGGGCCAGCTACCCTGCTGCGAGGAAAACATCGGCTGCAGGGAGGCCTGAGCGCGTCCGGCGGGGGTCGCGCGCGCGTTCAAGCTCAATTGGGTCGCCTGATCCGTCAGTTCACGGTAAGCCTCAAGCGTCTGTTGATGGGCATCGGCATCGACCACCAGAAGTGGGCTCGACTGCTCGGCATGGGACAGGCCGGTAGCCAGCAGGCAGGCGATCAAACTGAACCTGGCGATAGTTGAAACATCCATGCTGTTATTCCTTCGCTATCAATCGATATCGGGATACAAGGCGCGCAGATCGCCGCCAACCTGACCGTAATGGCCAATATTGCTACCCACTTCACCATACAATTCCAACGCCAGCACATGCTGCGGTTGCCTGTGCAAAAACGGCAGTAACCAGACCATCTTGTGGTCCGAGACCTGACGCTGATTCGCGGTCAATTCGGCAACCGCATCCTCACGCAATACTCCCAGGGCGGCCAGGTTGACCAGTTGCCCCAACCGCGACCATTCTGTCTCGGTCAAACCGCGACCATTCACTTCTGCCGCCTCAGCCAGCAGCACCAGTGGCACCAGTGCATAATGGGTGTAGTCGATCGCCAGATTGCTGCGGGCCATTTCCAGGGGCAAATAAAGATAATTGCCGGCGCCCGGTTGCATTTGTTCCAGGGCCAGACGCAGGGTTCGGTCGGCCCAGAGAAGATAACCATCCCGATCCAGCAACATGCCGGTGGCGCTGACAGCCCAGGCCGCCCAATAGTCGTGATTGTTGAACCAGTCATAGTCCAGGCGCTGGCGCGGGCTGTAGTCGGCCATGACCGCCACACTGAGCTGCTCTAACCAGCTTTGCTCTACCGCCGAGAGCTGGAAACGCTGGTTGCTGATGGCGCGGACCTTGAGCAGGCCACTGCTGATCGCGGCCAAAGACCATTTACGCACGGCACGGCCGGTGCCACTGACATCGGTACTCAGCAACGCGCCTTCCGTGGCCCAGGCTTCAAGCCAGGTGTGCAGACAGGCCAACGCCAGGTTGGCTTCCGCCGTGTTCTCCGCTCGCTCAAATCGACTGACAATCTCAAGCAGACCACGGTGGTAGCCGTTGATGTGGTCGCGGACCCGCTGCGTATCCCGGGACAGCCGAGTCAAGGTGGTCTTGCTGGCATCCGACTGGTCATATTTGCTGTCCAGCTGCAAATGCCCGGTGTAGGCGGCAGGCGGCACTCTCGGACAGGTCAGCCCGGTGTAGCTGGTCAGCATGGCTGACTGAGGTGTTTCACGGGCAGGCCAGATGCTGTTGGCGGCACTGGAAGGCAGTGCCATGCTCAGACCAACCAACATGAGGATAACAGCAGCATGGGAGCGACTCAGCGGCATAATCGCACCTCCAGGCTGGTAGGGGCTTGCAAGGCTTCAGTGGGCTCCATGAATACCGACAGCAGGTTGGCATTGCGGTACTCCGGTGCCTTGCTCAGCTCCAAAAAGTACTGGCCACCACTGACGATAGCCTCGCGGCGAACCCACACCTTGTCCCGCGTGCCATTGTCGTAATAGACGATCAAATAGAAGTGCTTGAGGTTACCGTTGCTCACGCGGATATCCAGATAGCCATCATGCCCTGTGAGGTCCAGGCGCGCGGTACCGGTATTGCTGAGCAACTCGACCCGCTCGTTAACCTGCAAGCCGGGCCTTTCCAGCCGGCTGCTGAGCAGCGTGTCGTCAGCGCTGCACTGGCCTTCAATAGCCGGAATCAGCTGCCGGTACATGAGCGGGTCAGCCAATTGATAGTTCGCAGGCAGCTCCCAAAGAACCAATTTGGGTGGTTCATCGACAGAATAACTATCCGAATTGAGGTATTCGACCATGGCGCCATACTCACCAGCGCCGGGCATGGCAAAGTTCAGAAGGTCAACACTCAGATACTCCTTGAGGAAGCCGTCAAAGTTGTACTGTTTGTTTTCCTCATCACGCGCTGCCGAGTTACTGGTACCGAGAAGAATGACTTCGGGGACCGGCTCCTCGTCAAATAACGCACTGGCGTCATTAATCTCGGGCACCGTCCGATAGCCTGGCACATACTGGAAACCATAGTGATTACCGCACAGGCTGGAGAGCGCCTGGTTCATTGTGCCGTCCTTGAACTGAGTCGTACCCGCTTCGGTACGATAGCTCTTCGGAGTCAACTCGGCATGCACCGGGTGTTGCAGCAGGTGATCGGCAACAACGCGAGCGGTGGCCCGCGCACCAGCCGACGTCCAGTGGTGGTCACGGCGGAAGAAATACTCTTCAGCCGGTGGATTGTCCACCAACTGCATGATATCCGGCACTATAGCGCCGGCGTCACTCAGTTGTTGCAGAAAAGCCCGCAGGTTGGCCGAGGCCACCAGATAATCAAAACCCTGAGTAAAGTCAGGCCTAACCTTGTCACGGTGCATCAGGCCACGGGTCGGCTGCACAACCATGGCGAGATGGGTGCCCTGGGCAGAAAAAGCCTCAACCAGGCGGGTAAACTCTGGCTGCATATCAGCTGGCATGCCAAAGTTGTTGGTCAGGTCGACATCCGAGCGGAACAGCCAGCGATCAGTACCCGGCGTCAGCTGGTTTATCAGCTTCATATTACCTTCCAGGTAGCTGTTCGGGTCCTGCATTGCCGGACACAACAGACAATCCAGATCGCTACAGGTCTCTGTCGGCTCGCTGGCCATCGCCGTCTGAGCCAACAGCCCAAGACTTATAATCACAGCAGCGCTGCGCAGGGGTTTGCTCGCCACGGTTGTCATCCTTGTATCCTGGTCATCATTCTATGGGGTCAATGGTGTTGGCTAGCATCACTGCGCGGAAGCCGCTGGCATCCGGCATCAATGCATAGCTGTAGGAGCGGCCCTTGCGCAGCAGCTGCTCCTCGTAGTTGACCAGCAAGCGCTCCCCTTCGTAGGCGGCAAAGCCAATCTTGACCTCGTTGACCATACGACTGCCGGTCTGGTTTTGGCCCAGGGTATCAACCACGACATGTTGACCGTCTGCGGTCTTTAGCGCGGCCTGCATACCTGTGAGGTTATAGAAGGCAATCTGGGCGCGGCGTGGTTCGTTGACAAAGGCATCATCAAGCAACTGCAGCTGGCCATCACGGTATATCACCGTGCTGGCGGTATTGGCCTTGAGTTCAGTTTCCAGTGACTGCTCACCAATAGTGATGCGGTGAGTGCCTGGAGGCACGAAGCGATAGCCACTGAACTGCCCAACCGGCACGCGCTGGGTAAGGGTCTTGCTGGTCAGGCCGACCTCGATGCTGATATCGCTCAGGTTAAGGACCCGGATAAAGGCAGAGTCGGCAGGCGCCACTGCATCATACAGATCCGCATTGGCGTCCTGGGCTGTCGCCAATGCACTGCACAGCATCAGCCAGCAGGCTACTAATGTGGAGAAAATCGCGCGCTTGTTCATTGTCACTACCTTCCATGATTAAAGTTGGGTTACAGATTGCTGACTGGAACCGCGCAGGGTTGTGCGGTGTGCCAACAGGGTTCGAACGGGAAATTCCCAGATAACAGTGGTTAATTCCGGACTGGCATAGGCGTCACTGGCCAGAAAGGCGTCCATGGCCTGAAAGGGCCCACGTGCCTCCAATGCGATCACCAGCAGGTCGGTTTGCAGTGCCTGTTTCAGGAAGCCGATAAAGTTCCAGTCATCAATCTGGCTGTAACTGGTGCCGACCACCATCAGACTGTGCTCGACCTCGCCAAACAGGTCAGCGGCGCCAATGCTTTCCTGTCGCTGCACGGTTTCGTACAGCAGCACCGGTTCAGGCTGGAAAAACACCGGCGCAAGGCGCGGATCAAAATTCAGAAAGTTGACCAGATCACCCTTGAGTGCCTTTTCGCCGGCTGTTTCGCTGACATACTCAGTGTGACCAATCAGCTCAGGGTACTGACGAGCCAGTTCATTGGCGGCCAGGCGAGCACCTGCGGGACTCCAATGGGTGTCATTACGGACAAACAGATCCTCCCCGCGGTGCGCCAAAAAAACATCCCGAACCGGGCTGACGGCCACACCCTGGGCCTGTAACCCAGCGACAAAATCGTCATGCAACCCAATGAGTCTGCTATCCGGTTGCTGCTGGGCATGCTCTTGGTGCACATCCAGTTTCATCGGCACCGGCAGAACCACCAGGCGCTTACCAGAGGCCTCAAGTTGCGCCCTGATACGCTCGATGTGCGCTAACTGATTGTCCATGTTGCGCTGCAAATCATTGGGAATCAGGTACTCCTGGTTGGTATACAACCAACCGTCCCGGCCCAGCACAGCTCCACTTGAGCCCTCACGAAACAACAGGTACTGCAAACTGGCCCAGTGCCGCACCGAGAAATCCCGCAGGAAAAAGCGCTTATCGTAAAACTGCTCGAACTGCCGTAATAACTGACCATCGAAAAACAGGCTGACTGCCTGGGTCTGGGCGCGGGAAAAACTGAAAACTGCCGGCAGCGAATACAGGAACATACCCGCCAACATCAGGATGAATAAATAACCATTAACTTTACCGGCCGTTTTCATTACAGGAAGCATGCTGGCACCCTAAAACTGAAAATACAGGAATGGTGAAAAGGAATTGGCGGCCAGACGGCTCAGCGCAACGACAAACCCGGCCCAGAGCAACAAAGCACCAAAACCACCAACGTGCTGCATGAAATAGGGCTGCTTTTGACTGGCGTAATAACGCAAATTGATACGTCCGGCGAGAATCGACCAGACTATGCCAAGCACGATAAAGCTCAGGCTCATCATCGAGGCGCCGTAAACATAACCCTCAACGTTACCCAGGCCGTTTAACCCTATCATTCCGGCATAAATATCCAGGCTATGCCGGAGGTCACCGGTAAAAAACAGCGGCATACTCAGGGTAATCAACAAAAAGGTTCGTGCGTTACGCCAGAATTTGTAGGGCGTTTTGATCTTGGTGGCCAGACCGAAGCGTCGTTCAATCACCATGCCTACGCCGAAAAATAAGCCCCAGAAAATAAAGGCGAAGCTGGCGCCATGCCAGAAACCTGAAAGCAGCATGGTGTAAATCAAGGCGACCATAAGACCGGCAACACGCTTGCGCACCAAAGGCATGTAGACATAGTCACGCAGAAAGTCTGCCAACGTCATATGCCAGCGCTGCCAGAACTCGGTAATGCTCTGAGCCAAAAACGGCTGATTAAAGTTTTCCGGGAAACGGAAACCCATCATCATGCCCAGTCCGATGGCCATATCGCAGTAGCCGGAAAAGTCGAAATACAGTTGCAGAATTGAAATCAGCATGCCCAGCCAGGCATCCATCAACTGCGGTTCGCTTTCGCTGATAAACATCACATTCAGCGGTGCCAGCGAATCAGCAATCAGCACCTTTTTGATAAAACCAAGCATGAACCGGCTCGCACCCAGGGAAAACAGCTCCATGGAATGCGTACGCTGCTTGAGCTGCAGGTCGACCAGCTTATAGCGCACGATCGGACCGGCAATCAGCTGCGGAAACAGGGCAATGTAGGCGGCAAAGTCAATGAAGCTTCGCGTTGGTTCAGCCTGCTTTCGGTAAATATCGACGATGTAACTGATGGCCTGGAATACATAGAACGAGATCCCCAGGGGCAGGATGATATGTTCCAGGGTAAAGGTATTGATCCCCAGTGGCTCGAGGGCAGCGGCAATGACATCCACACCGAAATTGGCATACTTGAAATAACCGAGGGTAGCCAGATTTCCGACAACGCCGACCGTCAACCAGCGAAATGCCCGCTGCTTGTTGTCCGCATCCAGATTGGCCTTGATCCGCAGTGCAAACCAGTAGTTCCAGTAGGTTATGCCGATAAACAGGAACAGAAAGTCTGGCCGCCACCACGAATAGAACAGGTAGCTGCCCAACACAATCACAAATGACCGCCAGCGTGTGCCTACGACGTAATACAGCAGTAGAAAGGCTGGCAGGAATAAAAACAGGAATATGTTTGAGCTAAAGACCATGGCCGACGTCCCTGTCAGTAACGCATGACGATGCCGAAGGAAACCTGATAATCATCATCCAGGTCTCCTGTGGCTGAACCCGCCCGGAAGTAGCTGGCGCTGAGCAGGGTATTCATATCAAATTGCCGACCACGGTAGGCCAGCGGAAAGCTTTGCCAGTAGTAGTTCAGATCCAGTACCTGACCGACATTGCTACTGCTGGTGTCCTGAGGGGTATTGGTACGCACCGGCAGGCTGCCCTCACTGTTACGCAACCAAAGCTGACTCAGGCGCATATCCAGGCTGGTTCTTTCCGTCGGCTGCAGATCGATTCCCAGGCCGTAATACACCAGGTTACTGATATCCAGCCGTACAAAGGAGCTGACCAGTCGAGTGCTGTAGGTGTCCTGGTTAATCAGGCGATCCGACTGGATGCGGTTAAGATAGAAACCGTCAGCATCCTCACTCGGCTTATCAGTCAGACCGCTGCGCATGACCAGCCTGGGTTTCCACGGCAGGTCGTCGTATCGCTTGCCCAATTCGGTCAACAGGGCCCAGCCACGGATATCGGTATTCTCGCTGCCCAGCTGGTTGAAGGTCTCACGCTCGCCATGCACGGCGGCCAACTCAATGTGGTAATCACTCAGCCAGGGCGAGACGATGCCGTCGCCAGTGGCAAACACGCCATAGCGAAAGCCATCGAAGTCGTTCGGATCATCCAGCTCACGGCCGGAATGATTGCGCTCGTACATCATCCGCACACCCGCCCAGTGGCTGTTCTGCCAACGCCAGGCATAGTCGCCAAAGAGGTGGAAAATCTTCTCGTCGAGAGGGTCAAGTTGGTGCACATCAGAGTTGTAGTAATAAAACTGCTGTCCGGCCGCAACAAAGCCACGCGAAAAACTGTCGTTGTAATCAAAGCGTACCGCTTCAAAGGTATCGTCCCACCAGATCCCCAATCGGTCAGCGAAGCGTTGGCGACCGACCGTCACTGAAAAACGTGGATCGTCACCCAGCAGATTGCGACGTACATAGAACTCGCGCAGCTCGGCGTTGAAGCCTTCGACCTGCTCCTGATTGTCTTCCTGCAGTGGCGTAGCAGCAGCGCTTGAGTCATAAGCCAACCAGCCACGGGTGAATACCTGCCAGCGCGACCAGCGTTTTTCCGGTGAGTACCAGATAAAGGTGGGTTCGTAGCGCAGACTGTAAAAGCTTTCCCGATCAGCCCCAAGCACTGAATCCTCTGGGCCGTAACCACCTTGCAAAGTCAGCTTGTTACGCACTTCCGAGGTAATGATCTCTTCAGAGAAGGGCAACTCACCGAGCTGCGCGGCAGACTCGTCCTGTGCCCAAGTGCTCTGGCTGGCGGCCAACAACAGGCCAATCGCTGCTGTCCGGCGTGGTGACAATCCGTTCATATGCCAAACTCCCTGATAATGGTGTCGCGAAGGGCCAACGCCCTGGATTTGTCAGCGTCATCCAGATGGTACTCAAGCTGACGCATCAAGCCGCGCGCGCGCACAATGCCAAAATCGACCGCCACCATGGCATAGGCATAGGCCCTGACGTGGTCGTGACAGATGGCTCTGCCAGAGGCATACAATGAGGCTTGCCGGTAGTAGGCGGCAGCCGAGCCAAGCTCGGCCATTTGCTGATATTGCGCCAGGGCCCTTTCTTGGTCAGGCTCATCGAGACCACCTCGGCTGTATAGATCACCCAACAGCATCGAGCCTTCTGCATAACCGTCGGCAATCAGCCCTTGGATTAGCTCATGGGCTTTGCCGGGGTTGAGTGTGTTCCAGTTGGTTACCATCAGGGCGCTGGCGTGCAAGGAACGAGCACGAACCGGATCCTGCAGCCTGATGCGCTCGATCAATTGCATGGCTTCAGCGCCACTGTAGTTATCCGGCATGGAGGTCATGAAGTAGAAGCTTGAGACCAGCGCTGGCAACCAGTTGCGCGCTGCGGAATGCTCGGCCCAACGCAGTGCCTGGTTACGCAGGCGTTGCGATTCGGCAACAAATCCGACGGGATTAGGCGCCAGCTGAATGCCCTGTAACTCTGCCTGCTCACGCTGCTGGCGCTCAGCAACCTGCTCATTGATGCGATACAGATCACTGATACGGTCTAGCACCATACTGATGCGGTTCGCTGCATCCGCACTTATTTCGTCGATGCGTGGCTCCAGTTCCTGAGCAGCCTGCGGGAATCTCTGGTCCTGTTGGTCACCTAGAAAGCTGTAGTAACGTTCAACAGCACGAGCATCGTTGAGCATGGCTGCACGGTAGTAGCTGTCTGCTGTCTGCAGGTCGCCCTGACGCTCGGCCAATACCGCCCAATACAGCTCGGTGGCGCAATCAAGCAGACAAGCGCGTTGATGCAGTTCAATCAGGCTCTCGGCGGCCGCAGCGTCAAACAACTCCGGATAGGTAAGGAAAACCTCCAGCGTCGTTGCCAGGGTTTGCCGATCACGGCTATGTGGGTACAACTGCAGGGCCTGCCGAAAATAGGGGCGATACTGGTCACGGCGGAAGGGATAGCGCTCCATGAGCCTAGCCAGGGAGGCCAATGCAGATACGTCTCCTTGTCCACGGGCAAAGGCTGCCCCATAGAGCGAGATGGTTTCCCGGTGAGAGGATATTTCAGCCGCGGCCAATACATCACCCAGCAGATGCATGGCCTCAAGATCACCGCGTGCCACCAGACGACGCAAGTCAGCCTCAACATCCGCCTGCGGGTTTTTGAACAGCTCATAACGAATCTGTTCAAGCCCGCGCGCTTGAGCTGGCGTGCTCAGTAACACAGCCACCAGGGCCAGCGGTAATAGCAGAGTGATTGAACGCATGGTCATTACCTAGCGCAATTCACTGATGACATCGCTACCGGGTACACCGGGCAGGCCAAGTACAAACTCGACCCAAACCGGCTTCTGGTAGTCCTCCATGGACAATGCAGTTTCCGGTTCGATATTCAGCAGGATCATCTGGTTCTGTTGATTGACCGAGGCGCTGACCAGACGGCCGCTGATCGCCTGTTCAGCACCATAGGGCTGCAAGCTGACGCGCTGGGTGCGACGCAGGGTGTCGAGTTTTTCGAAGGGCACGCTGGCCTGAACAAACATCGGCTGGTCGTTCGGCAGCAGGTGCAACAACGGATCGCCCTTGTAGCCAAAGCCGTTCATCCGGCTGCCAGGGTAAAACACCGTGCAATCACAGGGGCTGGAAATCACGGTTTCAATATTGGTGCGGCCCAGCAGCGCCTCGACGTCACCCGGCGCAAGATCCATCATTGCCGCGATATCGGCCGGCGTGGTGATACTGGTACTCAGCTGGGTTGAAATACTCGCCAGTGGCTGGCCGGTGGTCACCTGGGTCTGCCCTTCAGGAACCAGAAAACGTACGTTACCGTTCTCCGGCATACTGACCACAAAACTGTTTGCACTCACCAGAGCCTGACTGGCCGGGATGCGGAACATCAGCTCGTAGGCCTTGAACAGCACATAAACCAAGGCCAGCAGGCCAATCAGCAGAAAGACCAGTGAGCCGGCAGCCGCCTTAAGTCTTTCACCCGGGGTGCGATGGGTATTGTGCTTCTGCTTGCGCTCCTTGATGTAGTTTTCCCGCTGCATGACATTGAACAAGCCATTGATATCAGCGATTTCACCGGACATATAGGAAGAGATCAGATAACGCAGAATGTCGGCTTTCTGCGGATCCAGATCGACAAACTGGGTGCCTACCTGATCATCGTGCTGGGACACCACTTTAACCTTGGCCTTGAAACTCAAATCAACCCGGCTCATGCCCAGGGTGATGGCCACTTCGTACAGGCTGCCCATTTTCAATGGCTCGGGATAAACCAGTCCGATGCCACCCAAGGAGATATCCTGTACATCACAGAGGATGCTTTCACCTTGGCTGCCGGTCAGTCTGGCCTGCGCCGGAATGCGGGTACGAATGTGCTGGCGCTCGTCGATTGCCTCGTGGACAACCTGATCTTTCAAAATTGATGTGCTCATGTCCTTTGCCCCTAATCCATTACTCAGAGTTGCGAAATATCCAGCAGCGCCGAAATCACACCGAAGAAAATGGCGATGGACGACACCAGCATCATTTTCGAGGTCCAGTAGTTCAGCCCCGCATCAAAATCATTATTTTTTCCCAGCGTGGTTTTCTGCCGGGTCCAGCTTTGCTGATCCATGTGGAACATCGAGTAGACCTTCATCACTGACCCGACTATCTGGTTGTAATAAAGAACAAATGGATACAGCGGATGCACCGGATGCCGCGTCAGGAAAAACAGCAGGCACACCAGCGTGCGCGACAACAGAATCCAGAACAGGTAAATCAACAGGTACTGAATGCCCAGGAACAGACCGGCAACGATGGAGCCAGTCAGCCCCACCAGACAGGTCCACATGGAGATGCGCTGGTCATACAGTACATAGCTGGCAAACAGCCCCAGACGTGACCAACCCAATTCGCGGGTGGCGCGGAAGTTCTGCCGCAGAGAGTTGCCGTACCAGCGGTACATCAGCTGTCGCGTAGCACGGAAAAAGTTGCTATCCGGCGGGTGCTCGACCGTCAGGGTATGGCTGTCGGGTACATAAAAGGTATCCCAGCCAGCACGCATCAGGCTGAACCAGGATGACTTGTCATCGCCGGTGAGAAACTGGAAACGCCCAAGACGCCAATGCGCGAGAAAATCCGCTTCGACATCCTTGATGAACTCCGGCTCAGTCATGATGCTGGCGCGGAAGAACGACAGACGCCCTGTGAGCGTGAGCACGCGCTTGGATAGCGACATAGAGCACATGTTGATATGCCGCTGCACAAACCGCATGGTGTGCCATTCACGCATCATCCGGCTGCCTTCCACCTCACAGAACTCGTTGGTGGTGACGCCGCCAACCGTCGGCAAATAGGCGAACAGCTTGACCGCACGCTCAATGCAACCCGGCAGCATGATGGTGTCGCCATCCACTACGCCGACCACCGCATCTTCCACTGGCATGCGTCTGGACAAGGCCCGGAAGGCATGTGCCAGGCCGTCACGCTTACCGGTGCCACGGGCCCGGACAATGACCAGTTGAATATCATCGCGGTCGCGTATCTCATCACGCATCAACTGCTTGATAAAATTCTCATCGGCCTTTTCCACAATCGAGGCAATGATGGTGCTTGGCACCGGCAGCTGCTGCAGCTCGCGGAATACCGAGCGATAGACTTTGAAGGTGGTCTCCGTTGGAATACGGAAACTGGTGACCACCATATACATGTGTGACGGCAACGCAGCGTCACCCATTTTCTCCACCGCACGGCGGATACGCGGGAAACGCCAATGCAGGAAATACATGCCGCGCAAATAATGAGTAACGGCGTTGGTGTAACGCCAGATACCCAGTGCGCCAATCAGAAAGATGAATTTGTGGTGCGCTGGATCCAGATAGCTCGGATCGACCATATTCGAGGCCAGCGCAATCAGGGCAAACAGGCAGGCCCAGCCACAGAGACTGCGCCAACCTGGTGTATGAAACGTCGTTTCCATGAAATCGCGGGGGCCGAGATCCGCTGCCTCGGCACCCCGTACAGGATCGTTTGTCACTGCGTCAGCGCCTCAGTCCGTCCATAGACATCATCCAACCGCTCAATATCGTCTTCGCCCAGGTAACCGCCGGACTGTACTTCGATGATTTCGAGTGGAATCTTGCCCGGGTTGGCCAAGCGGTGAACCGAGGCAACCGGAATATAGGTCGACTGGTTCTCGGTCAACAGGAAGACCTTGTCATCACAGGTCACCTCGGCGGTACCGGACACCACGACCCAGTGCTCGGCACGGTGATGGTGCATCTGCAACGACAGACGGGCGCCGGGATTCACGGTAATACGCTTGACCTGAAAGCGACTGCCCAGATCAACCGAGTCGTAGCTGCCCCAGGGCCGGTAAACCTGGGTGTGATTGATGACCTCGGACCTTTCCTGCTTCTCCAAACGGTTGACGGTCTGCTTGATATCCTGCACCCGATCCTTGTGGGCAACCATCACGGCATCCTTGGTTTCAACCACCACCACATCCTCAAGACCGATCATAGAGACCAGCTTGTTGGTACTGTGCACATAGCTGTTACGGCAGTCCTGCAGGGTGACATCACCGCGTACCACATTACCCTGGGCGTCCTTGGGTTGAACTTCCCACAGGGCTGACCAGGATCCGACATCGGTCCAGCCGGCAATCAGCGGGACAACACAGGCTGAACGGGTCTTTTCCATCACCGCATAATCGATAGAGTCGTCCGGACAGCACTGGAAGGCCTGACTATCAATGTCGATATGATGGCCATCGTGCTTGCTGCGGCTCAATGCCAGTTGGCAGGTGTCATAGATATCCGGTGAGTGCTCGCGCAACTCGTCGAGAAAGCGGCTGGCGCGGAATACGAACATACCGCTGTTCCAGTAATAGCCACCATCGGCTACGTACTCCATAGCGCGCTCATGGTCGGGCTTTTCAACAAAGGCTTCGACGCTGACCGAGCCCTTGACCGGTCCACTGCCAGGCTGACCACCCTTGATATAGCCGTAACCAGTTTCCGGATGCCGGGCCGGTACACCGAACAGCACCATGGCCCCGGCTTCTGCTGCTTCAGCAGCCAGCTTGAGCGCCGCGCGAAAGCTATACACGTCGGCGATAAGATGGTCCGCCGGTAATACCAGCATCAACTCATCACGACCATCAGCAACCAGTTGCATGGCAGCCAGGGCCAGAGCCGGTGCGGTGTTGCGTCCGAAGGGTTCGAGCATGACGGCATAGGCCTCCATACCCATTTGACTCAACTGCTCATTGACAACAAAGCGATGCTGACGATTGCAGACCACCATCGGTGACTCATCAACACAACCCTCAAGGCGCTTTAGCGTCTGTTGAAAGAGTGTCAGGTCGCCGGTCAGTGCATGAAACTGCTTGGGAAACTGTTTGCGCGACAAAGGCCAAAGCCGCGTACCGTTTCCACCGGAAAGAACCAGAGGAATCATGATATTTCTCCCTGTCTGTAACGCACTCGCATTGCGGGTACGCACAAACTGTCAGACTGAATGTGGTTTATTGGGCAACTGCCCCGTTCAAACCGTCCCTCGCCAACCCGGCGCGCCATGCACGCGCTGCCAGGTTGTATCGCATTACCAGCAAATACCTTCGAGCAAACCCTCAGTGGGCTTGTCCATGAAGCCAATCAGATCAAGGATCTGTTTGCCGGGCGGGGGATTTTTGACAATCTCGGCGAACACCGGATCAGCATTACCGATCACGATGACATCACTGGCCTCGATTACCTGTAGCAGGTCGGAGTGCAAAAGAGATGAAACATGGGGGATCTTGGATTCTATATATTCTTTGTTTGCGCCAAAGACGCGGGCGTATTCGACGTTCTTGTCAAAGATGCGCAGGTCATAGCCCTTGCCAATCAGCATTTCCGCCAATTCGACCAGCGGGCTCTCGCGCAAATCATCGGTACCGGACTTGAAACTCAGACCGAGCATGCCAACCTTGCGCTTGCCATAGCCTTCCAGCAGCGCAAAGGCAGATCGCACCTGGTTGCGATTACTGGCCATGACGCCGGCCAGCATCGGGTGATCAACATCCATCTGACCTGCTCGATAGGTCAGGGCACGCACATCCTTGGGCAGACAGGAGCCACCGAAGGCAAAACCCGGGCGCATGTAGTAGGAGGAGATATTCAGCTTCTTGTCTTCACAGACAATCTGCATCACTTCTCGGCCATCAACACCACAGGCCTTGGCGATGTTGCCAATTTCGTTGGCGAAGGTCACCTTGACCGCGTGCCAGACGTTGCAGGTGTACTTGATCATCTCCGCGACCTGAATCGGGCGCCGAAAGATCGGTGCGTCGAGTTCGCTGTACAGCGCCTCGAGCAGATCGCCTGACTGGCTGTCCAGTTCACCAATTACCGTCATGGCCGGAAAGTCGTAATCCTTGATGGCGGTACTTTCACGCAGAAACTCGGGATTCACAGCGACACCGAAGTCGGCACCGGCGCGCTTGCCAGAGGCTTTCTCCAGCGCGGGAACAACCACATTCATCACGGTGCCCGGCAACACGGTACTGCGCACCACCACGGTATGCCGCTCGGTCTTGTTGCGCAGCGCCTCACCAATCTGCTCGCAGACAGTAACCATGTAGCCAAGGTCCAGATCACCATTACGCAGACTTGGCGTGCCAACGGCGATAAAGGATATGTCGGTATCCAGAACAGACTGCTCAACCTGGGTACTACCTTTCAACAGGCCACGTTGCAGGCCTTGTTGCAGCAACTCCTCTAGACCCGGCTCAACGATGGGCGACTTGCCCTGGTTGATCAGGTCAATCTTGACCTGCGATACATCTACGCCAACTACCTGATGCCCGCGCGAGGACAAACACCCCGCGCACACTGCGCCAACATAACCCAAACCAAAGATGCTGATTTTCATAGTCACTCTCCATATGTCTCGAAATGGCAAACGCCAAACCCAACAGCCTTGTTGGTTTTGTTTTTAGTCTGGTTTGGTTTGATTTTTTTGGTATGAACTGCGTATCGGGCGATACATCAAAAAGGTGTATTGCATCACTTATGGGACAAGGTATATCCCAGTAAATATGACGGCGCAAGCGCGCAAAGCTGTTTTTTTGACAATTTCTGAAATCTTGTAAAATGCGCCAAATATCAGGCGCTGTCATTGTGCCATGTGGTTTCTTATGTTCGGTAGCGCACTGAAAAAGTGCGCAGAACTGAAAGGACTTCGGAATGTTGACGTCAATAATTAATTGTCACGCAGGCTTGATCGGTAAGCCCGAAACGACCTGTACAAGCACGACAATGACTGAACCTGCGAACTTCTTTATAATCGTCGCTCAAGGCCATATCCTCGCAATCAGGACCCGACCCGATGACGCACGCCAGCGGTACTCTTTATATCGTTTCAGCACCCTCAGGGGCCGGCAAGACCAGCCTGGTCAAGGCCCTGCTGGACCAGGTCGAGCAACTTCGCGTATCCGTATCGCATACCACCCGGTCGATCCGTCCTGGCGAGGTGGATGGCGTGAACTACCACTTTACTGACCGCTCAAACTTTCTGCAGCGTGTGGGCAGCGGTGACTTTCTCGAGCATGCCGAAGTTTTCGGCAACCTCTATGGCACCTCACAGAGCACGGTCGAGCAGACCCTGCTGCAGGGCCATGATCTGATTCTGGAAATTGACTGGCAGGGAGCTCAGCAGGTGCGCAAGGCCATGCCACAGGCCAAGTCCATCTTTATCCTGCCCCCTTCCCGTGACGCTCTGCGCGACCGCCTGACAAACCGCGGCCAGGATGACCTGCAGGTCATTGAAAAGCGCATGGCCCAGGCAGTGGATGAAATCAGTCATTACGTGGAATATGACTTTCTGGTCATCAACGACGAATTCCATATCGCCCTCGACGACCTGAAGGCCATCATGCGTAATGGTCGCCTGTCACAACCGCTGCAACAGCGTCGTTATCAGGCATTACTGTCAGCGCTCTTGTCAGACTGACAGGCAATTAAGTAGACTGTCTGGTCCTGCGTTCCATATGGAGCGCGTCGAATTACGATATTCAAGCCGTTCCGGAGTACACCCATGGCCCGCGTTACCGTTGAAGACTGCCTGGAAAATGTAGAAAACCGCTTTGAGCTGGTCATGCTGGCCACCAAACGTTCACGCCAACTGGCCACCGGTGGCAAGGAGCCCAAGCTGGCCTGGGAAAACGACAAGCCTACCGTCGTGGCCCTGCGTGAAATCGCCGCCGGCCTGGTCTCCAACGAGATACTGGCACAGGAAGCCATTCAGGATCAGCAGGAGCCGCTGTACTCGCTGGAAGCCGATTTCGAGGAGTAACACTTGCCTCGACCGGTGACAGGCCACGCGCGTGCGCCAGCCACTGGCGCCAGATCGCACCCAGCTGCGGTCAGGAGATTGTCATGCCTGGTATAGAAGCCTTTGCCGAGCGCCTCGACAACTACCTTGAGCCTGATCAGGTCAATCTGGTCAGGCGCGCCTACTACTACGCCGAACAGGCCCACGATGGCCAGACCCGGCGCAGCGGTGAACCCTACGTAACCCACCCCCTGGCTGTTGCCAATATTCTCGCCGACATGCACATGGACCATCAGAGCCTGATGGCCGCCATGCTCCATGACGTGATCGAAGATACCGGCATCCCCAAGGACGCACTGGTCAGCCAGTTTGGCGACACCGTGGCCGAACTGGTCGACGGGGTCAGCAAACTGACCCAGATGACCTTCGAAACCAAAGCCGAAGCCCAGGCCGAAAATTTCCAGAAAATGGCCCTGGCCATGGCCCGGGATATCCGCGTGATTCTGGTCAAACTGGCCGATCGCCTGCACAACATGCGCACGCTGGGCGCCCTGGCCCCGGAGAAACGCAGGCGAATTGCCAAGGAAACCCTGGAAATCTACGCGCCGATTGCCAATCGCCTGGGCATGCACAGCCTGAGTACCGAATTCGAGGATCTTGGCTTCAAGGCCATGCATCCCATGCGCTCGAACATGATCGACCGTGCTGTGCGCAGTGCCCGCGGCAATCGCAAGGAACTGTTGAACAAGATTCTTGAGTCCTTGCAGGCCTGCCTGGCCAACGCCGGTCTCGAAGGCCAGGTCATGGGCCGGGAAAAGCACCTGTACGGCATCTACCAGAAGATGCGTGGCAAGCGCAAAGCCTTCAATGAAATCATGGATGTCTATGCCTTCCGCATCATAGTGGACAGCCCCGACACCTGCTATCGGGTTCTTGGCGCCGTCCATGGCCTGTACAAGCCGTTTCCCGGTCGCTTCAAGGACTACATCGCCATCCCCAAGGCCAACGGCTATCAATCCCTGCACACCACCTTGTTCGGCCTGCACGGGGTACCCATCGAGATCCAGATCCGCACGGCGGAAATGGAAGACATGGCCAACAATGGTATTGCCGCGCACTGGGTCTACAAATCCAAGGACGAGGTCATCAACGGGCACCATGCCCGCACCCGTCAATGGCTGAAAAGTGTGCTTGAACTACAGCAAAACGCCGGCAACTCCCTCGAGTTCATTGAAAACGTCAAGATTGATCTGTTCCCTGACGAAGTCTATATCTTCACCCCCAAGGGCCGCATCATGGAACTGCCCAAGGGCTCGACCCCGGTCGATTTTGCCTACGCGGTGCACACCGATGTCGGCAACAGCTGCATTGCCTGCCGCGTCAATCGTCGGCTGGCACCGCTGTCGGAACCCCTGCAAAGCGGCCAGACGGTGGAAATCATTACCGCACCCGGCGCAAGACCCAACCCGGCGTGGCTGAGTTTTGTCATTACCGGCAAGGCCCGCAGCAATATCCGGCACTTCCTCAAGCACCAGCGCCACTCGGAGTCCATTGCGCTTGGTGAGCGCCTGCTGGACAAGGTACTGGCGAGTTTCGACACCTGTCTGGCCGATATTCCCGAGCAACGCATGCAAGTAGTGCTCAAGGAATGTGACATGGAGCTGATGGAGGACCTGCTGGCGGATATTGGCCTGGGCAATCGCATGGCCTACGTGGTTGCAAGGCGCCTGATGGCCAGCGACAACCCGACTGAAGACGAGTCGCGCGTATCCATCATCGAACAGCCTGGTGGTAGCGACGAGCGGCCGCTGGCCATCCGCGGAACCGAAGGCATGGTGGTCGGCTTCGCGCGTTGCTGCAACCCGATCCCGGGCGATCCCATTGTTGGCTACCTGACCTCGGGCAAGGGCATGGTGATCCACCAGGAAAACTGCAGCAAGCTGTCGGAGCACCGCCACAGCAACGAAAAAACCCTTCATCTGACCTGGGACAAGGATGTCAGTGGCGAATTTACCGTCGAACTCAAGGTCGAGCTGGAGAATGTGCGCGGCATCATTGCCCAACTCGCCACCAGTATCACCATGGCGGATGCCAGTATCGACAAGATCAGCGTCGATGAGCGCGATGGCCGCATCAGCGTGGTTCAGCTGGTCGTGCGCGTACGCGACCGCCTGCATCTGTCCAACTTGATCAAACGTATTCGCGCCCTCAGCGGTGTCATGCGTATCACCCGAATGAAAAACTGACCCCCTCTGGAGTTGACATGAACAAGCAAGTAATCACAAGCGACCGTGCACCGGCCGCCATCGGCACCTATTCCCAGGCCGTCAAGGTCGGCAATACCGTCTACCTGTCCGGGCAGATTCCGCTGGACCCGGCCAGCATGCAAGTGGTTGAGGGCATCGAGAAGCAGATCTGCCAGGTCTTTGACAACCTCGGCGCGGTGGCCGAGGCCGCCGGCGGCACCCTGCAGGATATCGTCAAACTGAATATCTTCCTCACCGACCTGGGCCACTTTGCCCTGGTCAACGAAGTCATGGCCCGCTATTTCACCCAACCCTACCCGGCCCGCGCCGCCATCGGCGTCGCCGCGCTGCCCAAGGGTGTACCGGTGGAAATGGATGGGGTGATGGTGGTGGGCTAAAGCTGGAAGCTGGAAGCTGGAAGCTGGAAGCTGGAAGCTGGAAGCTGGAAGCTGGAAGCTGGAAAAGTCTGGGGCCGCATTCAGCCATGTCAACCAGAAATGTCTATGCTTGAACGCGTAAAACCCGCCATCACACGGACCACTTCACGCTTCCAGCTTCCAGCTAAAAACCGCTTTTACGCATTCTTTCCAATCAGTGCGCTATAGCCCTCCCGATACCCCGAATACACCGGCTCCCAACCGCTTTCCCGCGCCAGCGCATTGCTGCAGCGTTTGCTGCCGGTACGGCCAAGGGGTTTGGCTTGCGGGTCGAGCCGGGTGCCCAGCTGTTCGGCCAGCCAGCTGCAGACCTCATGCAGCGCTGCCGGTTCGTCGTCCACGCCGAGATAACAGGGCGCCAGCAGTTCATCTTCATCGGCCAGCACCAGCAGATGCTCCAGCAGCGCCGCCGCATCGTCACGGTGAATACGGTTACTGAACTGTTCCGGTTCGGGCGGCACCCAAACCCCGGCTTTGACCTGTTCAATCAGGCGATTGCGCCCGGGGCCGTATATACCCGCCAGACGCACGACAGACGCCGGCACACCGCTGCGCAAAGCCACGTCCTCGGCACGAATCAATGCCTTGGCCGTATCGCTGTCGGCCAGCGCCGGGCTGTTTTCCGTTACCCATTCGCCGTCCTGTTGCGCATAGACACCGGTACTCGAGACCTGCAACAGGAAGCGCAGCGGTTTGGCATTCTCGCCCAACCAGCCGACCAAGCGCTGCAAGCCTTCAACATAGAGCTGTTGATACAGCTGCGCATCGCGCTTGCCGGCGGCGGGACAATACACCAGATAATGGACTCGGCTCGGCAGACCCTCAGGCTTTTGCTCCTGCAGCAGGTCCGCCGCCAGCGGCTGAATACCCTCTGGCAGCCCGGAAGGATCACGCCGCAGACCGGTTACCTGCCAGCCACGCTGCGCCAACCGTTCGCCCAGAGCCGTGCCCAGGTCACCACAACCGGCAATTAGTACCTGTTTCATTGTTTTCCTCTATTGATCAACCCGTTATGCTTGGGGAAATCTAACACAAGAGCAGTATACGCCATGACCCTGACCGAACTGCGCTACATCGTGACCCTGGCCCAGGAACAGCATTTTGGCCATGCTGCGGAACGTTGCCATGTGTCGCAGCCGACCCTGAGCGTTGGTGTCAAGAAACTCGAAGACGAACTGGGCGTGATGATTTTCGAGCGCAGCAAGAGCGCCGTGCGGGTAACACCGATTGGCGAACGCATTGTTGCCCAGGCGCAGCGCGTGCTGGAAGAAGCTCTGACTATCCGGGAGCTGGCCACCGCCGGCAAGAACCAGCTGTCCGCCCCACTCAAGGTCGGTGCCATCTATACCATCGGCCCCTATCTGTTTCCTCATCTGGTACCGCAACTGCACAACGTTGCACCCGAGATGCCACTGTATATCGAAGAAAACTTTACCCACGTGCTGCGCGACAAGCTGCGCAACGGTGACCTGGATGCGATCATTATCGCGCTGCCATTCAACGAACCGGATGTCTTGACCAAACCCCTGTATGACGAGCCGTTCAGTTTACTGATCCCAGCCAATCACGCCTGGGCCAAGCGCGACACCATCAGCCTGGATGAACTGGACGACAACAAGCTGCTGCTGCTCGGCGAAGGCCATTGCTTTCGCGATCAGGTGCTGGAAGCCTGCCCCAGTCTGCGCAAGAGTGACGAGCAGGCACGTCAGACCACCATTGAATCCAGCTCGCTGGAAACCATTCGGCATATGGTTGCCTCCGGCATTGGCATGACGGTGCTGCCCATGTCCGCCGCTGATGATCGTTATTACAGCTCCGATCTGCTGGTCACCAAGTCATTCAAGGCGCCGGTACCCTACCGTACCGTCGCCATTGCCTGGCGCGCCAGTTTCCCTCGGCCCAAAGCGATTGAAATGCTTAGCGACTCGATCCGTCTGTGCTCGGTCAGCCAGCCATCCCCACGGAGCTGATCAACCCCCATGTCGAGCAGGCAGGACAGCACACCGCTGACAGTGCTCAAGGGCATAGGCCCCGCGCTGGCGGACAAGCTTGGTAAACTCGGTCTGCGCTCGGTTGAAGATGTGCTGTTTCACTTGCCCCTGCGCTACCAGGACCGCACTCGGGTGATGCCGATCGGCGCCCTGCGCCCCGGCATGGATGCGGTCATTGAAGGCAGCCTGCTCGGCGCCGATGTGGTCATGGGCCGACGCCGCAGCCTGTTGTGCAAGATTCAGGATGGCACCGGCACGCTAAGCCTGCGCTTCTACTACTTTTCTGCTGCGCTCAAGGCCAACTTGCAGCGCGGCAGCCAGTGGCGCTGTTACGGCGAAGTGCGACCTGGCGCTTCAGGCCTGGAGATCTACCATCCCGAGCTGCAGAACCTCGACAGCAGCACGCCTCTGCCGGTCAACGAGACCCTGACGCCCATCTACCCCAGCACCGAAGGGCTTTCCCAGCAGCGTCTGCGCAGCCTCAGCGAGGCCGCACTGGCCTGGCTGGCACAGGGCAATAGCCTGCCCGAGCTCTTGCCCACCGAGCTGCTCGATGACCTTGAGCAGGCGTCCCTGCAGGACGCCATTCAGCTGTTGCATCGGCCGCCACCTTCGATAGACCTGCAGGCGCTCGAGGAAGGCCGGCACTGGGCACAACACCGTCTGGCCTTTGAGGAATTGCTAGCCCATCAATTGGCCATGTTGCGACTGCGCGCGCAGATCCGCAGCCGGGAAGCCCCGGCCATGCCGCCGAGTACCGAATTGGCCACAGCCTTTCTGAAACACCTGCCCTTTGCACTGACCGGCGCTCAACAGCGCGTCGGGGCCGACATCAGCCATGATCTGCAGCAACGCCAACCCATGCTCAGGCTGGTACAGGGCGACGTGGGCTCGGGCAAGACGCTGGTCGCTGCGATGGCTGCCTTGCAGGCTCTGGAAGCTGGTTGGCAGGTGGCGCTGATGGCTCCGACCGAGATACTGGCCGAGCAGCACCATGCCAATTTCAGTCGCTGGCTGGCGCCACTGGGTATTTCCGTCGCCTGGCTGGCCGGCAAACTGAAGGGCAAGGCGCGGCACAACCAGTTGCAGATGATTGCCACGGGTGAGGCGGCCATGGTGGTCGGTACCCATGCGCTGTTTCAGGACGAGGTCCGCTTTCACAACCTCGGGCTGGCGATCATTGATGAGCAACACCGCTTTGGCGTGCAACAGCGCCTGTCCCTGCGGGACAAGGGTGCCGCGGGACGCTTTTCACCCCACCAGTTGATCATGACCGCCACCCCCATACCCCGCACCCTGGCCATGAGCGCCTACGCCGATCTGGACACCTCGGTGCTGGATGAGCTGCCACCCGGGCGCACGCCGGTCAACACCGTACTGGTGGCCGATGGGCGCCGCGACGAAGTTATCGAACGGGTTCGTGCCGGCTGCGCCGAGGGCCGCCAGGCTTACTGGGTCTGTACCCTGATCGAGGAATCCGAACAGCTGCAGGCACAAGCCGCCGAGGTTACCTGGCAGGCGCTCTGTGAAAGCCTGCCGGAGTTGTCGATCGGGCTGATTCACGGGCGCATGAAAGCCAGCGAGAAAGGCGAGATCATGGCCGCCTTCAAGAACGGCGATTTGCATCTGCTGGTCGCCACCACGGTGATCGAAGTCGGCGTTGATGTGCCCAATGCCAGCCTGATGATCATCGAAAACCCCGAGCGCCTTGGCCTGGCCCAATTGCATCAATTGCGCGGGCGTGTAGGTCGTGGCAGCACCGCCAGCCACTGCGTCTTGCTTTATCACAACCCGCTGTCCCACCTTGGCCGTGAACGCTTGAGCATCATGCGCGAAAGCAGCGATGGCTTTGTGATCGCGGAAAAGGATCTGCAATTGCGCGGTCCGGGTGAAGTACTGGGCACCCGTCAAACCGGTCTGGTGCAGTTTCGCATTGCTGATCTGGTGCGTGATGCCGACCTGTTGCCGCGCGTTCAACTGGCCGCCAGACAACTGCAGGTCAGCCATCCGCACAACAGCCAACGCCTGATTGACCGCTGGCTGGCCGACGGACAGCAGTTCGCCCAGGTCTGACGGCACAGCGCCCTGCCCGACCCCGTGCTACTATTCAGGCAGATGCTCACTGGGCTGATATCATTCAGGCCCAGGCAACACGGTCAAGCACAAGGAAGCTATCCATGAATACCCTTGCCCTCCATGAGGACGCCAGCGCCACCTTGCCACACCTGATCGAAAAACTGCTGCAACAACAAAATATCAGTTATCAACTGCGCCCAACCCGACTGGCCGGCGCCGATACCTGCCAGGTTCAGCCCTGCCTGCTGTGCGACACCCTGGGCACCGTACTGGTATTGCTGCCCAAGGATCACCTGCTCGACTTGAAAGCCCTGGGCAGCCTGCTTGGCCGTGAACTGGAGCCAGTGCGCGCCAGCCAGTTGCAACGTATCCTCAGCAAACATCAGCTGAATCACCTGCCTGGGCTACCGATCCTGTTCAGCTCCCCTTGCGTATTTGAGCACAGCCTGCTCGAGCAGCCGAGCCTGTGGCTTGAAAGTGGGCTGGCTGGCTGGAGTCTGGAGCTTGGCCAAAACGATGTACGCACCCTGCTGGCCAAAGCCAGCGCTGCGCGTTTTGCCGTACCCCTAGACAGTCTCGGCAACTTGCCCCTTGACCCGGCGCAGGACAGCGATGACCTGACCCGCGCCGTCAGCAATTTCACTGCTCTACGCATGCGCCAGCGACTGGAAGAAACCATCGAAATCCCACCCATGCCGGTTACTGCACAAAAGGTCATGAAGCTGCGGGTCAATCCGGACGCTACGGTCGACGACCTGGCCGATGTGGTGGAAACCGACCCCAGCCTGGCCGCTCAGGTGGTCAGTTGGGCCTCCTCTCCGTTTTACGCTGCGCCAGGGCGAATTCGCTCAGTAGAAGATGCCATCGGCCGCGTACTGGGTTTTGATCTGGTGATCAATCTGGCCGTAGGTCTGGCACTGGGCAAAACCTTTACCTTGCCCAAGGACTCGCCCGAGGACACCACCCCTTACCGCGAGCAGGCCATTTATACCGCTGCGGTGATTGAAGGCCTGGCAAAGGCCATGCCGAAAACGATACGCCCGGAGCTGGGCCTGAATTATCTGGCCGGCCTGCTGCATAACTTTGGCTACCTGGTACTGGCCTATATCTTTCCGCCCTACTTCAAGACCATTTGCCGTCATCAGGAGGCCAACCCACATGTACCGGCACACCTGATCGACCAACATCTGCTGGGTGTAACCCGTGATCAGATCGGTAGCTGGCTGATGCGCTTCTGGGACATGCCCAGCGAGATCGCTACAGCCATACGTTATCAACACGATGCCGAGTACGCGGGTCCAGACAGCACCTACGCCAATCTGGTCTATCTGTCTCTGGCTCTGCTGCGTCAGGAAGGTATTGGCAGTGGTCCGCTCATGCCGATTCCGGACAGTCTGTTGCAACGGCTGCAATTGAGCGAAGCAGATGCCGTCAAGGTATTGCACAAGGTTCTGGATGCACGGGATGCGCTGAAGTTGCTGGTGCACAACTTTCAGGCCGAGTAATCAGGAAATGGATGGCGGGGATACGAAGCCCGGACAGCCTCAGGCTGCGCCGGGCTTACGTCAAAACTGACTCAGTTGACTGATTCTTTCAGACTTTTGCCAGGCTTGAAGGATACAGTGTTGCTAGCCTTGATGTTGACCGGTGCACCGGTCTGTGGGTTCTTGCCGGTACGCGCGCCACGATGGCGCTGCAGGAAGGTCCCAAAACCTACCAGAGTAACGGTGTCCTTGCGACTCAAGGCCTGGGTAATTTCATCGAGAATGGCGTTAAGCACGCGGTTTGCCTGGTCTTTTGTCAGGTCAGCCTTGTCGGCGATAGCCGCTGCGAGATCCGGTTTACGCATAAAAACCTCGTTCTGTTGTTTTTGTTGTTCACTCACTGCTTCCTAGCAGCGACTCCTCTAGCCATCCTGAGCTCTCTGGGCTGGCCTTTGCAGCGAAACCAGCATGGCACGAGTCTGCGCGACGCGCCAGTGCCAATGCCCGCTGGCTGTGGGGTCCGTCACTGTTTTCCCGACAAAAGGCACGAATGGTCAGTCGTATCAGGCCAACCAGGGTGGCAATTGCCGGTTCAGCTGCAATTTCTCGGACACACAGCTGCCACTCAAGGCATAGCCGTGCAGCACGCCCTGCGCGTCATGGAACAGGGCACTGATATCCGTACCACTGCCACTGACTTGCCACTCACCCTCACTACTGGTGACCGGCGGCGACACCACCAACGGACAGGCCGGAGTCTTGACCATGACCGGCATCGGACCGTAGTTCAGCTCCGTTGGATTGCCTGCCAGGGTCTGCGCCAGAGCCCGTGCTGCGGCCATCAAAGGCATCACGTACATGAGATTGAGGCCGGACACTTCCGCGCAGTCGCCCAAGGCGTATATCTGCGGGTTTGAGCTACGTAGCTGCCTGTCGACCTGGACGCCCCTGCCACAGGCCAATCCGGCTGTCTGCGCCAACTGGGTATTGGCAATCAGACCAATGGCAGACAGGCCGATATCGGCCTGCAGGCGCTGGCCGTCATCCAGCAGCGCTTCGAGGCCCACGTTGGTCGCCTTCAATTCGGTCACTGTGCGACCCAGATGAAAGCGCACGCCCAGGGATTCCAACCCTGTTTGCACCGCCGTGGCCACAGCCGCCGGCAACAACCCCGGCATCACCTGCACATCCGGCGCCACCACCTGAACCTGAATGCCAGCGGCAGCCAGATCATTGGCAAACTCGCACCCTATTAAACCGGCACCAATGATCAGCACGCGCTGGCGCTCACCCAGCAGGGCGCGAAAACGCGCGTAATCCTGCAGGTTGTTTATCGACAACAGGCTATCCGTCAGTGCCTCTGCGCCGGGCAAGGCACGGGCATGGGCTCCACAGGCCAGAACCAGCTCGCCGTAGGCTTGATCGCCACCCTGCCAATGCAGCGTTTTACTGACCGGATCGATACGCTCGATACGGATGTCGGTAATAATCCGCGCATTCAGCTCTGTGGCCATGCTGGCAGCTTCCTGCATGACCAGCTGCTCAGCGCCTTTACCCTTGGCAAACCCGGTCGACAGCATTGGCTTGGAATAAAACCGCCCGTCATCGGCACTGATCAGCACCAGCTCCCGTGTCTTGTCCAGTTTGCGAAATTCCCGGGCCAGGTTGTAACCGGCCAGACCGGTACCGACAATGACCAATGCTGCTGAATCGGACATGCTGAATCCCTCGTCGGCTCAACCGATCTCGATCATTTCAAAGTCTTCCTTGCCCACACCGCAGTCAGGGCACTGCCAATCGCCGGGAACATCTTCCCAGCGCGTGCCGGCGGCAATACCGTCATCCGGCCAGCCCATTGCTTCGTCATAGATATAGCCACATACCACGCACTGCCACTTCTTCATGTCGACACCCTAGAGCGGTTAAAAGACTGCCAAGGACACTACCCGAAATGGCCTGCAAGGCCAAGGCCGTCACAGCCAAGCGACATGCTTTGCAAACATGCTAATCTTGCATCTTCCCATTTAACCGAATCAGATCAGCCTGTGACGCAGCCCAACTGGCACCCCGCCGAGCTCCACCCTGAACAACCCGATAGTGTCCTGTTTGACTGGCTGACCGACGAGGGCTCACTGACACTGCGCCTGACCGCTGCGGGTAAGGACGACTTCCGTGTTGAGGTACTGAGCCAGTGTAGTCAGCCGGCCAGGGCAGACGAAGCTGAGGCGCTCGGTTTGAACGTCGGTGAGCCGGTATGGGTGCGCGAAGTATTGCTGCATACCGCTGGCGCCCCACGCGTCTTTGCCCGCAGCGTGGCGCCACTGTCTTCGCTGGCACATGACGGGATAGACCTGCAGAATGTCGGTACTCGCAGTTTGGGCCTGCAGTTGTTCAGCCACCCGCGGGTATCCCGTGGCAAACTGGAAATCAGCCGCTACCCCGCTGCCTGGTTGCCCGTTGCCTGGCGTACGCCTGACTGCTGGGCCAGACGCTCACTGTTCAGCGACGGCCCCCTGCAATTGCTGGTCTGTGAGGTTTTTCTGGCCGGCTGGCCAACCCGCTGAATCTGACAATAGGGAGCACCTTGTGTCCGGTCTGATTACTCGCACGTTCGCTCGACTCCATCCACGCGCCCTGGACTTCATTCAGCTGATGCGCCTTGATCGGCCAATCGGCACCTGGCTGCTGCTCTGGCCAACGCTCTGGGCCTTGTGGCTGGCTGCCGCAGGACTGCCAGACCTGCGCGTTCTGGTGATCTTTGTCATCGGCGTGTTCCTCATGCGCGCGGCAGGCTGCGTTATAAACGATTATGCAGACCGCGCTATCGACGGTCATGTCAGTCGCACCAAACAGCGCCCTCTGGCCACCGGTCGGATAAGCAGCCGCGAGGCACTGATTACCTTTGGCATTCTGGTCGGTATCAGTGGCCTGCTGGTACTGCTGACTAACCGCCTGACCATCCAGCTGGCTTTTGTCGGCCTGGCGCTGGCAGCCATCTACCCATTCTGCAAGCGCTTCACCTTTTATCCACAGCTGGTACTCGGCGCCGCTTTCTCCTGGGCTATTCCGATGGCCTTTGCCGCCCAGAGCAACAGTTTGCCCATGACCCTGTGGCTGCTCTATCTGGCCAACCTGCTGTGGACTGTGGCCTACGATACCCAGTACGCCATGTGTGACCGGGACGATGACCTGATGATTGGTGTGAAATCCACCGCCATTCTGTTTGGCGATGCGGACCGCCTTGTCATAGGCGTGTTGCAGGGCCTTGCGCTGTTTTGCCTGCTCCTGGTGGGCAGCCGCTTTGAGCTGGGTCTGTATTATTATCTCGGCTTGCTCGGCATGTTACTGGGCTTTGCCTGGCAGCAATGGTTGATCCGTGAGCGGGAAGCCCAGGCCTGCCTGCGCGCCTTTCTATCGAATCACTGGGCCGGCCTCTTGGTGTTTGCCGGACTGGCATTGGACTTCTGGCTGCATTGAATTCATCTTCTGGCAAAGCCGCCGTCACACAACTGCAATAAAAGTGTTATCTAATCGGCGCAAGAGAATGTTCTGCAACGGACGGTAACCCAATGACTGGCAAGACCATATTAATTGTCGACGACGAAGCACCGATTCGCGAGATGATTGCCGTCGCACTGGAAATGGCTGGATACGACTGCATCGAAGCGGAAAATACCCAACAGGCGCATGCCTGCATTATCGACCGCCAACCCGATCTGATCCTGCTTGACTGGATGTTGCCCGGCACCACCGGTATTGAGCTGGCACGCCGGCTCAAGCGCAACGACCTGACCGCTGAAATCCCGATCATCATGCTCACCGCCAAAGGTGAGGAAGATAACAAGATCCAGGGCCTGGAAGTCGGCGCAGACGACTACATCACCAAACCTTTCTCACCCCGTGAGCTGGTAGCACGCCTGAAAGCTGTGCTGCGTCGCGCCGGTCCGGTCGATAACGAGGCCCCCATCACCATCGATGGCCTGCATCTGGATCCGGCCAGTCACCGTGTGACGATCGATGATCGGCCCGCCGACATGGGGCCCACAGAATATCGTTTGCTGCAGTTCTTCATGACCCACCAGGAACGCGCCTATACACGTGGCCAGTTGCTGGATCAGGTCTGGGGCGGTAACGTCTACGTCGAAGAGCGCACTGTGGATGTGCATATCCGGCGTCTGCGCAAGGCTCTGGGCAATCAGTACGAACATCTGGTTCAGACCGTGCGTGGTACTGGCTACCGCTTTTCGACCAAGACCTGATCCGTTCCAGACATGACGTCAGCACAGCTATATCGTAGTGTATGACACAGGTAATCGGGAGAAACGGATTGAGAACCAATTGGCTGGGCGGCGTGCTCAAGCGTCTGCTCTGGACTCTGCTGCTGTGTCTGATCATCGGACTGCTGAGCGGTTATCTGGCCTGGACGCTGGTAGTGGGCCTGAGCCTTTACCTGGTCTGGAACCTGCGCCAGATGCTGCGTTTTCACAACTGGATAACCCTTCATCCGGATGAACCGCCGCCGGAAACCAAAGGTGTCTGGGGTGATATCTTTGACAGCATTTACCGCCTGCAACGCCGTGACAACCGCATGCGTACGCGCTTGCAGATGGTCATAGACCGTATCCAGGCTTCGACCGCCGCCCTCAGCGACGCCGTGGTAATGATCGACAAGGATGGGCGCCTGGAGTGGTGGAACCACGCCGCCGAACGCCTGATTGGTCTGCGTGCCCCGGATGACAGCGGCCAACATGTTACCAATCTGATTCGCGACCCGCGATTCGTCAGTTTCTTTGAGCAGGACAACTACAGCGAACCCCTGGATATCCCCTCGCCGGTGGACGAAAACACCTGGTTGCAATATGGCATTACCCACTATGGCCACGGCGACCGCCTGCTGGTGGCGCGCGATACAACCCGTTTGCACAACCTCGAGCAGATGCGCAAGGACTTCGTTGCCAACGTATCCCATGAGCTGCGTACGCCGTTGACCGTGGTGGTCGGCTATCTGGAAACCCTGGAGGACAGCGATGAACCCCTGAGTCCACGCTGGAAGCGAGCCCTGCAACAGATGCAACAACAGGCCAAGCGCATGCAAAGCCTGCTGAACGATCTGTTGATGCTGGCGCGGCTGGAAACCACGGATGAGGTCAGTGAAGTCCAGCGGGTCGATGTACCTCGCCTGTTGCTGGGGATCCGGCAGGACGCCATTGCCCTGTCAGCTGAACGCAATCATCGCATCAGCCTGGAAGCCGATGAGGGGTTGTGCCTGCTGGGGATAGATCCCGAGCTGCGTAGCGCCTTCTCCAATCTGGTTTTCAATGCGGTGAAGTACACACCTGAGCGTGGTGATATCCAGATTCGCTGGTGGCAGGACGAGCGTGGGGCTCACCTGAGCGTCAGTGACAATGGCAGCGGGATTGCGCCCCAGCACATCAATCGCTTGACCGAGCGCTTCTATCGGGTCGACTCCAGCCGCAGCACCAATACTGGTGGCACCGGGCTGGGACTGGCCATCGTCAAGCACGTGCTGTTACGTCATCAGGGCAAGCTGGATATCAGCAGCAGTCTGGGCAAGGGCAGCAGTTTTACCTGTCACTTTCCTAGCGAACGCGTAGCCGTCTGAGGTCAGGCACCGGGGGAATAATGTCGCTGGGCACTACCCGACGCAATCAAACGTGACAGGTAATCCAGTTTCTGCGGATCCTGATCGACAAACTTGAGCGTCACCTTCAGCCACTCGCAATCGACGTTGGCCTCAAGTGCTGCGACAGCATGTACATAGGCGTTGATGCGGGCGACTGACTTGTCACCTTCCTGCTCCAGATCCAGCACCCCGCTTTCAAATACCTGAGGCAGGCGCTCACCACGTCGGACAACCACCAGCGCATCGCGCAAACTCAAGGTCTTGATCACGCAGGCGAACTGTTCGCCCGCCAGACGCAATTGCGCCTGACCCTTGACCGACTGACTGGCAGCGGCTGGCGGCGCACTCGCGGCTGGTTTGGCGAAAGCCTGCGCGGCGCTGGGAGCTGAGGTTTTGGCAACGGGCGCGGCTGGTGCCGCCTGGGCTGGACGCCCACCCATCAGGTTGGCAATCGAATCCTGGGCCGTCGGCCCGCTGGCCTGAGGCTGGCGACCCATCAACTGCTCAAGCTTGCCGGTGCGCTGCAAGGCCTTCTTGACCTTGGCACTGAGCTGATCATTAGTGAAGGGCTTAGGGATATAATCGCTGACACCCGACTGGATGGCCTCGATGACATTCTCCTTGTCACCCCGGCTGGTCACCATGATAAAGGGTGTCTTGGCCGATTCCGGCTGGGTACGGAACCACTGCAGTAATTCCAGCCCGCTCATTTCCGGCATTTCCCAGTCGCACAGAATCAGGTCAAAACGCTGCCGACTGAGCAACTGCTGGGCTTTGCGACCATTCACAGCCTCTTCGATCTGCAGACCAGGGAACAGGCTGCGCAGCGCCTTCTTCACCAGATCACGGATAAAGGGTGCATCGTCTACTACCAGAATAGTCACCTTGGCCATATCACATCTCTTTAGCTGCCCATCTTGCAAGCTTAGCGCAGACTGCCAGCAAACCACAGCCAACATGCAGACTGATAGGTCATAAAAAGTATGGGATCAATTTGCCAGCACAGAAAATATTCACTTTGCCAGCATTGACAGTCTTTTGTCCTGAGCTATCGTTACGCAAACCATCGTATTGCAAGCTAGTTTATCGTCAGGATGCTGCCAAGCATCGCAGTCGTCGGTACCCAACATGGAGTGTGGGTCATGGCGAAAGGCAAAGCATTAAACAAGGCTGATCAAGCTTTCCTCGATCACGTCAGGCGAACGCTGCTCAGACGCGGCTCACAGGGTGAGCAGGTGCGTTATCTGAACACCAGATTGCATGCTCTGGGTTTTCTGACCAAGGCCGCAGGCGATCTGTTTGATCTTGATACGCAACGCGCTGTGCGCAGTTTTCAAGCCTCTCAACTGGATGAACGCGGCCTGCCACTTGCGGCAGATGGACTGGTCGGGCCCTTGACCGCCTGGCGCCTGGTCCATATCGAGATTCCTGCGCCGCAACCCGCCGAACAACCTATTCCCACACGCGTTACCTCATTACCTGCCGGCGGCTCCCAGCGCGGCCGTCAGGCCCTGCAGGTGGCTTTTGCCGAACGTGATGCCGGCGCCCGGGAGATCGGCAGCAACAATAATGGCGAGTTCGTCAAAAAGTATCTGCATCCCAACGGCAAGCCGCCCCTGCCCTGGTGCGCCGGCTTTGTCAGCTGGTGCTACAGCCAGCACCCTCAGGGCTGTCCTTACAACTACAGCCTGGGCGCGCGGGACATCCTCAACCAGTTTACCCGACGGGGATGGCGGATTGACCCGAGCAAGGGACAGCTTCCCGGACCCGGTGACATCGTGGTCTGGACCCGTGATGCCCCGGGCAACCCACATGCAGGCCATATCGGTATGGTTGTTGAGCTCAGTGAAGGCGGCATTCTGTACGTCATTGAGGGCAACAAGGGACCTTTTCCGGCACCGGTTCGGGTCTTTGACTATGTCTATTCACGGATGAACAACCTGCTCGGTTTCGGACGCGTACCGGACTGAGCAGCAGGAGAACAGTGTGCAGGAAGCCACCCAGGCCAACCCAGGCGCCGATCAACGTCTGATCGTCGAATCAATCGGTTCCGCCAGCCCCGGACTCGCCGGCGTACTCGCCAGTCAGCTGGGCATGCCCCCTGCGCAGGTGGCCAATGCCCTGTACAAGGCACCTGCGGTACTGATAGACAAGCTGCCCATGCCACACGCGCAAGGGCTGGCCGAGATACTCAGTCAGGCTGGCCTGGCTATTCGTATCGAACCCAGCCAGGGACCGGCACCGCGGACATCCAGCAGTCTGGATATTGCCCTGTACGTGCACGACCCAGTCTGCCTTGCCCCTTGCTGCGAGCGCCTCGCACGCTTTCTCGGTTGCCCGGCCGCCGCGGTTCAGAACATGTTACTGGCGCCCCCCGGAGTCATTCTTGGCGATGTAAGCCAAGCCACGGCCGACGCCTTGCGGCGCCTGCTCGATGATCTACCTGTGGAGCTGGTTTGCTCGGCACGGCAACAGGCGCGTTACAGCCTGTTTATCGATCGTCAACAGGGCACCAGCCTGAACAGCCTGCTGGGCGATCTGCAGCGCATGGGTATCGATGCTGACGCTGCAGGCACGCTGTCAGGAGCCGAACTTGACCATCAGCAAGGCCAGTATCTGTGGCGCCGGCATCAGTCCGCCGGTGGTCTTCGCCTGCTCGATAAAGCCTTCATGCGCTATGACCTTATTCTCGAGCAGACTACCGAGGACAGCTGCCTCGAGCAGTTGCCAAGCCTGGCTGGACTCCCGGTTGACCTGATTCCCTGCGTCATAGACAACCTGCCCGTGGTCGTCGAAGAAGGCGTCAGCGCCCAGCAGGTGCAAGCACGCTTGAGCGCCTGGAGTGATGCCGGTATGCCGGTTCGTGCACAGCTGGTCAGCCTGCGCTGCTGTCAGTTGATCATCGACGCTTGCCCGCAACCCGCCCTGTGTCGGCAATGGCTTCAGGCAGCCGGGCTGCTGGATGCCAGCGAGCAACGCCTGAATCTACCCTGGCAATCCGCTCTCTTGTTCGGCGAACTGTTGCCGCGCTGGCTGCAATCCGGGCTCGATAGCCTTGATGCTGACTACCGTTTCGAGGACAGCCTCCATGGCCGCGACTGAAAACAGTATCCGCCTGCATCTGGGCATTGCCGAGCAGGGCAAACTGCTGGCGCTCAAAGGCCAGCATGAATCCGCCCTGGCGCATTATCGCGAAGCCCTGCGCATGGCCGTCAGCAGCGCTGCACCTGAAGTGTTTTTCCGGCATTACACCCAGTGTGTCATGGAAAGCCTTGAACGCAGCGGCTCACTGGATGCGGTATTGCGCTACTGCGACGAAGCCGAAAGTCACTACCAGCGTATTGATTCTCCGTTACCCGTGGTGGCCCGTGATCGCGCAGAAAATCATCAGCGTCGTGCCAGCATTCTATTACGCATGGGCCGCCAGGCAGAGGCTATCTCAGCCTTCGAGCAGGCCCTGAGTACAGCAGGCCAACACCCACTTCCCCTGACCAGCGAACTGCTTGGCTGGATCAAGCGCGGCCTCAGCGTCGGCGCCAGGCAACTGGATGAAGCACAACGCCGTCACCGTTATTACATCGTTCGCAAGGAGCTGGTTGATCCGACCCGCGCCATTGCCCTGCCCCCCGAACGGCTGAAAGCCGCCGGGATGGCCTCGCCACTCTGACAGGAGCTGAAAATGAGTCAATACAATGGGTTAAAACCGGGCGAGGTACTGGCCGATGCCAGTGTTGCCGAGTTCATTTCCAGTCTCGGCTTGGGTATCGCCAGGGCACAGCAGGCACTGGACGCCAACTCGATTGAACAGTTGGACAGCTTTATTACGCCGATTCCGGGCCTGGGTGGCAAAACGCTGATTGAAATGGGCTTCAGTCCGGCCTTCTACCACTATCAGCATGCCGACATCACCTGCTCCATGAATCTGCGCCTGAAAGTCGAAGAAAATACCGGCTGGGATTTGGGCGTGAACGCGGCCTATAACGGCACCTTGGGCAACACGGAATCATCAGAGAACAGCTCATCCAGCAGCGAGAGTGGTTCTAGTAGCGAGACCCGGACGCGCGAAGCGAGCCTGCAGATCACCTCACAATCCGCCGGAGAGGTGGTAGTCAACAATGCCCGTATTGGCGTCACCGGTGCTGATCTGGAAGCACGTCTGAACAACCTGGTCGAGGCGCTCGCCGGCAACGCCGACATTGATGCGGTCGCCTTTGACCGTACCGAGACACCGATCAACCCGACCACCGATGCCAATCCGGCACTGGTTGAATGCACACCCAATGCCGTGGCGTTCAAGGCCTTTGGTTATGCCAGCGGTTTTATCCGGATCGCCGCCAACTCGGCAACCAGCTTTGTCGTCAACCCCGACACCACGGTCGAGGTATCGCAATCCAACAGTGTCCGAAATTACGCCCGCAAGGTCCGCACGCACTTCGAAGACGCCGGTTTCGGTGCTCGGCACTACCCGCCGGGCTACCCGCTCGAGGATATTCTGTTTGATATCGACCGTGCCAATATTCGCGCTGACCAGTTACCCAAACTGCAGGAAATTGCCCTGTTGCTGGCCCGCAGTACCTTGCACTTCAAGATTGTCGGGCATGCTGATCCACCGGCATCGACCAGCTACAACCAGGACCTCTCGGAAAGACGCGCCAATGAAGTCAAACGCCAGATGATTCGTATGGGCGTGCAGGCCAGTCAGATTACCACCGCCACCGGCGAAGGCGAGACCACCGCCAACCCGGAAAATCGTGAGGGCCTGCCCTATGACCAGGCCCACCGACGGGTGGAGATTTTGCTGGATATCGAGCTGATTCGGGTAGACGCCAACAACGGCCAAACCATCACTGGTGTCAGTCCGGATCGGCGTGATGGCTCCGAGCCCAGCACCAATGGCTGGGTGCATACCTTTGGTGAGCAGACACTGGAGGGTGTCAATGGCAAGAGCGTTACCGCTGAAGGCCGCAGCTGGGGCTTATCCGGTACGGCGGTGGATGGCCATGCCGCCAACAGCCCACAGGCCTTTGCCAAGAACCTGGCGAACAGCATCAATGCCGATAGCGGCAGCCAGATAGCGGCCTCGGCAGGGGGCGCCATCTGTAACCTGGCACGTAAAACCGATCCAATCAGCCTACGCCTTATAACCCGCTCCAGCCGAGATGTCCGGGTCAGCAGCAGCGAAAGCATTACTGTCACGCAACAGTTCGAACGCACCACCGCAGAGCGTGAGACCACCCAACGCACGGGCAACCACACAGTGGCCGTGGGGGCGACATTCAGCATGCATGAAAGCAAGAAGTTCGAACTGGAGGTCACCGGCAATTCGTCAATTTCAGCACGCCTGGTCTCGATTCCGGCCCCGCCGGAATTTCTCGACACCATCCGCACTTTCCTGGAGGACTAAGCCGTGTCTGAAACCGTCAGTGTTACCCGCTCTTTGGTCAGCGCCCCGTTGCCGCAGATCATTGAGCGGCTGGGTTTGGCGATTTCCCAGGCCCAGTCAGCGCTGGACACCAACTCGGTCGAGGTCGCCAAACAGATGGCTGAGACCCCGGTGGAGCTCAACGGCCAGACCTACAATCTGCTGACCCTGGGTTTTGCTCCGAGTTTCTATGCCTTCACCGAAGCCACCGTGGAGGCCAAGCTGTCTTTCAGCATGTCGGAAACCACTGAGACCTCGGTTTCAGCCGGCGTCACGGCACGGGTCAACTACGGCGTAGTGATGGTTGCGGCCAGCGTTGACGTGTCCTACGCACGAAAATTTTCGGTGTCCGCTGAGGGCACCAGTTCAATCGCCGCCCGGCTGGTCTCGCTGCCCGCCCCGGAGGCTTTCAGTGAAGTACTGCGTCGGCTGCATGACAAGGGCCTGCAAAACCAGGATGACTAAGGTCAAAGGAGCACCACAATGAGTATTGGTCAGGAACTACTTAACGTCCCAATGGGGGACATGATCCGGCAAATGGCCTTTGCCATCGCCGAAGCCCAGGTCAAGCTGGACGAAGCCTCGATTGAGGTGGCGGAAATGATGGGCGGTCTGCGTACCATCTATGATGACGACGGCAACATTACCTTTGATGACAGCCGCATTTTCTTTGGCCATGAGTACATGACTGAAAGTTCAGCCAACTCGCTTGCCGCCATCGATGAAGGCTATACCAAGGTGGTCAAGGAAGCGGTCAAGCACAAGGATGCCGACGGCATGGTGCGAGTCCCAACACGCCTGTCGATGCTGGAGCTGGGCTTTGCCCCGGTGTTCTACAACTTCGTCGATACCATCATCGAAGTAAAAATCGCCATCAAGATCACCCGTACCCGTGAGTACACCAAGACCAAGAGTGACAAGAACACCCGGAACAGCAGCCGAAACAAGACCAGCGGGCTGTTTGGCAAGGTGTTCGGTGGCAAGAACAGCAACGCCTCGACCGTCGCCACCAGTCAGGTCGATGCAACCTATTCGTCCAAGTATTCCTATTCCGCGGAAGGCTCCAGCCTGTTGCGCACCAAACTGTCTCCGGTACCACCACCGCCGATTCTGGAAGAACGTATCCGCGCCATGATGGAAGAAGCCGCGGCCCGTCGCCAGCCAGCTGAACCGGTAGTAGAAGACGACAATTGAGTGCCCACAGCCTGAACAGGAGGATAGACCATGTCTGTAGGCACTGAACTACTGAATGCACCATTCCCGATGATGGTGCGCAATCTCGGGGTCGGTATAGCCGAGGCACAGCTGGAACTGGACCTGGTGTCACTGCGTATTGCGCGGATGATGGCAGGCTATGCCAGCGGTACCGACGAGGACGAAGACGGTGGCAGCGACCAGCCATACAAGGTCGAGTTCAGCAATGGCAAATCATACAGTCTGCTGGAGCTCGGTTTCATGCCGACCTTCTATCAGTTCGTCGATACTGTCATCGAGTTGAAAATGTCGATCAGCATGAGCAGTGAACGCAGTTCGACCTACAAGCGCAGCCAGGTCAAAGCCAGTGCCAAGGGTGTGGGCTTGCCTTTCTTTGCTTCAGGTTCGGTCACGGCCAGTTCAGTCAGCGCCAGCTTCGCCAGCAAGTATCAGTATTCAGCGGAGGGTAGCTCTGTCATGCGGACCAAACTGGTCACGGTACCGGCACCGGCCATTCTCGAGGAGCGCATCCGCAAGATGATCGAAGGTGAGGAATGAGTCGCAAGACCTGGCGTGATCTGGCCCGGCAGCAGGCAGGCAGTGACAGTGCCTCTGCTGCTGTACCGACGGACCTTGGCAAAGTTGCCGAGCAGGTGCCGGCACTTCAGTCATTGCTGGAAAAGCGCCGGGAATTGGAATCGCGTATGCAGTCTCTGGGTGCCAGCGCACCAGCTGCCGCGCCGGGCACTGATCCACGCTTCCCGGTCGCCAGCATGGTCGAACGACGCGCTGAGCTGGAGCGCTGGACCCGCCAGCATGAGCAGCGCACCGCCAACCCGCTGGCGGCGCTTGATCAACGTCCTCGACAGGCCGCCCGTGACGGCTGGCAACAGCTCCGCGACAGTCAGCTGGGTCAGGCGGTTGAGCGCGCTCGTGGCGTTCTCGCGCAGAAGCAGGACCTGATGCAGCGCCTTGATCAGCGCGTCAGTGATGCCCGCAACAAGGCACAGGAGCGCTTGCGCAATAACCGCGAGCAAGCGATTCAGGCCCCCCTTGCCAGGCCACTCGACAACCCGATTACTGAACGTCTTGATGCCCCCATGCAGCCAACCCGAACTGAACGCGCCACGACACGGGACAGCTTTGACCAGCGCTATGAGCAGCGCATGAAGAAAATGCTGGGTATTGCCTCGGGTTCGACTGACGAGCTGGCCGAGCGCCGCGACAAGCAACGCGAGCAACAGCGAGAACAATTACGAGAGCAGCGTCTGGAGGCTCGCCGAGCCGAGCGACAAGCCGAGCGCCAGGACATGATGAAGCGTGAGCGAGCCCAGGAACGCCGCGCACAACGACCCCAATTGAGTACTGACTGACCATGAGCAAATCCAGCCAATTCGTTTCCAGCTCCATCGAGCAGGTTCTACTCGGGCTCGCGCGCGGTCTGCGCGACGCCCAGGCCGTCCTCGATGAGATGCCGCCAACCGACAGCTATGGACGTCCACGCAGCAGCTACCACCTGCCCTATCTGGATTTCACCATCAAGGCGACCATGGAAACAACCCAGCAGGGCAATGAATCCGAGCCGAGCAGAAACCTGGGCGTCAACAGTGCCAGAATCAAGAAACTGCCTTTGATGCACCTGAAATTACCCAGCTTGAAGGCCAATGCCGAGCCATCCAACAACTCAAGTGAGCTGACCAGTACCTTCAGCGGGCGACTGGTCTCGATTCCGCCGAGCAACAACCTGCCAACCAATCGGCTGCTGACCCGTGCCATGACCGATGCGCAAAAGCCCGAGGTGCGTCATATCCAGGTCAACTTGAGTAATACCGTTGGCGATCGGATCAGTGGCGCCGGCATCGAGTTCAATCTGGATATCGAAACCAGTCTCAAACTCAGCCAGTTGGCCGGTGTTGCCGCCAGTTTCAACGAAGATAAGCTCAAGACAGCCGTGCGCTTCAGTCAGCGCGTGGTGATGACCGACGACGCCGGTGATGCCGCTATCGAGATCCAGCTGGATAAAACCTTGCCGGCCAATGCCAATATCGTGGTGCTGATCAACAGTGGCCCGACCATGACCCAACTCATCCTCAGCCCGTAGGAACACCTTCATGCAATGGAGTATTACCGGCGTCGTGCTGGAAGCCGACGGCAAACCTGCCACTGGACGCGTTCAGGTACAGATCTTTGATATCGCACGCAAATCCTGGCGGGTTCTAGTACAAGGTGCGCTGAATGCCAAGGGCCACTTCGCGCTTAAAACCAATCTGGTACCCGGTGGTCAGGCTCTACCCGCCATGCGCCTGTGCGAACCGAGCAAAGCCCGCGAACCAACGCGGGTACTGGCCGAAGGCGGGCTGGTGCAACTCGCCTCAGCCACCGCCATAAGCCTGTCCTTTGGCCAGGTTCAGCGTCTGGCAGACAATGCCGTCGCACGGAGTGATCGCACGGCCCCCTTCAGTCAGGCCGATGATTATTTGCTTGCCGGGGTGCCACGGCCACCCACCCCCACTATCACGGCAGCCTCGGCGCGCATGGTCATGGCCGGCACGCCGATCACCGCCATGATTCAGCCCCAGGTCCTGGAGCAGCCCAGCACGGTACAACTGCGAATGAATGCGGACTTGAGCAAACGCATTCAGGAGCAGGACATCGAGCTCAACCAGAAACAGGCACAAATGGTCCGTCTGGAGCAAACCAGCTTGAAGGCCAACGAAGAGTTGCGGCTGGCCAACAACAAGATTGCGGCACTGGAAAATCAGCTCAAGGTGCAACCTGCTGTTGGCGCCAACAAGCCGGTCAATGAGCAGTTCACCCTGGCCACTGAGACCATGAAGCTGAACCTCAACGAACAGATTATCCGTCAGGCAGCCGATTACGATATCCGCGCGCTGAAACTGCAGCAGACCATCAATGCCAAGAATATTGAGCTTGCCAGCTATACCGAACGCCTGCAGGAGCTGTCCAAGGTCTCCAGCGCCGCCATGGAAGAAGCGGCCAAGGCCAAGGCTGAAGCCGACCAACTGAAACAACAGATGAATACGCGGGTCTCTGCCGGCGAGCTGTACGCCACCATAGGCAAGCAGATCCAGGAGGCGCAATCGGCTCTGGTCAGTGAACAGGTTCCTTACCGGCTGGGCAAGGTCTCGCTGAACCTCAAGACCCTGGTGTCCGGTAACCAGTTGACCATGCCCACCCTGGCGGACCTGCAAAACAAAGAGGCCTCAGGCATGTTCACGGATGTAAAACTCGAGTTTCTACCTGAAGCAGACGAGCTGGTAGAAGAGGAACTGATCAGCGTGCCTGATTTCAGTGATCTGACCGAAACCCTCGCGCGTCGACTGGCCCGCGATATGGGGCTGAATCTGGATGCTGCCTATCAGAGCATTACCGATCCCAAACAACCCATCGGCCAGGCCATTCGCCAGCTCCCTGCCAAAGGCACGCAGGTCGCGCCAGGTGAGAGCGTCATGGTGGTCTTTTCCCAAGCCTAAGCACACAGGATAACTGCAATGACAACCATCAAGAATCTGGTCAGCGACGTGATGGCAGCCCCCATTGGCGAGATCATTGCCGCCGTTGGTCAGGGTGTTGCTCAGGCCCAGGAAGCGCTGGATCAGGGTTCACTGGCCAAGGTGCTGGCTATTTACAGTGAGGGCGGAGATGCAGAACTGCGTCTGCTGCAGGAGATTGGCTACCAACCGACCTTCTATGCCTTGCCGGAAACAACCGGTGAGATCCAGGTTGCCCTGAGTATAAGTGGCGATACCCGTAGCCAGGCCGCCCAGAAACCTGCGCCGGCAACCCCGCCTGTCACCCCATCAAAGCTTAACATCAGCGCCTTGAACAGCAGCCGGATGCTGCACTCGCAACTGCCTGCGACTCGCCTGTATGCCGCGCCGGTAAACGCAGACCTGACCAACCGATATGGATTCCAGTCCACCGCGGCGGCCAAGATCACCTTCAAAATCGTTCCGGTGCCGGGCCCATCCCGGGCCAGCGAGATTCGTGTTGTACCTGATCTGATTGGCAAAACCTGGGAAGAAGCACTGCAACTGGCTGAACTGCTTGAGCAGGAGCTGACGGCCATAGACAAACAGAGCGACCCCTTGGAGGAGCCTGGTTTGAAGAAAAAGATTACCGAACAAACACCGGCCGCCGGCAGCATTGTCATGGTCGGTGCCGCTATCGAGGTAAAGGTACCCTGATCACAGCAATGACTGATCAACAGCAACACCCGCAATTCGTACATCCGGGTCTCGCCCGGATGTACGAGCACCGTGTTACAGCGTGCCGTTCAAGGCCTTGAGGAACAACTGCTGGTATTGGCCGGCATCCAGTGCAACCGCATTGGTGCGCGCCGTGACATCCTTGGCGGACATCTGACCAATCAACTCCGCCTGGGCATCATCAATATTGATTTCCGCCAAGGTGTGAGGCAAGCCGAGCTCTGCACGCAAGTCCAGCACCCAGTCCAATACGCCATCGAAGCCCGGCTTAGCCAGATCAAGATAACGTGCCATGCGCTCCATTTCTGGCTCAATGGCAGCGCGGTTAACCTGCAGAACATAAGGCATCATGATCGCATTGAGCAGGCCATGGTGCGCGTCATACAGCGCTCCCAGGCTGTGGGATACCGCATGGATCGCACCCAGGCCACGCTGGAACGCTGCCGCACCCATGGTCGAGGCTACCTGCATTTGCAGTCGGGCATGAATATCGCTGCCTTCACGGGTGGCCTGCGGCAAAAACTCCTTGACCAATCGCATGCCCTCAAGCGCTATACCCTCGGCCATGGGATGGTACAGCGGTGTGCAATAGCCTTCGAGATTGTGCGCCAGGGCATCCATACCCGTGGCCGCAGTCAGCTTGGAAGGCAGACCCACTGTCAGCTCCGGATCAAGAATAACGATGGCTGGAACCAGTTTGGCGTGGAAAATGAGACGTTTGATGTGATTCTCGTCATCGGTAATCACTGACGCCTGACCGACTTCCGAGCCAGTGCCCGCCGTCGTCGGGACAGCAACCACCGGCAGCATCTTGGCGGCATCGACTTTTGAGGGATTCTGCGCGTCCCACAGGCTGATGCTCTGATGGGCAATCAGCGCAATGGCCTTGGCAGCGTCAATGGCCGAGCCGCCGCCAAAGGCAATCACGCCATCATGGTTACCTGACTTGAGCGCTTCAACACCGGCGGCAACGTTGGCACCTGTTGGATTGCCCTTGACCGCACTGAAGATACCCGCATTCAGACCCGCCTCTCGCAGACTTTGCAGGCTGGCATCGACCATCGGCAGCGCAGCCAAGCCCGGATCGGTAACCAACAGCGGTGCTTTCATGCCCAGTTGGGAGCAGGCCTTGGCCAGTTCACGGATACGCCCGGCACCAACGCGAATTGATGTCGGGTAATGCCAGTTGATGCTGTAGGATGAAATCTCCATGGTGTCTCCAGTGCAGGCTGTAATGGGAAAGGGTGTAAGCAATGCCCACTTCCGGGCGGAAGGGGATACAAAATGCTTTTGTGTCCCGAAACATACCCAAACATGCTCTCCGAGTCCATGCCCCATCTGCGACAATAGGTCACTTGAGTGTTGCTCGGCTACACTACATGTTATGAGGTAGCTGCTAAGGACTCCGTGTACAACGCTTAAGCAGGTCCACCTGCCTTCTCGATCAGCCTTGAGGATTGACCATGAAAAATAACATTTTTGCCCTGATGGCCGTTGGTGTCCTGTTCAACGCGTCACCGGCCCTTGCCAGTGACGGTGAAGCCCTGTTCAAAAGCAAACCCTGCGTAGCCTGCCATGCCGTTGACAACAAACTGGTTGGCCCTGCGCTGCGTGACGTAGCGGCCAAGTATGCTGGTCAGGACGGCGCCGTAGAGCTGGTGGCTGGTCATATCAAGAATGGCATCTCAGGTATCTGGGGGCCGATTCCGATGCCTGCAAACCAGGTTACCGACGAGGAAGCCACCCTGCTCGCCGAATGGGTTCTGAGTCTGCAGTAAGTCATTCCAGATAAAAAAACCCGCGGAAAGTCGCGGGTTTTTTTATCGTGTCGGATTTCAGTCCTTGACGACTTCTTCCATACTGCTCAAGCCGATATGCCTTACATCCTGGCCTTTGACCAGATAGATGACCTGCTCTGCCACATTGCGCGCATGGTCACCGACACGCTCCAGAGAACGCAGGACCCAGAGGATGCTCAGTACCCGCGTGATCGAGCGCGGATCCTCCATCATGTAGGTAACCAGCTCACGGGTAGCGCTCTTGTACTCCTGATCCACTACCTTGTCCTCGCGGGCAACTGCCAGCGCCTGAACTGTGTCAAAGCGTGCAAAAGCATCCAGAGCATCCTGGACCATCTTGCGTACATGGTGACCAATGTGGCGACATTCAACGTAACCACGCGGTGATTGTCCCTCTTCGACCAACTGCAAGGCACGCTTGGCGATCTTCGAGGCTTCATCACCAATACGTTCCAGGTCAACAATGATCTTGGTGATGCTGATGACCAGGCGCAGATCACTGGCCGCTGGCTGGCGGCGGGCTAGAATGCGCATGCACTCTTCGTCAATCTTACGCTCCATATCATTGATCTTGCGGTCGTTCTGGCGTACTTCCTCAGCCAGCTTGCCATCCGCTTCAATCAATGCAGTAACGGCATCGCTGACCTGCTTTTCCACCAGCCCACCCATTTCCAGCAACTGGGTACGAATTTCCTCAAGCTCGGCATTGAACTGCTGGGAAATGTGCTGGCTAAAGACTTCTTTATCCTGTGTCATGAACCTGTCTCCCAGAGTTAGCCGTAGCGGCCGGTAATGTAATCTTCGGTCTGCTTCTTCGCCGGATTGGTGAAAAGCGTATTGGTATCGCCAAACTCGACCATATCACCCATATACATGAATGCAGTGTAGTCAGAGACGCGCGCCGCCTGCTGCATATTGTGGGTAACGATAATAATGGTGTAATCACGCTTGAGCTCATTGATCAGCTCTTCGATCTTCAAGGTCGAGATCGGATCGAGGGCAGACGCCGGCTCATCGAGTAGAATCACCTCAGGCTCTATGGCAATGGCTCGGGCAATGACCAGACGCTGCTGCTGACCACCCGACATGCCAAAGGCATTGTCATTCAGACGATCCTTGACCTCATCCCACAGTGCGGCGGCACGCAGCGAACGCTCTACCACTTCATCCAGATCACGCTTGGAGCTGACACCCTGCAGACGCAGACCGTATGCCACGTTTTCGTAGATCGACTTGGGGAAGGGGTTGGGCTTCTGGAACACCATACCGACATTGCGTCGCAGCTCGGCAACATCAACATCGCGGTCATAGATGTTCTTGTTGTCCATGATGATTTCACCGCTGATCCGGCAGATGTCTACCAGGTCGTTCATGCGGTTGAAACAGCGCAGCAAGGTCGACTTGCCGCAACCGGACGGGCCGATAAAGGCTGTTACCTTCTTCTCCGGAATGGTCAGATCAATGCCGTTCAGGGCGCGATCATTGGCGTAATACAACTCCAGATTCTTGACCTTGATCTTGGCCTTTTCCTGCTCGATGTTCAAAACTGTACTCTGGTTATGCAGCGCAGTGCTGGCAGAAACCCCCGCTTTAGGGGCACTGACGTTTACTTGTGTGGTCATGTTCTCGGACTCGTTAGTCATCTCGGGCTACCTGTTGTGAGTGCGATCAGTCAGAAGCGCTGCGATAGCGCTCGCGCAGGTGGTTACGAATGGAAATGGCGGCCAGGTTGAGTATCACAATCAGCATGACCAGAATCAAAGCCGTGGCATAGACCAGCGGGCGCGCCGCTTCGACGTTGGGGCTTTGGAAGCCGACATCATAGATGTGGAAGCCAAGGTGCATGATTTTGCGCTCCAGGTGGATAAAGGGCGCAATACCGTCGATCGGCAGCGTGGGGGCGAGTTTGACCACCCCTACCAGCATCAAGGGTGCCACTTCCCCCGCAGCACGAGCAATCGCCAGAATCATGCCGGTCATCATGGCCGGTGTAGCCAACGGAACGATCACCTTCCACAGGGTTTCCGATTTGGTTGCACCCAGTGCCAGGCTACCCTGACGGATAGTACTGGGAATCCGAGCCAGGCCCTCTTCAGTCGAAACAATGACGATCGGCAGGGTTAACAGCGCCAGCGTCAGAGACGCCCAGAACAGACCCGGCGTACCAAACGTGGGGGCTGGCAACGAGGCTTCATAGAACATCCGGTCAATATTGCCGCCAAGGAAGTACACAAAGAAGCCCAGACCAAAGACGCCATAGACAATCGAAGGTACACCGGCGAGGTTATATACGGAGATGCGAATGATGCGCGTCATGGTGCCCTGCTTGGCATACTCACGCAGATAGATCGCTGCGAAAATACCGAACGGGGTAACAATGATGGTCATCACGAAGACCATGGTAATAGTGCCGAAAATCGCCGGAAAAATACCGCCCTCGGTATTGGCTTCACGCGGGTCTTCCGTCAGGAACTCGCCCAGCATGGTCATGTAATGGCCCAGTTTGCTGGGTAATGACATGGCATTAGGTGCAGTAACCCGAACAACAGTGGCTAGCGACAGATCCACCTCATCACCACTGGCCATGCGCATGGTCAGTACATCGCGCGTGGTACTTGCATAAAGTTTATCCAGCTCTTCACGCAACTCGGCATATTCGGCATTCAACTCCAGGCTGCGCTGGTTGATTCGGGCCTCTTCAGCTTCACGTACGCTGGCTGTGGGGTTGCTCAAATCAAGCCGTCGCTGGTCCAGGCGCAGCGCTTCAATATCGGTATTGATACGCCCGATACGCCGGCGCTCAATGGCTTTGATGTCGTCGTGCAGAACGATGCTGCGCTCTACCGAAGCCTGCAACGCCTCCCAGAAGCCTGACTCCTCGGCTGTGATTGCCTGCCCATCGACGGTCAGCTTGACCGGATAACCGTAAAAATTACCCCATTCACGCCGCTCAATGCTGTACGCATTCTCAGGGAAGGTGAAGTCGGCCATACCGACTTCGGTTTCCCAGATGAAGTCACGCCCGGTCTGATCACGATTACCCTGCTTGAACAGCCAGCGCGTCATCAGCTCAAGATCATCCGGCACAAAGTAGCCGGCATCCTTGGCCACAGTCGCGGGAATGATCTGTGAACGTACCTTCTCGCCCAACACAACACGGGTTGAGCCATCCTGCTCGGTAATTTCAACCTCTGCGATGGCTGCCGGCCAGAAGTGCCCGAAACCACGCACTGCGATCAAGCCCAGCAAACCGATCACCATCAACATACAGATGGCAACTGCACCGCCGTTCAGCCAGACCCAGGGAGCACCACTTTTGAACCACGATTTCATTTTCTATCCCCTATCCGCTGATCACAGGTTGCTGTAACGGGTGCGCAAGCGCTGACGCACAACTTCAGCAATGGTGTTGACGACAAAGGTCAGTGCCAGCAAGACCAGCGCCGCCAGGAACAAGACGCGGAAATGCGAGGAGCCCACCGCCGTCTCCGGCAGCTCGACAGCGATGTTTGCCGACAAGGTGCGCATGCCTTCAAAGATATTGAAGTTGACCACCGGGGTGTTACCGGTTGCCATCAGCACGATCATGGTCTCACCTACCGCACGACCAAAGCCCATCATCACCGCTGAAAAAATGCCCGGACTGGCCGTGGGCAGAACTACTCCGACCACTGTTTGCCAGCGTGTGGCGCCCAACGCCAGTGAACCCTGGGTCAGGTGACGGGGAACGGTGAACACAGCATCCTCGGCAATCGAGAAGATGGTTGGAATCACCGCGAAACCCATGGCTATACCAACAATCAAGGCGTTGCGCTGCTCGTAATTAATGCCCACATCGGTCATCCACTGACGTGCGCTACCATTAAATAACATCACTTCAACCGAGGGGCTGACTGCCACACTGAACCAGACAAAACCGATAATCAGCGGAACCAGCAATACCGCTTCCCAGCCCTCCGGCACCCGCTTGCGCAGACTCTCGGGAATCAGCCGACACCAAACGAAAGCAAAGCACAGCATTAACAGCGGTAGCAAAAATAGAATGCTGAAAATGGCTGGCAAATGGTCTTCGGCAAAGGGCGCCAACCACAAACCCGCCAGGAAACCGAGAATGACGGTCGGCAAGGCTTCCATGATCTCAATGCTGGGTTTGACCAGACCACGCAGTTTCGGGGTCATGAAGTAGGCGGTGTAAATAGCCCCGGCAATGGCCAACGGCATGGCAAACAGCATGGCATAGAAGGCGGCCTTCAGTGTGCCCACGGAAAGCGGTACCAGACTGAACTTGGACTCGAACTCATCCGAGGCGGACGACGATTGCCAGATATAAGCGGGGTCTTCACGACCTTCATACCAGACCTTGTTCCACATCGCCGCAAAGGACAGTTGTGGGTGCTCGTTCCAGAGCTCTGCAACATGCAGCTGCCCATTGGTATCCAACGCCGCAACCCGGCCATTGAAGGGTGACAGCGCCACTTTTGCAATGGGTTGCTCGGTAAAGGAGTCGAGATACAAGGTGCGCGATGAGGTGCCATAATGTACGCCGATCTGTCCGGCCGCGTCGGCAGCGACAAAGCCCTTGCGGTTGTATTCCGGCGCAATCGCGGTAATCGCCGCGCCATGACTGTCAAAGTCGCGGATACGCGTCAGGTTGAAGTTGTTGTCTTCATCGCGAACCAGAAACCACTGACTCAACTCGCCCGACTCGGTACCCACAACCAGAGACACGGTACCGACCAGAAACTCCATCGCCGTGATCGGATTACCCACATCCTCGCTGGCAACCAGGCGCGCATTTTGCGGCTGGCTGACATCGTAGTAGTGAATCTTGCCGGCACTGTCCGCTACAAACAGACTACGCAGGGTCTTGTCCAACAGCAGTTTGACCGGCTCGCCTGGTATTGGCGGCAGTTCATAAGTGTTGCTGGTGACGGTTACCGCACCGGTCATGAGGTTTTCGCGGCTGATGAAGCTGCTCAACAATAGCCGTTTATCCGCCGTGACACCCGCTATCATGGTGCCCGTACGACCCCGCACGACGCTCTCGATGGCCAGAAGCTCGATGGCCTGGCCCTGTTCATCCAGTACCAGTGCGTCTTCGCCCATGGGAAACTCGAGCTTAGGCGTGATGTAACGCTGGCCATCAGGAAAGCTCAGGTTATAGGCATGGCGCACGACCTTGACCTGGCCATTGCTCAGGCCATGGGCAGTATAGCCGTTGACGAATTCGGCATTGGCGTAGCTGGTTAAAGTGCTACCTTCGGGCAGATTCAGCGGGATCTGGGCGCGTATTTCGCCATCATCCAGCTCGAAGAAGGTCGCCTGACCATCCAGGCTGTATTGCACACCGAGCTCTTCATAACGCTCGATAAAGATATTTTCTGTGGGCGCATCGGCAACCGGTATCTCGTAACTGGACAACGGCGTGACGGATGCCCCTTTGAGGATCGGCGCTACTTCATAGAACAGGTAAACAAAGATCATCGCCAGCGCGGCTACCACGCCAAAGCCGGCAATGGTGATACCCCAGCGTGAGGCACCGTCCTTGAACATCCGGCGCTTGCGCAGGGACTGCCTGGCCGACGCACTAGGCAACAGCGAGCGCGTGGGCGCACGTTTGGTCATCGTCGAAGTTATATCAGTCATTTACGGCCACTCTTTCCGATCATGCCATCACGGCCAGTCAAGGCTAAATGGACAATGTGACATTCATGTTACAGAACGATGTCACTCCGGATTTCTCTTCGTGCCTCAGTAAAGCCGCAGCCGAGATGCTACAGCACGGGCAACGGAGGAAAAAAAAGAGGCCATCAAGGCCTCTTTTTATCTGCCATCCGTGGCAATCGGAGCGTGCGTCTCAGTTGATGCCCAGCTCGCTCTTGACCTTCTCGCCGACCGAGTTCGGGATCGGTACATAACCGTCACGATCCACAGTCTGCTGACCGGTCTGCGAATACAGCATCTTGACGAACTCACGGGTCAGCGGATCAAGCTCCTGACTGGGGTTCTTGTTGATGTAAACATAGAGGTAGCGAGCCAGCGGGTAGGTACCGTTCTCGGCGTTGGCCGCAGTCGCATCAACGAACTCGCCACCTTCCTCGGCAGCCAGAGGAACGACGCGTACACCCGAGGTGCGGTAGCCGATACCGGAGTAACCGATACCGTTGATGGACTCAGTGATACCCTGTACTACCGAGGACGAGCCAGGCTGCTCGTTGACGTTGGACTTGAAGTCACCGCCACACAGGGCGTTGTCCTTGAAGAAACCGTAGGTGCCGGATACAGCGTTACGGCCGTAGATGGCGAAGTCGCGGTTGTCCCAGGCACCGGTCAGGCCCAGCTGACCCCAGCGGGTGATGTCCTCGCTGGCGCCACAACGACGGGTAGCAGAAAAAATGGCATCAACCTGGGGCAATGACAGACCTTCGATCGGGTTGTCCTTGTTTACATAAACAGCCAGCATGTCGACGGCCACGGGCAGGGCGTAGGGAGCATAGCCATGACGCTCTTCGAAGGTCTTGATTTCCGAGTCACGCATGGCGCGGCTCATCGGTGCCAGGTTGGCAGTGCCTTCAGTAATGGCCGGCGGCGCAGTAGAGGAACCAGCACCCTGGATCTGTACGTTGACGTTCGGGTAGAACTTGTTGAATTCTTCAGCCCACAGCGTCATCAGGTTGTTCAGGGTATCCGAACCGATGCTTGACAGGTTGCCGGATACACCGCCAACGCGCTCGTACTCAGGCAGGGCCGGGTCAACTGCCGCAACGGCGGTCATGCTGGTTACGCCGACGGCGGCGAAGGCAACTGCTGCAAACAACTTGTTCAATTTCATGGTTATCTCCTGGAAAGGATGGTTTGGCATCACGAGGCTGATTATCTGCAAGCCATGTGACAACTCTATGCCGTCTTTATGACAATTGTGTGACCAGTCTAGCCTGCAAAAAACCGCCCAAAAGCCACAGAATCATTGAGCCAAGGCCGCCAATCCCTTACCATGACGCGGTTTTGTGAATGTCAACGATCATTCACTGCATGAGTGAATACGACAAATACAACAAACTATTATTCGAGTAATCCATGCAAGAAATTGACAAGGATCCTGTTCCGCAGGGCGAACTGGCCCTCAAGGTCACCGCGCTGCCGCGCGACTGCAACAGTTTCGGTGACATCTTTGGCGGCTGGCTGGTGTCACAGATGGATGTCGCTGGTACCGCCTGTGCTGCGCGTATAGCCCGTGGTCGCGTCGCTACCGTGGCTATCGACCGCATGGGGTTTATGGTGCCCGTGCCAGTCGGCGCGCAGTTGGCCTTTCACGCCAAGGTGCTGGAAATCGGCCGCAGCTCGGTAAAAATGCTGGTCGAGGTCTGGAGTGAAGATCTGGCCCATGACGAGCAGCGCAAGGTTACCGAGGCGATATTCGTGTTTGTCGCCATTGATGATCGTGGCCGTACGCGCATCATCCCCTCCTGAGCCAGATGAGTCTGCCATGAGTGTGACCCAGGTCGTCACTGCGCCAGTTCACCCATGCTGACCAGGCTGGCCATTATCATGGCACGCGTCCTGCCGCTGGCCCGGCTGATTGACCGTCTGAACGCAGGTCTGGGCCGCCTGCTGACCTGGCTGACCCCGCTTATGGTGATGCTCACGGTGACTGTCGTCGTGCTGCGCTATGGCTTTGGCCTGGGCGCCACGGCGCTGCAGGAACTGGTGCTCTACTTTCACGCGCTGGTGTTCATGGGTGCGGCTGCCTGGGCGCTGCAACGCGATGTCCATGTCCGCGTGGATATCCGCTTCCGGCGCCAGTCGGCGCATGGCCAGGCCATGATCGATCTGCTTGGCAGCCTGCTTTTTCTGCTGCCCATGTGCCTGTTCCTGGCATGGAGCTGTTGGGATTACGTCATGGCCTCCTGGGCCCGCAGTGAGCGCTCGGCGGATGCCGGTGGCCTATCCTGGGTCTATCTGCAGAAAAGCATCATCCTGTTGCTGGTCGCCAGCCTGCTGTTGCAGGCCCTGTCGCAGATTATCAAAACCCTCTGTGTGCTGACCGCCGTCATCCCTACACACTTGCCTGATGTGCCGCTGACCGACCAGCCGAGTGAACACCTGTGAGCCTGCCGGATTTGATGGCCATTGGACTATTTGTCTGCCTGTGCCTGGCGCTGATGATCGGCTATCCGGTGGCCTTTACCCTGGGTGGCCTGTCATTGCTGTTTGCCGCCGCCGGGGTCATGCTCGGGGTCTTTGATCCGAGCTTTTTCGGCGCCCTGCCCAGCCGGCTGTACGGCACCATGAACAACCAGACCCTGCTGGCCGTGCCGCTCTTTGTGTTCATGGGCGTGATGCTGGAGAAATCCCGCGTCGCCGACGACCTGCTGGAGTCCATGTCACGGCTGTTTGGCGGATTGCGTGGCGGGCTGGCGTTCTCGGTGTGTCTGGTTGGCGCCCTGCTGGCAGCCAGTACCGGCATCGTCGGCGCTACGGTAGTCACCCTCGGCCTGCTGGCGCTGCCGACCATGCTCAAACGCGGTTATGATCCGGCAATCGCTACCGGCACCCTGGCTGCGACCGGCACCCTCGGCCAGATCATCCCGCCGTCGATCATTCTGGTGCTGCTGGGCGATGTCCTGTCGAATGCCTACCAGCAGGCACAACTGAGCATGGGCATCTTTTCGCCCAAGACGGTCACGGTCAGCGACCTGTTTGTCGGCGCGCTGATACCGGGCCTGCTGCTGGTCAGCCTGTATCTGGTGTATCTGGCCGCCGTGGCCTTCTGGCAACCCCAGAAGCTGCCGGCATTGACCCGCGAGCAACGCGGCGAACTGCAGCCCGGGCGGTTGCTGGTGAGCCTGCTGCCTCCCTTGTTGTTGATCCTGCTGGTACTCGGCTCGATCCTCGGCGGCATTGCCACCGCGACCGAGGCGGCCGCTGTCGGCGCGCTTGGCGCTACCCTGCTGGCCATGGCCAAGGGACAACTGACGGTCGCGCGCCTGCGCGAGGTCGCCAACAGCACCACCGATATCAGCACCATGGTGTTCATGATCCTGATCGGCGCCTCGATCTTTTCGCTGGTGTTCCGCGGCTTTGGTGGTGAGGAACTGATCCACGGTCTGTTCCAGGCCCTGCCCGGTGGCGTGATAACCGCCACCCTGCTGGTCATGCTGGTGATCTTTCTGCTCGGCTTTATTCTCGACTTTATCGAGATCACCTTTGTGGTGGTGCCGATCGTCGGCCCGGTGCTGCTGATGATGGGGCTGGACCCGGTGTGGCTGGGGGTGATGATCGCCCTCAACCTGCAAACCTCGTTCCTCACCCCACCCTTCGGTTTCGCGCTGTTCTACCTGCGCGGCGTCACCCCACCCAGCGTCCCGACCAGCGCCATTTACCGCGGCGTACTGCCGTTTATTGCCATCCAGCTGCTGATGCTGCTGATCGTCGCCCTCTGGCCAGGACTGGTCAGCTGGTTACCCGGCCTGCTGCGCTAGAGTCTCTCAACCGCGCAACCCATACATGCTTTGCTCGCTGATGGCGTGGTAGGCCCAGACTTTCTCCCGGAAGGCCTCCATGGAGTCCCATACCTGACGATTCAGACTGTCGGCATTGGCGGTTTCTTCCAGTACCTGCAAGGACAGCTCGCGCAGACGCGCGAGGACATCATCCGGCAGACGCCGCAATTGCACACCGTGCTCCTCTACCAGTGTACGCAGGGCATCAGCGTTACGCCGGGTGTATTCATCCAGCATCATCTGATTGGTCGAGCGCGCGGCCTGACGCACGATCAGTTGCAGGTCGGCGGGTAACTGATCGAAGGCCTGTTGATTGATGGTCAGTTCGAGTACCGCGCTGGGTTCCTGCCAACCGGGATAATAGTAGTAGCGTGCGGCCTGGTGCAGACCGAATGCCAGATCGTTGTATGGACTGACCCAATCGGTGGCATCAATCACGCCGTTCTGCAAGGCACTGAAAATCTCACTGCCCGGCAGGTTCACCGTAGTAGCGCCAGCACGAGCAAGGACCTCGCCGCCAAAACCCGGCATGCGAATCTTCAGACCGCGCAGATCGTCCAGGCTGTTGATTTCCCTGTTGAACCAGCCCGCCATCTGCACACCGGTATTACCACAGGGCAAGGGTAGAACACCCATCCCGGCATAGGCCTGCTGCCACAGCTCCAGACCACCGCCCTCATACAACCAGGCATTGGTTTCCTGGGCATTCATGCCAAAGGGCACCGCAGTAAAGAACGGCGCCGCCGGACTCTTGCCCTTCCAGTAATAGGCGGCGCTATGGCCTAGCTCGGCGGTACCGCCGGACACCGCATCAAATACCTCCAGCGCCGGCACCAGCTCGCCTGCGGCAAACACCTGAACGCTCAGACGGCCATTGGACAGAGCCGTAACGGTCTGGGCAAAGTGCTCGGCGGTGGTACCCAGACCCGGCAGGTTCTTCGGCCAGGAGGTCACCATTTTCCAGCGAAAGCGCTGCTCCGGCTGGCCTGACTGGTCAGCGGCAATGGCCGCGTCCTCCTTGCAACCACTGAGTGCCATCGCGCCCAGACCCAGCCCGGCGGCGGTAAGCAATTCACGTCTCTTCATAACCCAAGCTCCAAGCCTCAAGCGGCAAGCAGCAAGCTGTCCGCGCATGACTAAATTTATGTTGTTTTAACCCGCTACGCAGGCATGCAGCGAGACTCCCGCCAAACCCAAAACACCTGAACCACTCGGACAGCTTCCAGCTTTCCGCTTATAGCTTTCAGCTGCTTCAACCGCTAAAGCGCTTGAAGCTTGGCATAGGACACCATCAGCCATTTGCTGCCTTCGTCGTCGAAATTGACCTGAATGCGTGCCTGTGCGCCGTGACCTTCGTAGTTCAGCACCACCCCCTCGCCAAACAGGCTGTGCATAACTCGCTGGCCCAGGGCAAAGCCGGTACTCTCGCTGGCTTCCTGCTGGAACAGGGCGCTTTTACCTGGGCCGAAGGGACGACTGACCTGACTACCCAGGCGCACTTCACGAATCAACTCACTGGGTATTTCACGGACAAAGCGCGAGACCTTGTTGAAGGTTTCGCTGCCATACAGACGCCGGGTCTCGGCCCAGGTAATCACCAACTGCTGCATGGCCCGGGTAATGCCGACGTAGGCCAGACGCCGCTCTTCCTCGAGCCGACCGGGCTCCTCAAGGCTCATCTTGTGCGGGAACAGGCCCTCTTCGACCCCGGCCAGGAACACCAGCGGAAACTCCAGCCCCTTGGCGCTGTGCAAGGTCATCAGCTGTACGCTGTCCTCAAAGCGGTCGGCCTGGGTTTCGCCGGCCTCCAGCGAGGCATGGGCGAGGAAGGCCAGCAGCGTGTCGCCCTCAGCTTCCTCATCGGCCTGATCCTGCTCGAAGGCACGCGCCGCCGACACCAGCTCTTCCAGGTTTTCTACCCGCGCCTGAGCCTTCTCACCCTTTTCATTTTCATGAAAGCGCAGCAACCCGCTGTCTTCGATAGCCTGCTGCGCCATGCTGTACAGCGGCAGGCCCTGTGTGCGCTCAGCCAGCGTCTCGATCAACTGCATGAAAGCCTGCACAGCGTTGGCTGCGCGGCCGGGCAGACCTTTGTTCTCGATCAGCTCGAGACCGGACTGCCACATCGACAGATCGTGCCGGCGGGCATGTTCGCGCATGGCCTCGACGGTTTTATCACCGATCCCCCGGGTCGGCAGGTTGATAACCCGCTCAAGGGCGCCGTCGTCACCGCGATTGGCTAGCAGGCGCATGTAGGACATGGCGTTCTTGATCTCGGCGCGCTCGAAAAAGCGCTGGCCACCATAGATACGGTAAGGCACGCCAGCACGTAACAGCGCCTCTTCCAGCACGCGTGACTGGGCATTGGAGCGATACAGGATGGCAATCTCGCTACGATTCATGCCCTCTCTGACGGCCTGATCAATGCGCTCGACAATAAAACGTGCCTCGTCCTGCTCGTTAAAGCCGGCATACAGGGCAATGGGCTCGCCCTCTACGCCATCGGTCCAGAGTTCCTTGCCCATCCGCCCGGCATTCTGGGTAATCAGGGCGTTGGCGGCCTTGAGAATACAGGCGGTTGAGCGATAGTTCTGCTCCAGGCGTATTAACTCAGCCTGCGGGTAATCACGCTGGAACTGATGGATATTTTCGATTTTTGCCCCGCGCCAGCCATAGATCGATTGATCGTCATCACCGACCACCATCAGACTTGGGGTCTTGCCGGCAATCAGGCGCAGCCAGGCATACTGTACGGCGTTGGTATCCTGAAACTCGTCCACCAGCAGGTGGCGAAAGCGCGCCTGATACTGCTCGCGCAAGCTGACATTGTCGCGCCACAGCTCCAGTGAGCGCAGCAGCAGCTCGGCAAAATCCACTACCCCGGCGCGCGCGCAGGCCTGTTCATAGGCCTGGTAAATGCGCTGCATGGTCGCCAGAAACAGGTCGCCGGCCGGCTGGATATGCTGCGGCCGCAAGCCCTCATCCTTCTGACCGTTGATCCACCATTGCGCCTGCCGCGGCGCCCACTGATTCTCGTCCAGCCCAAGCTCTCGCACCACCCGCTTGACCAGTCGCAACTGATCGTCACTGTCGAGTATCTGAAACTGCTCAACCAACCCGGCCTCGCGCCAATGGGCGCGCAACAGGCGATGCGCCAGACCATGAAAGGTGCCGACCCACATGCCCTGGGGCGAGATACCCAGCAGTTTTTCGATGCGCTCACGCATCTCGTAGGCGGCCTTGTTGGTAAAGGTCACCGACAGAATGCTCCAGGGCGAGGCTTTTTCGACCTCCACCAACCAGGCGATACGGTGCACCAGCACGCGGGTTTTGCCCGAGCCGGCACCGGCCAGCACCAATTGCTGACCAACCGCGGCGGTAACCGCCTGGCGCTGGGCGTCGTTAAGGGAGTTGAGCAGATGCGAAATATCCATGCCGGGCATTCTAACAGCCCGCAGAGCGTTGCCGAAATAAATGCCGCAATGCACCAGTCCAGACGGCTTTGACCAGTATTTCAGAATGAAAAAGTGCTGTGACTTGGAAAGTCACTGGTGTAAGGTTATGAGTCACAAGCAGCCACCTGCCCGGCGCAGGCTGGCAACACTCGATAAAAAGAAACGCTCAGCGTTCTGACAGGAACTGCGTCACCATGACGTTCGCTCGCGCATACCAGCCCAGCCTGAACACGCAAGAGTCTCGCCTTCGCGAGCTTGATCGGCTGTATGAGTACTCGCGGTTGCCGCAGTGGCTGATTCTGTTGACTGCGCTGGTGATCACCAGCCTGGTCTGGGACAGCGCGCCCAGGGGTCAATTACTCAGTTGGTTGGGTCTGATTGCCGGACTGGCCGTCATGCGCATGCTGCTGGTGCGTCGATTCAAACTGGCATCATCCTCTCACCGCTTGCGTCTTCGCTGGGTAGTGATGTTCTATCTGGGCAACCTGGTGTCGGGTTCAAGTCTGGCCTGGGCACATCTGGCCCTCATACCACTCGACAACTTCAGCAGCCAGGGTCCGATTTACGGCCTGCTGGCCGGCGTCAGCCTATGTCTGAGCATCATTTACGCCAGCCGCTTCATGGCCTTTGCTACCTTTACCTTGCCCGCCTGGATACCCGCCATTGTTTTTCTGCTGTGGCAGGATGACCCGAGCAGCCCGTACTGGGGTCTGATGGGTATTACTCTGCTGTGTTGCCTGATGCTGGGCGCTGCCTTTATCAACCGGTCAGTCAGTCAAGCCATGGCCGCCACCAGTCGCAGTGAAGCGCTGGTTCAGCGCCTGGACGAAGCCCGTCAGCAGGCCGAAGCGCTCAACCTGCAGCTGACCCGTGAGATTCAACAGCGCCGCCAGGCCGAGCAAAGCCTGCGTGACAGCCACGGCATTCTCGAGGAACGGGTCATCCAGCGTACCGCCGAGCTGCAGGAAGCCAGTGCCGCCCTGCAAGCCAGTGAAGCGCAGTTGCAACTGGCCATGGATGCCAGCCAACTCGGGCTATGGGACTGGAACCTGAAGACTGACCGGGTTTTTCACTCACACCTGAAGGAAATTTTCGGCCTGGCCTCGGAATCGGTCAATACCGTGCTATCCGATCTCAAACCGCGCGTACACCCAGAAGATGTCAGCCTGGTGCGCGAAACGTTGATCCGACATATGCAGGATCTGACCCCCTCCTACCGTATCGAGTACCGGGTACGGCATGCCGACGGGCACTGGATCTGGGTTGAAGACAGTGGCCGCGCGGTTGAGCGGGATGAAGATGGCCGGGTCCTGCGCATTATTGGAACGCGTCGCGACATCAGCGCGCGCAAGCAACAGGACGAACAGGCGTTACTGGCCGCTACCGTGTTTGAAGCCACTGCTGAAGGGATCTTCATCGTCGATCCTGACCTGAAAATCCTCGCTGTAAACCGGGCCTTCAGCGTGATTACCGGCTACTCCGCCGAGGATGCCATCGGCCAACAGTTGCTCAATGACAAGGACAACGCACCCAATCAACTGAGCTTGCAGGAGCTGCGCGAGGAGCTGATCAACAAGGACCGCTGGGAAGGCGAGCGAGTCGGGCGCCGGCGCAGCGGCGAGTTGTATCCCCAATGGATGCAGTTGGCCGTGGTACGCAACCACAACGGCCAGATTACTCATCTGATCGGCTTTTTTGCCGATCTGAGCATGCACCGCCGTACCGAGGAGCAACTGCGCTACCTGACCACCCATGATCCTCTGACCCATCTGGCCAACCGCAACACCTTTACCAAGATGCTGCAGGACTCAACCGCCAGAACACGTCAACTGGGTAACGGCATGGCCCTGATGCATGTTGATCTGGACCGATTCAAGTACATAAACGATACCCTTGGACACAGCCTGGCCGACGATGTACTCAGCCAGGTGGCGCTGCGCCTGCGCGAGTGCGCACCAGACGAGAAACTGCTGGGCCGTTTGTCCGCCGATGAGTTTGTCATCATCCATGAGCATGCCAGCGCCGGACAGTTGGAGCGCCGCGCCAACCAGATCCTTGATGCACTGCGTCGACCTATTCTGGTCGACGGTCATGAACTGGTGATTACCGCCTCGATAGGTATCAGTCAATTGCCACTGACCGCCCGCGATAGCCTGGAGCTGATTACCCAGGCCAACCAGGCCATGCAATACGCCAAGCATCTGGGCGGCAACTGTCAGCAGTTCTTTACCCCCAACCTGCAGGCTTACAGCCTGGACCGTCTGCAGCTGGAGAACCAGCTGCGCAAAGCGCTGGAAGAGGATCAACTGGAGGTCTACTACCAGCCCAAGCTGCACCTGGCCAGCGACCGCATCAGTGGCGCTGAAGCCCTGGTACGGTGGCAACACCCGGAACGCGGCACGATCATGCCTGGCGACTTTATTGATATGGCCGAAGAAACCGGCATGATCGTCGCCCTCGGTGACATCGTGCTGGACAAGGCCTGTCGTCAGGCCAGCCTCTGGCTGCATCAGGGTCCGACGCCGATATGTGTCGCCGTCAATCTGTCAGTGCAACAATTGCGTCAAAGCAATTTTGCCAGCCGCCTTGAGCAACGCCTGCAACGCTATCAACTGCCCGCCGAGATGCTCGAACTTGAACTGACCGAAAGCATGCTGCTTGAGCATGTTGATGTGGTCATGGATAACATACTGGCGGTCAAGCGCATGGGCATCCGCCTGACCATTGATGACTTTGGTACCGGCTACTCGTCACTGGCTTACATCAAGCGCTTTCCGATATCGACACTGAAGATCGACCGCGCCTTTGTTGCCGAGTTGGAGGAGAGTGCCGACATCAATGCCGCCGAGCAGGACGCGGCGATTATTCGCGCCATCATTGCCATGGCGCATAGCCTGGGGCTCAATGTGGTCGCCGAAGGCGTCGAGCACAATGGCCAACTGAGCTTCCTGAAGGCACACGGCTGCGACGAGGTACAGGGCTATCTCATCAGCCGGCCGCTGTGTGCTGAAGACTTCACCCAGTTGCTGCAGGTCAACAACGAGCAGCAGAATCCCGCCTAACGCTCGTCCAGCCAGGCATGACCACTGCGCTCCAACAGACTATCGGCCGCATCAGGCCCCCAGCTGCCTGCGGCATAACGCTTGGGTGAGCGGTAACAATCCTGCCAACCCTGTATCACCGGATCAACCCAGCGCCAGGCCGCCTCGATTTCATCGCGACGCATGAACAGCGTGGCGTCACCTTCAATCACGTCCAGCAGCAGACGTTCGTAGGCATCCCAGCGCCGCTTGTTGAAGGCCTCGGCAAAATTCAGATCCAGCTCGACTTCCTGCAGACTCATGCCGCGACCGGGCGATTTGGCCATCAATGACAGGCTGATACTTTCGTCCGGCTGCAGACGGATCACAAGTCGGTTATGCATGGGCGAGCCACGGCCTTCACCGAACAGCCGGTAGGGCACCGACTTGAACTGAATGACAATCTCCGACTTGCGCTGTGCCAGGCTTTTGCCGGTGCGCAGATAGAAGGGCACACCCGCCCAACGCCAGTTGTCGATCTCAACCTGCAGGGCGACAAAGGTCTCGGTGTTACTATCGTGGTCGACGCTTTTTTCAAAGTAATAGGCAGGCAACGCCTCACCGGCACGGTTACCTTTGGAATATTGACCGCGCACGGTGCGGTCCTGCACATCCATGCCGCTGATCGGCCTCAAGGCTTCAAGTATCTTGCGCTTCTCATTGCGCACGGCCTCGGGCTCAAAGTGCACCGGCGCCTCCATGGCGACCAGGCAGAGCAGTTGCAGCAGGTGGTTCTGAACCATATCGCGCATCGCACCGGCCTGGTCATAGTAACCACCACGGCCCTCGACCCCGACGGTTTCCAATACACTGATCTGCACATGATCAATATGCGCATTGCGCCACAGTGGCTCGAACAAGGCATTGCCAAAACGCAATGCCAGCAGGTTCTGGACCGCCTCCTTGCCCAGATAATGGTCAATCCGGAACACCTTGGACTCGTCAAACACGCTGCCGATTTCATCATTGATCTGACGCGCCGACTCCAGACTCTGACCCAGGGGCTTTTCCAACACGATGCGCGCGCGCTCATTGGCCAGGCCCACCGCATTCAAATGCCGAGCAGTGGCGGCAAACAATTCAGGAAAAGTCGCCAGGTAAAACACCCTGACCCGCTCTACGCCAGCTTCCAGCGCCTTGGCCAAGCGCGGAAACTCGACCCGCTGGCTGACGTCCAGCGGCATGTAGTCCAGGCGTTGGGCAAACTGCTGCCAGACCACCTCGTCAAAATCGCCCTGGGCTACATACTGGCTGATATGCCGACGTACCTGTTGCCGATAACTGTCGCTGTCGAGCCGGGCGCGCGCCAACGCCAGCACCCGGGTATCGGCGTGCAGATGACGATCGCGATGCAGGTAGTAAAGCGCCGGCAACAGCTTGCGCATGGCCAGATCACCGGTACCGCCAAATACCACAATGTCACAGACAATGCTGCTTTGCGCTGACACCCTGTTCTCCTCCAATTCGGGCAGCATCGGCACTTTTGTAGTATAACTACAAGACCGGGCCACGTTGCCCCTCAGACTACCATGACACCACAGTGAATCTGCTCCAGCATATCGTCATCAGCCGCCCGTTGCTGCGCAAATCGGAACTCAAGGTTGCCGAACATGTGCTTGCCCATGCTGCTCAGGTCATGCACTCATCCATGGCCGATCTGGCACGCGAGGTCGGCGTCAGCGAGCCGACCATAGTGCGCTTCTGCCGCGCCATCGGCTGCAGCGGCTTTCAGGACCTGAAGCTGCGGCTGGCGCAGAGTCTGGCCGCCGGTGCCAGCTTTGGTCAGTTCTCGATCAGCGAAGATGACAGCGTTGATCAGTTGTCGCACAAGATTTTCGATACCACCTTGGCGACTCTGATGGAAGTGCGTGAACGCCTGGATCCGGCAGCGCTGGAGCAAGCAATTGCGACCCTGAGCACCGCCCGCCGGGTCGAGTTCTACGGTTTTGGTGCCTCTGGCGCCGTGGCCAGCGATGCCCAACACAAGTTCTTTCGCTTGCAGGTCTCAACCGCGGCCTACTCCGACCCGCATATGCAGGCCATGTCGGCGGTGACCCTGGGGCCCGAAGACGTTGCCGTAGCCATTTCGCAGACCGGGCGTACCAAGGATTTGCTGCACTCGGCAGCTCTGGTCGCGGAAACCGGCGCCACATTGATCAGTCTGTGTCCGAGTCAGACGCCACTGGCTGAGCTGGGCCGTATTCATATCGCCATTGATGTGGTTGAGGACACCGACATCTATACCCCGCTGTCATCGCGAATTGCCCACCTGGTGGTGATTGATGTGCTGGCGATGGGCATGGCCATGCGTCGCGGTCCGGAGCTGGTCAACCATCTCAAGAGCGTCAAACGCAGCCTGCGCGGCTTACGCCTTACCAACAAGACCGGGCCGCGTAGTGCGGACGCACCGGACTGAGCCGAGGACACTGCACCCATGCCGATTGCCATGGCCCGCCATATTCTGGTCAAGACTGAAGCCGAGGCTGACGCACTGAAGAAGCGTTTGGCCGCCGGAGAAGCCTTTGACGTGCTGGCAAAGAAATTCTCTACCTGCCCATCTAAAAAGCGCGGCGGTGATCTCGGCGAGATCAAGCCCGGCCAACTTGTCCGGGCGATTGACCAGATTGTGTTCAAAAAACCCCTAAAGGTGGTCCACGGACCGGTCAAAAGCAGCTTTGGCTGGCATCTGGTGCAGGTGTTCTATCGGGACTGATGGTGCGTCAGGCCGGCTGCGGTAGCAGATGCTCAGGCAATTGCTCGAGAATCGGGTGATTCGGCTCTGCTTCCGACAGGCCCCGCAGCAACACCGAGAGCCCCTGCGAACTGAGAAAACACCCTGACCAGCGCGCCTCACAACTCTGCGCTCGACTGATCCAGTACCCCGACAACTCAGCAACAGGGCGTGTCTGACAGCGCTGCAACAGGCTTTCCAGCATGCTCAGACTGAGCTGCTGGGTCAGCGTTCGGAAATCGGAGTATTCCAGCGCATCAGGCATCGGTCTGCGCTCTACCTCGACAATCTTGCCGGTATCGATCTGCTCCTCAACCAGGTGCAGGGTCACGCCGAAATGTGTGTGCCGGTGGATCAGCGGCAAGGTGTCGTAGCCGCGCCCGCGCAGGCTTGGCAACGCCGGATGAATATTCAGAACACAGCCAAGATGGGCCAGCTCTGCTGCGCTAAAAATGTAGTCGTTATAGAACGACAGGCTCAACCCCCAGCTACCGGCCATGATGCGGCGGTGCACCCGGAGCTTGTCCTGCGGGCAACCGGGATCCCAGACCAGCAGGGTGCTACCGGGGAAATAGCGTTCAAGCAGTTTTCCAGCAGGCACACTGAGAGGCGGACTGGTTACCAGCAGCAGCGGCGTCAAAACAAACGCCTGTTCCGTTGCGCTATAAAACCATGCTGTAAGGCCGTCTCTGCCATCTCATCTCCGTGCGGCTCATTGCCAATCAAATACTATTTAGAACCGATTTTAGTCAGACTGATAGCGTAATGGCAGGCCCCAGACGGAAAAAAGTAACAGTCTGATCACAAAAGCGCGCACTTTATTCATGCCTTCGCCGCTTTTGAGTATGCTTGGCCGAGGTATCCCGCCAGATTGATCAAGGATTGTCACACTAATGTTCGCCGATATTCCAACCATGCTGCTGATGGTGACAACCGTGAGCCTGGCCATGACCCTGTGCCTAGGGGCCGTCTGGCGACCGCAAAACCGCGACGGAACCGGCTTCTGGGCTCTGGCGTTGGGTCTGAATACCTTGGCGCATGGTCTGTTCATGTTGCGTGGCGAGTTCAGCGATTACTTGACTATCGTGCTGGCCAATACACTGCTGGTCAGTGTCTATGCCCTGTTTTCCGAAGGGCTGCTGCAGTTTCAACAGCGTCAACTGCCACGCTGGCTGATCTGGTGGCCGGTGCTGGTGGCACCCCCGTTGTTTATTGCCCTGATGGATGCGCAGATTTACCGAACCATTGCCAACAGCCTGATCCTGATGCTGCAAAGCCTGTTGCTGCTGATCATCGTTCTGCTTGGGCGCAGCAGGACCACTGGGCGCGGGCAGTATTTTGTCTTTCTCGGCTTGCTGCTGATGATCGGCACCTTGTCGCACCGCCTGGTCTCTGCCCTGCTGGGCATGGATCTTGGCATGGTTATGAGCAGCGCGAGTACCGTTCAGACCCTGACCTTCGTCAACTCCAACCTGGCACTGATTCTCGGCAGCATGGGGCTGATTCTGATGACCAAGGAGCGCGCGGATGAACGCAACCGACAGCTGGCCATGCATGACGAACTGACCGGCCTGCCGAACCGCCGAGCCTGTCTTGATGGCCTGGGTCGCATGCTCGCACAGACCCAGCGCAATGCCACACCACTGACCCTGATGATGATCGACATAGATCACTTCAAAGCCATCAACGACAACTACGGTCATCAATCCGGCGACGCGGTACTGCGCACCATGTCCAACTGCATCAGTGATCGCCTGCGCATGCAGGATCTGGCGGGGCGCATAGGTGGTGAGGAGTTTCTGGTGATCCTGCCGGACACCGATCTGCAAGGCGCCAAAGCCCTGGCTGAACACCTGCGCCAAAGCATAGAAGCGGCGCACTTTGTCACTGACAAGGGTCAGCCACTGCAGGTCACGGTGAGTATCGGGCTGCACAGCCTGCGTACTGAATCGGACGGCACCATCAACAGCCTGATCAGTAACGCGGATCAGGCCATGTACCGGGCCAAGCAGATGGGTCGCAACCGGGTTGAATCGCTGTCCTGAAGCGGCTCGCCCACGACCGTCCGACGACCAGCGCTGTCACTGCAGCGCTTAAATCAGTACAATGCGCGCCCGCTGCGCGTGGCCTTGAGTGACGCCGCGCGCTGGCCTTTTCTCTTTTGCGCAGGGCTTCACCTTGATCTCCACAGCCAATATCACCATGCAATTCGGCGCCAAGCCGTTATTCGAAAACGTCTCCGTGAAGTTTGGCGGCGGCAACCGCTATGGTCTGATCGGCGCCAACGGCTGTGGCAAATCCACTTTCATGAAAATTCTCGGTGGCGATCTTGAGCCCTCGGCCGGCCAGGTCATGCTCGAGCCGAATGTGCGACTGGGCAAGCTGCGCCAGGATCAATTTGCCTATGAAAACCACAGTGTGCTGAATACCGTGATCATGGGTCATGAAGAGCTGTGGAAGGTGCATGCCGAGCGTGATCGCATCTATTCGCTGCCGGAAATGAGCGAAGAAGACGGGATGAAGGTCGCCGAACTGGAAACCGAATTCGCCGAACTCGATGGCTACACCGCCGAATCACGGGCTGGCGAATTGTTGCTGGGTCTGGGTATTCCACTGGAGCAGCACTACGGCCCGATGAGCGAAGTGGCTCCCGGCTGGAAGCTGCGCGTATTGCTGGCCCAGGCGTTGTTTTCCGATCCTGAAGTACTGCTGCTCGACGAGCCAACCAACCACCTGGATATCAACACCATCCGCTGGCTGGAAAGCATTCTGACCACGCGCAACAGCACCATGATTATCATTTCCCACGATCGGCACTTTCTCAACAGTGTCTGTACCCATATGGCCGACCTGGATTACGGCGAACTGCGTCTGTTCCCCGGCAACTACGACGAATACATGATGGCTGCCACCCAGGCGCGCGAACGCCTGCTGTCGGACAATGCCAAGAAAAAGGCCCAGATCGCCGAGCTGCAGACCTTTGTCAGCCGCTTTTCGGCCAACGCCTCCAAGGCCAAACAGGCCACCAGCCGGGCCAAGCAGATCGACAAGATCCAGCTCGACGAGGTCAAACCCTCAAGCCGCGTAAGCCCCTTTATCCGCTTTGAGCAGACCAAGAAGCTGCATCGCCAGGCGGTTATTCTGGAAAACGTCAGCCAAGGCTTTGATGGCGAAACCCTGTTCAAGAATTTCAGCCTGCAGATCGAGGCGGGTGAACGCGTGGCCATCATTGGTCCCAACGGTATCGGCAAGACCACCCTGCTGCGCACCCTGGTGAACGAGATGCAGCCGCTCAGTGGCTCGGTCAAGTGGGCCGAAAGCGCCGATATTGGCTATTTTGCCCAGGAACATGCTGACGATTTCAAGAACGACTGGACGTTGTTCGACTGGATGTCCCAGTGGACTACCGGTGGCGAACAGCTGGTGCGCGGTACCCTCGGGCGCATGCTGTTCTCCAACGACGACATCCTCAAGTCGGTCAAGGTGATCTCCGGTGGTGAGCAGGGCCGCATGCTGTTTGGCAAGCTGATCCTGCAGAAAGCCAATGTGATGATCATGGATGAACCGACCAACCACCTGGATATGGAGTCCATTGAGGCGCTGAACCTGGCCCTGGAAAACTACCCCGGTACGCTGATCTTCGTCAGCCACGACCGCGAGTTCGTCAGCTCGCTGGCGACGCGCATCATTGAGCTGTCCGACAATGGCATTACCGATTTCAAAGGCAGCTACGACGATTATCTGCGTGAACTGGGTGTAGCAGTCTAAACGAGCAACCACCCCAGATATTGCCCATCCAGCAACAGCCAATCAATCCAGAACAGCTGATGGGCGACGACGATCAGCCAGAACACACTCTGATAAGCCGCCTTGCGGGTCTTGTGCCGATAGACCTGCTGGGCAATTAGCGCCCCGGGCCAACCTCCGAGTAACTCCGACAGGTGCAACAGATTCTCCGGGGTGCGCTGCCGTGATTGCTGCGCCCGCTGCTTGTCCCCACGGTAAAGAATAAAGCTCCAGAGGCTGACGGCAGGATACAGCGCCAGAGCCAGCAGCCAGCCCTGTTGACTGTAAAGCGTCAAGGTACCCACCAGGGGCAAACAGCAGAGTGCCAACCACACCAGGAGCTTGGGCCAGGCATGCTGTATCCCCGCCCCGTGCTGGCGTCGCCTGACGGCTGAGCGGGTCGGTTTTTCAGCCTTGCGGCGGCTGGACTCCCGGGGTTTGCGGCGAATCGCCGGGCGGTCGATGCTCAAGCCCTCGCTGCGCATATGCGTGGCTCTAAGCCGTCCCTGCTCGTTGACAGCAGACAGATACAGAACAGGGTCACCCTGGCTGGGTCTGGCATCACCACGCATCACCGAAATATGCACAAAGACCCGTTCGCTGCCATCTTCAGGCTGAATAAAGCCAAAGCCTTTGTCATCATTCCAGCTTTGCAACGTGCCGCGTTGTTCCATCAACCGCTCCAATTAGATCGTCTTCTCGCGAAATCGATTGTGCGTCAGAACCGGCGCCCTGCAAAGCACCGTGCAACGGCAAGCCGTCACCAAGTCTTCATCTGCCTGTCACCCTTAGATCATCATTAACGCCGCAAGCTAGTGACCTGTTGGTTCAACCCTGAGGACGTCAGCATGGACTATGAAACTGGTCTGAGTGAAGACAGTAACAACCCACGCAAACAACGCCGGCAAATGGAAGAGCGCAAACGTATGGCCTTTCGACGTGCCATTGAAGACTACCGCGAGAGCCAGGCATTGCAAGCCCAGTTCTGCGACTTCCCGGAGCTACTGGGCCAGCATAAGCCGCTGCATTAGGCGACAAAGCGCGCAGCAATGGATTTGATCAGTGCACGCTCATCGCGAAGATAGCTCAGGAACGCCTGGGCTACCGGGCTCAGCCGCTTGCCGCGGGCATGCACTGCGCACCAGCTGCGGTACAACGGCAGCTCACTGAAATCGAGCTTGACCAACTCGCCATTGCGCAGGTACGCCGCGGCAGCATGCTCGGTGACCAATGCCACGCCCAGTCCGGCTACCGCACCCTGTACCATGCTTTCGCCTGATCCCATCTGCATGACCTGCTGCAGGTGCACACGCTTGTTCTGCAAAAACTCGTCCGTCGCCTTGCGGGTTCCCGAACCAGACTCGCGTTGCAACACCGCCACCGGCTCAAGTGCGCTCAGGGGTAAACGGCACTGACCCGCCAAGGTATGGTCCGGGGCCGCAACGGCAATGATGGGATTATTCAGGAAGGGGAAAAACTCCAGCGCCTGGTCTTCCGGCACTAGCGCCATTAACACCACATCGTCGCGGTTATCCTGCAAGCGCTGAATCACCTGTGAACGGCGGGTAACCTCAAGGCGGAAACTGATACCCGGAAAGCGCTGCCTGAAGTCTGCCAACAGGTGGGGCGTGAGGTATTGAATACTGCTAACGACAGCAAGGCGCAACTCACCCTGCAAATTGCCCTGTATCCGCGACAGACTCATATCTAGGCTGTCCAGCCGGGCAAACAGGTCCGTGCCGGCCTGTTGCAGGTTGACCCCGGCCTCGGTCAAGTAAAGCTTCTTACCGACATACTCGAACAGAGACTGCCCAACCATCTCTTCCAATTGGCGGATCTGCTGACTGACAGCCGGCTGGGTCAAGGCCATCTCTTCCGCTGCGCGGCTGTACGACAAGTGATCGCACACTGCGCTGAACACCTGCAACTGGCGAAAGGTCATACGCTGCAACGAACGTCGCATGCTGGTCTATCCTCATGGGTAACACAGATAGAAAAAGGGCTATTTCAGGCTGCAAGCACGGCGCGAAAAGCATCTTAATCCCGCTATTGGCGCTGGGTTGCAGTATTGTATAAGTAATAGCTTATGTTTAAACAAAAAACTATTCATTTCACTTCTGCCTGTATGCGGCCTACTGTGCGATTGCACCGATCACTAGGAGGACAAGGCACGTGATCAAGAAAATCCTTATCGCCAACCGCGGTGAAATTGCCGTTCGTATCGTCCGCGCTTGCGCGGAAATGGGCATTCGCTCGGTGGCCATCTACTCCGAAGCCGATCGTTACGCGCTGCACGTCAAACGTGCAGACGAGGCCTACAGTCTCGGCAGCGAACCGCTGGCCGGTTATCTGAACGCTCGACAACTGGTCAACCTGGCGGTCGAGACCGGCTGTGACGCATTGCATCCCGGCTACGGTTTTCTGTCTGAAAACGCCGAACTGGCAGAGATCTGCGCCGAACGCGGGGTGAAATTCATTGGTCCATCGGCAGAAGTCATTCGCCGCATGGGTGACAAGACCGAGGCCAGGCGCAGCATGATCAAGGCCGGTGTACCGGTCACCCCCGGCACCGAGGGCAACCTGGCCGATCTGCAAGAGGCGCTGAAGGAAGCCGAGCGGGTGGGCTATCCAGTGATGCTCAAGGCGACCTCGGGTGGCGGTGGCCGCGGTATTCGCCGCTGTAACAGTCTCGCGGAACTGGAACAGGCCTGGCCGCGGGTGATTTCCGAGGCGACCAAGGCCTTCGGCAGTGCTGACGTGTTTCTGGAAAAATGCATCGTCAACCCCAAGCATATCGAAGCGCAGATTCTGGCTGACAGCCAGGGCAATACCGTACATCTTTTCGAGCGTGATTGCTCGATTCAACGTCGCAACCAGAAGCTGATCGAGATTGCCCCCAGCCCGCAGCTGACCCCGGAACAGCGCGCCTATATCGGCGATCTGGCGGTGCGCGCAGCGCAGGCTGTCGGGTACGAGAACGCCGGTACCGTGGAATTCCTGCTCGCCGAGGGTGAGGTGTATTTCATGGAAATGAACACCCGCGTCCAGGTGGAGCACACCATCACCGAGCAGATCACCGGTATCGATATTGTCCGCGAGCAGATTCGTATCGCGTCAGGTTTACCCCTGTCTATCAAGCAGGAGGATATCCAGCATCGCGGTTTTGCCATCCAGTTCCGCATCAATGCCGAGGATCCGAAGAACGATTTTCTGCCGTCCTTTGGCAAGATCACCCGCTATTACGCCCCCGGCGGCCCCGGTGTGCGCGTGGATACGGCGATCTATACCGGCTACAGCATTCCGCCCTACTACGATTCCATGTGTCTGAAGCTGATTGTCTGGGCGCTGACCTGGGAAGAAGCACTGGACCGCGGCTTGCGCGCACTGGACGATATGCGTTTGCAGGGGGTGAAAACCACCACCGCCTATTACCAGGAAATTCTGCGTAACGGCGAATTCCGCAGCGGCGTATTCGACACCAGCTTTGTCGAGGCGCACCCAGAACTGACGCGCTACTCAGTCAAACGCAAACCCGAAGAATTGGCCCTGGCGATTGCCACAGCCATCGCCGCACATGCGGGACTTTAAAATCAGCTATAAGCCGCAAGCTTCAAGCTGCAAGCAGTCCGCGCGCAAGCGACTCCCAGCTTCAGGCTTCCAGCTCATCAGGAGATAGAGAAATGAGCACCACACGCAAGATTACCGTTACCGATACCATCCTGCGCGATGCCCATCAATCATTGCTGGCCACGCGCATGCGCACCGAAGACATGCTACCGATCTGCCCGAAGCTGGATCAGGTCGGTTACTGGTCGCTGGAAGTCTGGGGCGGCGCCACCTTTGATGCGTGCATCCGTTTTCTCAAGGAAGACCCTTGGGAGCGTTTGCGCCAACTGCGCGAAGCCCTGCCTAATACTCGCCTGCAAATGCTGCTGCGTGGTCAGAACCTACTCGGCTACCGGCATTACAGCGACGATGTAGTAAAGGCCTTTGTCGCCAAAACTGCTGCTAACGGCATCGATGTATATCGTATTTTCGATGCCATGAACGATGTACGTAATCTCGAGACCTCAATTCAGGCAGTAAAAGCAGCGGGTAAACATGCCCAAGGCACACTGGCCTATACCACCAGCCCGGTGCACACGGTCAAAGGCTATGTAGCACAAGCCAAGGCCATGGCCGATATGGGTATCGATTCGGTCGCGATCAAGGATATGGCGGGCCTGCTGACCCCCTTCGCCACCGCCGAGCTGGTCACCGCGCTAAAGGCCGAACTGAGCCTGCCGGTCTTTATTCACTCGCACGATACCGCGGGCATGGCCGCCATGTGCCAGATCAAGGCCATCGAAGCCGGCGCAGACCATATTGATACCGCCATTTCCAGCATGGCCTGGGGCACCAGTCATCCTGGTACTGAATCCATGGTTGCGGCCCTACGCGGCACGCCCTACGACACGGGCCTCGACCTGGCATTACTGCAAGAGATCGGCCTGTATTTCCATGCTGTACGCAAGAAGTACCATCAGTTCGAAAGCGAGTTCACCGGCGTGGACACCCGCGTGCAGGTTAACCAGGTCCCGGGCGGCATGATGTCCAACCTGGCCAATCAGCTCAAGGAGCAGAACGCGCTGGACCGCATTCAGGAAGTCTTTGAAGAGATCCCGCGGGTGCGCGCTGATCTGGGCTTTCCACCGCTGGTTACGCCAACATCGCAGATTGTTGGCACCCAGGCGGTCTTTAACGTCCTCGCTGGTGAGCGTTACAAGACCATCACCAACGAGGTCAAGCTCTATTTGCAGGGCCGTTATGGCCAGGCGCCGGGCGAGGTGGATGCCGAGCTGCAACGCCGCGCCATTGGTAATGAAGACGTAATCGACGTACGTCCAGCCGACCTGATCAAACCGGAAATGGACAAGCTCAAGGCCGAGGTTGGCAGCCTCGCGCAGTCCGATGAAGATGTCCTTACCTATGCGATGTTCCCGGATATTGGCCGCAAGTTTCTCGAAGAGCGCGCCGCCGGAACCCTCAAGCCTGAGGCTCTGCTACCCATTGCCGGCGCCACTGCCAGGCCGACCGCAAGCGACGGGGCGCCTACCGAGTTTGTCATCGATGTGCATGGTGAAAGTTACCGGGTTGATATTACCGGTGTCAGCGTCAAGGGTGATGGCAAGCGGCACTTCTACCTGAGTCTGGATGGCATGCCCGAAGAAGCGGTATTCGAACCACTGAATTCCTTCAGCAGCAGCGGCGGCAGCCAGCGCAAGCAGGCCAGCAAACCTGGCCACGTAACCACCAGCATGCCCGGCAACGTGGTTGATGTGCTGGTCGCGGTCGGCGATGTGGTCAAGGCCGGTCAAGGCGTACTGGTCAGTGAAGCCATGAAGATGGAAAGCGAAATCCAGGCAGCGATTGACGGCACGGTCAAGGCCGTCAATGTGGCCAAGGGTGACCGGGTCAATCCGGGCGAGATCCTTATTGAAATAGAGTGAAGCAGCTGCAAGTCGCAAGCTACAAGCTGCAAGCCCCATGCAGTATCTGACTGGTTTCGGTCTGAATGCTGACACTGGGTTGCTTACAGCTTGAGGCTTTCAGCTTGAGGCTGCTTTCCCGGAGGGAAAGCATGGGTCTGGATCCTGTTGTACTGTTTTTTGTATTCGGCCTGATTGCCGGGCTGCTAAAGAGCGAACTGAAACTGCCGCCAGCGCTATACGAGACGCTGTCGATCGTCCTCTTGCTGGCCATCGGCTTGCATGGCGGCGTTGAGCTGGCAGCGCAGGCCAGTACGGCGCTGCTGGGACAAACACTGCTGGTGCTGGCGATGGGTATTGCGCTACCACTGATGGCCTTTCCGCTGTTGCGCGCACTGCGCTTCCGACGGGTAGACGCTGCCAGTATTGCGGCGCACTACGGCTCGGTCAGCGCGGGTACCTTTGCGGTCGTCATCGCCTATCTACTGGCCCGTGATATCGTTTTTGAAAGTTATATGCCGCTGTTTGTCGCGGTGCTCGAGGTACCCGCCATCATCGTCGGCATCCTGCTGGCCAAGGGTGTACGCCGCGATACCGACTGGAAAGCCCTCAGCCATGAGGTATTCCTGGGCAAGAGCATCATGCTGCTGCTCGGCGGCCTGATTATCGGCCTGCTGGCGGGCAAGGAGGCCATTGCGCCGCTGGAACCGTTGTATACCAGCATGTTCAAGCCGGTACTGGCCTTCTTTCTATTGGAAATGGGTCTGATCGCGTCGCGGCACCTGGGCAGCCTGCGCACCACCGGCATGCGTCTGATCGCCTTCGCGCTTATCTTCCCGCTGATCGGCGCGCTGACCGGCGCCCTGCTCGGTCACACCATGGGACTGTCGGTAGGCGGTATCACGGTATTGGCCACCCTTGGCGCCAGCGGCTCCTATATCGCCGTGCCTGCGGCCATGCGTCTGGCGCTACCGGAGGCCAACCCGGCGCTATCCTTGACCGCCTCGCTGGGCATTACCTTCCCGTTCAATATACTGGTGGGTATACCCTTGTACCTGTCTTTCGCTGAATGGCTGGCCGCCTGAGGAGCCCAACATGACCCACCCAATACGAACCTTGCTGACGCTGATCTGTGAAGCGGCTCTGGAGAACCGACTAGTCAAGGATCTGGAGCAGCTCGGCGCGCCCGGTTGGACCCTGTCCGACGCACGGGGTAGCGGCACCCGCGGTATTCGCAGCGCCGGTTGGGACAACGACGGCAATATCCGCGTGGAAATCATTTGCAGCAACGACCTGGCCGAGCGTATTGCCCGACACTTCCAGGAACGCTACTACGACAATTATGCAATGGTCTGTTATCTGAGTCAGGTCGAGGTGTTGCGGGCGGAGAAGTTCTAAGCGGCAAGCGGCAAGCGGCAAGCGGCAAGCGGCAAGCGGCAAGCGGCAAGCGGCATCAGTCTGGGGCTGGAGCAGTCGCTGTCAACACAGAATTGTTGCTTTAACGCAGTAAATCAGGGCTAGCAGGTGCTGCTTCCAGCTTTAAGCCTTCAGCCTCAAGCCAATACGTGCCAAATACGGCTCCCTCCTCAACCACAGCTATCGCGGTGTAGCTTGTAGCTTGTAGCTTGTAGCTTGTAGCTTCATAATGTCCGGCTTTTCCTTTCAGTCCGCTTCAGGCGGGCTATTTGAGCGAGGCAGCGAACGATGACCGCATTGGTTGGCGTGATCATGGGCTCCAAGTCGGATTGGTCCACTCTTAGCCACACGGCTGACATGCTCGAACAGCTGGGCATTCCCCATGAGGTCAAGGTCGTGTCCGCCCACCGGACCCCGGACCTGCTGTTCCAGTACGCGGCTGAAGCCGCTGGCCGCGGTATCGAAGTGATCATCGCTGGTGCGGGTGGCGCCGCGCATCTGCCGGGCATGTGTGCCGCCAAGACCCATTTGCCGGTACTCGGCGTGCCGGTGCAATCCTCGATGCTGTCAGGCGTCGATTCGCTGCTGTCGATCGTACAGATGCCTGCGGGTGTGCCGGTTGCTACCCTGGCCATCGGCAAAGCCGGCGCCATCAATGCCGCGCTGCTCTCGGCCAGTATTCTTGGCGGTAAGCACCCGCAGTTCCATACCGCGCTTGAAGCCTTCCGTAAGCAGCAGACCGAGACCGTGCTGGATAATCCCGATCCGCGCCAAGCCTGAGGAAAATAGCATGAAGATCGGTGTCATCGGTGGTGGACAACTCGGACGCATGCTGGCCTTGGCTGGCACCCCGCTAGGCCAGCATTTTGCCTTTCTCGACCCGGCACCGGACGCCTGTGCCCAAGCCCTGGGTGAACATATCCGCGCCGATTACAGTGATCGCGATCACCTGCGCCAATTGGCAGACGAAGCCGACGTGGTGACCTTCGAGTTTGAAAGCGTACCCGCCGATACAGTGGCCTTCCTGTCACAGTTCGTACCGGTGTTTCCCAACGCCGAGTCACTGCGTATAGCCCGTGATCGCTGGTTTGAAAAGTCGATGTTTCAGGATCTTGGCATCCCCACCCCGGAATTTGCCGATATTCAGTCCCAGGACAACCTCGAAGCAGCCGTCAAGCGTATCGGCCTGCCTGCGGTGATGAAGACCCGTACCCTGGGCTACGACGGCAAGGGCCAGAAGGTCCTGCGGCACCCCGAGGATGTGCATGAGGCCTTTGCCGAACTGGGCAGCGTGCCCTGCATTCTCGAAGGCTTTGTACCCTTCACTGGCGAGGTGTCGCTGATTGCAGTACGCGCCCGCGATGGTGAAACCCGCTTCTATCCGCTGGTGCACAACACACACGTGAATGGCGTGCTGAGTCTGTCCGTTGCCAGCACCGATCATCCGCTGCAGGCGCTGGCCGAGGACTATGTCAGCCGGGTGCTGGACAAGCTCGATTACGTCGGCGTGCTGGCCTTCGAGTTTTTTGAGGTAGATGGCGGTCTGAAAGCCAATGAAATTGCGCCACGGGTACACAACTCCGGGCACTGGACCATTGAAGGCGCCGAGTGCAGCCAGTTTGAAAACCACCTGCGTGCGATTGCCGGCCTGCCGCTGGGCTCAACTGCCAAGGTTGGCGAAAGCGCGATGCTGAACTTTATTGGCGAAGTACCGCCTGTGGAGCGGATCACTGCCATAGCGGATTGTCACCTGCACCACTACGGTAAAGCCTTCAAGGTCGGGCGCAAGGTAGGCCATGTTACCCTGCGCTGTACTGATGCACAGAGTCTGGCCGCGCGTATCAATGAGGTGCAGCAGTTGCTGACCGCAGTCGGGCATTGATCTGCCAGACCCACTGCTGTCCAAGCTGGCGATTTGACCAAGTACCCGCAATGGAAACTTCAACACGCTCGATTGTCAGATCAGATACTTGCCGCCGACCAATGGATACCTCAATGCGCCTGCTTATGGCTCTTCTGTTATGCCTGCCACTGCTGGCCCAGGCTGAATTGCGGGTTCTTGATTGGCTTGAACTCTTGCCCGACGACGATCTGCAAGCCCTGATCGACATGCCCGAGATTGGTCATGACTGGGGCGAAGAGACGCCTGGCGATTTTACCCAAAGCCTGCGTCAACGCGACAAGTCGCTGCCTGAGGTCATGTACTCGACCCGGGTTGTTGCCGCGATGGATGGTCTGAATGCTCGGCTGGCTGGCTTCCCTGTGCCGCTGGAAAGCAACGAGCAGGGCCTGTACACCCAGTTTTTTCTGGTGCCCTACGGCGGCGCCTGCATTCATGTGCCACCACCGCCACCGAACCAGATCGTGCTGGTCGACTACCCCACAGGCTTTGCCATCACCGACCTGTACCAGCCGATCTGGATCGAAGGTACCCTGAAGGTGAATCAGACCAGCAATGAGCTGGCCGACGCCAGTTACAGCCTGAGTGCCGGTCGCGTCTGGATCTACGACGGCGAGTGATGTCAGCCTGACATACATCTTTTCTAATAATTTCCCAACCCGGTAGACAGGCCCATCCCCCTTCCGGGTGGCGTTTCCAGCATACGCTTGGGGTATGCTGTGCGCTGTTTTGCACCTGTTTTGACAACCTGGAGTTCAGATGGAATCGCTGATTGGTCTTATTGGTCTGGTGGTGCTGGTGGTGTTTTCACTGCGCCGCTTCCTGTTGCGCAAGGAATCGCCGCAACAGCAGGCCCAACCCTTCTCGGGTGAGTTATATCAGGTCGGACAGACCTGCATCGCCCGACGTCATGCCAGTAACCCTACCCGTACCGTCGTGGTCATGCCTGGGTTCATGGAAAACTTTCTGTACTTTACCGAGTTCTATGCCGACCCCTCGATCGAGCTGATCATGCTGACCAGTGCCGATTATCATATTCCGGTCGAACATCCCCGCTTCACCCGCGCCGCCTGGATAAAAACGCCCAAGGCCCGACCCGGCACCATCGCGCATGACGCCGAGGCGCTTAATCAGGCTCTCAGCAACCTGGTCAGCACCCAATCGGTGCGCGTGCATGGCCACTCGCGCGGCGGCGCCGTGACCCTTGAGGCCGCGCGCCAGCAACCAGCCTTGTTTGAGCATGTCGAAGTCATACTTGAGGCGCCGCTGCTGCCGCAGGCCAAGCCCTATGCCCCTTTGCCCGGCATAGTGCGCTGGTTGCTGCCCTTTCTGCTGCCGCTCTGGCAGTCCAGCCCGATCAACGAGCGTAACCGTGCAATCTGGGGGCCGCTGGACAACCCGCGCAAACGCGAGTTGATCATGGGCTTTCCCTTCAACCCGAAAACCTGTGCCGTCATGCTCGCCAATATGCACGACATGAAACAGTGGATGGAGCAGACCGGTACTGACATCTATCGCTTCGTCAAATATGGCGCCGTGCTGGTACCCGACAAGGACAGGGTGTTGCAATTCCAGGCCATGCTGTCCAGCGCACAACAGGCGGAAAATCTGCAGGTTATAGAAATTGCCGGCGGCAGCCACTTCGTGATTACCGACCACCCCGAGTCGATTCCCCCTTTGCAGGCCGTCTGAAGCCATGCCCCCGGGATCAAGCAAGGTAACCTTTGAAACCCTGGGGGTGGTGCATTCCTGTTTTACTGAAAAGTTCGCCATCCCGCGCCAACCCAGTCTGGCCCCGGCGGCACGCGGCTGGATCGAGCTCTATCCGCCCTATGACCAGCCCCAGGCGGTTGAAGGCCTGCAGGGGGTATCCCATCTCTGGTTGCTGTTTGTCTTCCATGCTGCCAGCAGTGGCCCGGAGCACCTGCGCGTACGCCCGCCACGCTTGGGTGGCAACCAGCGCATCGGTGTGTTTGCCAGTCGCTCGACGCACAGACCCAATCCGATCGGCCAGTCGGTGGTCAAGCTGGATGCCGTTGAAACCGGACGCCTGCTGATTTCCGGTATCGATCTGCTCGATGGCACCCCGATTCTCGATATCAAACCTTATGTCCCCTACGCCGATAGCCTGCCAAACGCTCATAACGCCCTGGCCGAGAGCGCACCAGCGCTGCTGCCGGTAAGCTGGACAGACACGGCCCTGCAACAGGCCCAGGCTCAGGCCCTGCGTCTTCAGCAACCGGTGGTTGCGCTGATTGAACAATGCCTGGCCCAGGACCCCAAGCCGGCTTATCAGCAACCCGAGCCTGAACGGGAATACGGCGTGCGCTTGTGGGATATCAACGTGCGCTGGCACTACCCCGACCCGGCTCGGATTTGCGTCCTGAGCGTTCTGCCGGTCTGATCGACTGGATCTAGAGCGCCCGCAACAGACAGTGCCAGCATTGACAGTCCACAGACCTCGACTACCCTCATCATTGGGTGCCAGGGATCTGTGCCGTCGGAAGTGAGTCAGGATCGATTCACGCCATTAGTCCATAGTGGATACAGTCTCCCCGGCTCCCTGTGCCGAGGAGAATAATAATGCACAGCAGATACCTACGCCTGATGGGTAGCCTGGGTGCGCTATTGCCCGTGATAGCCACAGCAGACGCATTACCCGCTCTGTCACCCCAGATACCCCACGATGTCACCGTCACCAGCCCCGTCACCCTGGAGAGCCTGCAGGCCGACTTTGACCTGTTGTCCTGGCAAACCTTTGTTGCCCTGAACTGGCCGGTGCTACCCGATGGTCAGCCTGACACCAGTCAGACCATAGGCCAGCAGGATGCGGCCACGGTCTGGGAAAGCTGGAAGGAGAGTTACCAGATCTTCTTGCCTCAGGGACAGACCCCTGCCGCCTGGGACAGCCCCGTGAGCCTGCCCGCGGCGTGCGAGAATCTCGGTGAGGGCCGGTTGATCCAGCAAATGGGCAAGGTCCCGGATGTACTGGATGAATTTATCCAGCCCTTTGAAACCGGGCCACTGGTCGACCAGAACGGGGTTTATACCCGCAACGACATTGTGGTCAACCGCAGCATGTTCGACAGCATCGTCAACAACGGGCTGTACAGCCAGCAGGGGCAGCAGCAGTTCCTGGCCAACAGCAACAACCGGATAGCCTTCGAGTGCGGCAATAACCAGGGGCCGGTTGGCGCCATCATGGTCAAATCGGCCTGGAAAGTGCTGGGCAACGGTGATGATCCGAGTGACTTTCACAGCGTCAAGGCACTGGTCTATACCCCGGCCAATGATGATCCGGACAAGGGCCCGATTCTGCCGGCCTCCTGCTCACTCCAGCCCATGGGCCTGGTCGGCCTGCACATAGTGCACAAGACCGAGAATGCCCCGCAGTGGGTCTGGTCTACCTTCGAGCATGTACGCAACGTGCCGGAACAGACCACCCCAGCGGATCAGCGCAAGGGACCTTTCCTGTTCTATGACGCCAATGCCACCGATCGCCCGGTAAACGAACCGCCACCCCGGCCCTGGAACCCCGAGCAGAGGGCTACGCCTTCGCAGATCGTCCGTGAAATTCCGCTGACGGCCGCCACCCACCAGCTCAACCAGTCCTTTCAGGCCAGCCTGCAAGCGGTCAATCCGAACTCGGTATGGGCCAACTATCAATTGATCAGTACCCAGTGGCCGACCGACCCGGCCGCCGACTGTATCAGCCCCTCACCAACCAATCCGCTGGGTACACCCGCACCCAATTTTCTCGCCAACACGACGCTGGAGACCTATATCCAGGGCAGCGTACCCCAGGCCTCGTCCAGCTGTATGGAATGCCATAACAATGCCACCACCAAGGTTACCGAGTCGCCGCGCACCAGCTTTGCCGACTTTACCTTTCTGCTGGAACGTGCCCAATCCACCGGTGCCAAGGAGTGACGCCATGACGGATTCAAACCAACAGGATTTCAATGCCATGTCCTCCGCCCTGACCGGCATCCCGGAGGACAAACTAGCCCCGGAAATCGACCCCATCGGCTTGCCCCCGGTATTTTTGCAGGTGTGCGAAACCGGCATGGGCAGCGCCGCCTTCAACGCCTTGCTGTCCCAGTATCGCGGTGCCAAGGCCGCCGGTCAGACCCCGGATCAGATTGCCGCCAGCCTGCTGGCTGACACCAGCAGTCAAACCGCGCAGGGCGCACGCTCCCTGATGAAACTCTGGCTGCTGGGCGTCTGGTACCAACCCTACGACCTCAATGGTGTAGCCCAGGGCAGCCAACGGGTAGTCTCGGATCAGGCCTACAAGGAAAGCTGGGCCTGGCGGATAGCCCAGGCCCATCCCATGGGTTACAGCCAACTGCACTTCGGTTACTGGGCCAGCGAACCGCCGCCATTGTCGGCCTTTGTCGGCATACAGGGAGGTAAACCATCATGAGCACCCATCAGGCAGATGTGATCATCGTCGGGGCCGGACTGGCCGGCAGTATTGCCGCCTACCAACTGGGCCTGGCCAATCTCAAGGTGCTGGTACTGGAAGCGGGTCCGGCGATTCCGCCAAACCGTACCCAATTCATGGAAACCTTCTACACCAGCACCCTGAAAACCCCGGAGTCGCCCTACCCACCACAGCATGACGCCCTTGATCCGGCCCAACAGAACGCGCCCCGGGCGACCATTGCCGATCTGATCAATGGCTGGCAGAACCCGCAAACCAGCTATCTGGTGCAAAAGGGGCCGCTGGCCTTCACCAGCACCTATGAGCGGCTTGGCGGTGGCACCATGTGGCACTGGATGGGCACCGCCCTGCGCCTGCTGCCCAACGATTTCAGGATCAACACGCTCTATGGCGTGGGCATGGACTGGCCGATTGGCTACGACGACCTGATGCCCTATTACGAGCTGGCCGAGGGCGAAATCGGTGTCTCCGCCAATGTCGCCGATCAAAGCTATCTGGGGGTGCATTTCCGTCCGGGCTACCAGTATCCGATGCATGCCATTCCTGCCTCGATGATCGACCAGGCCTTCAGCGCCGGGGTTGACGGTCATCAGTTCGATAATCTGCCCCTGCAGGTAACGCCGACGCCGGCTGGACGCAACTCGCAGTCGGACAATGGTCGACGCGTCTGCGCCGGCAATACCAACTGCACGCCGATCTGTCCGATTCAGGCCAAGTACGACGCCACGGTGACCATGAACCGGGCGCTGGATACCGGCAATGTCACCATCCTCTATCAGACGGTAGCCAGTCGCGTGCTGGTGGGTGATGACAAGCAGGTCAGCGGTATCGAGTTTATCCAGTACGACACCGCCAATGGGCCGCCCACAGGCCAAGGTGTGGCCATAGGTCAGCGCTACATGCTGGCCGCGCACGCCATTGAAACGCCCAAACTGCTGCTCAACTCGGCAAACCCCAGCTGGCCCAAGGGGGTCGCCAACAGCAGTGGTCAGGTCGGTTGCAGCCTGGCCGATCACCCGGTCTATCTGGCCTGGGGCATGATGCCCGAGGGCAAGGCGGTGTACCCCTTTCGAGGTCCGATTGCCACTTCCGGTATCGAAAGCCTGCGCGACGGTCCTTTCCGTAACCAGCGAGCGCCCTGGCGCGTCGAAATTGGCAATGCCGGCTGGAACTGGCCCGCGGGTGACCCCTACACCACAGTCTGCGATCTGATCGACGGCACCAATAATGCCGGTGCCAATCCCCTTCCTTCAGAGCCCGGACCCAGTCTGGCTCTATCCGGTAGCGCCCTGGTGCAGCGCCTCAACAGCTTGCTGACCCGACAATTCCGGATCGGCTTTCTGGTCGAACAGGTCGAGGAAAATCCGGATAAGCCGCTGTGCTATATCGTGCCGTCCAAGGACTACACCGACCATCTGGGTATCCCGCGTCCCGAAATACACTATGATTTCTCGCCCTATACCCGCGCCGGTTTCAAAGCCGCCCGACAGGCGGCCAGTTACATGATCCGCGAGCTACTGGGTGCCGATGAGGTAACCAATATGCAGCCGGACCCTGCCAGCAGTCCCGGCATTTTCACCGACGGCAATGAAACCTTCAGCTTCAGTGGTGCCGGGCATGTCATGGGCACCTATCGCATGGGGTCTGACCCGAGCAATTCGGTGGTCAATCAGGACCAGCGCAGCTGGGATCACAGCAACCTGTACCTGGTGGGCGATGGCGTCTTCCCCAGTACCGGAACGGCCAACCCGTCACTGACCATTGCGGCCTTGACCTTTCGCGCCGCTGACAGCCTGGCGACTGATCTGCTTGGCAGGACGGTGACGGTACAAGCCAACCAGGCCTGGCAAGGCACTGGCGTACAAGTGGACGGCAAGACCCGCCGAGTCAGTCTGTACCAGAGCGGCAGCTGGACTGCCAATCCGGCCAACGGCATGGTTGATGCCGATGGCCATGCCGGATTGCCAGCCAAGGCCGGGTATACGCTGCCGGGTGCCAATGAAGGCGCCTTGATTGGTCGTATTGGCAGCAGCGGTCCCGCCTTTCTGCTGGGCAATCAGGGTCAGCTGCCGCGCGGCCAGAGCGGTGAACTGCAACTCTGTATCAATGACGATCTGACGGGTGAGTATGGTGCCGGTTTGACCGACAACCAGGGCAGTCTGCAGATCCAGATCGGCTTCGGTTCGCTCTGAGGACAAGGAGGCCCGGGCAACTCAGCCGGGCCTCTGGATCAGCGTTCAACAATGCTCGGCAGGCAAGAACTCAGCCGCTATACTCGGGTTGAATTTCTTACCGGGTCGCCCCTTCCCTTCATGCACGCACTGTATTTTTCACCCATGTTGCTGGGCCTGTGCCTGCTGGTCGCCGTGGCCATTGCCGCCAGCGCCCTTTGGCGAATGTCGCGTCCCTACGCTGGCCCCGGCTTCTGGATGGCGGGCAGTTGGTCGCTGATCGGCGGCATTCTGCTGTTTATCGGCTTTATGGCCACCGGCAGTCCTACCCTCAATGTCCTCGGCAATGCCGGACAACTGGCCGGTGAAGCCCTGTTTCTATTGGGTATCTTTCGCTTCATGGGCAAGCCCCTGCCCTGGTGGACTGTACCTGTCAGCGTCGGGCTGATGGTCAGCTTCAATATTCATTATTGGCTGTTTGCCGGTAATTCGGATTTCCTGATGGGGGTGTATTCGACTATCGCCGGACTGTTGCCGGTCCAGGCGATCTGGTTGCTACTTCGCGAAAAATCCGACCCGGCCACCCGCCCAGCACGCCTGCTGGTGGGTATCAGTTTGCTGATCTACTCTGCAGTGACTCTTTTACGGGGCACGCTGGGCTATCTCAATTGGTGGCAGGACCAGCCCTATATCAGCCCGCATGAATCCTTCAGTTACCTGCTGCCCTATAACTTCGCCATTCCGGCATTGGTCATGGGCTTTGTCGGCGTCACCCTGATGACCATGCAGCGGATACTGGCCAACAGTCAACAGCACGCCGAGCAGGCCAGGTTGGGTTCTCTGCGCTTTGAGCGTTTGCTCGGGGTCAGCAGCTCTGGCGTGGCGTTGCTGCAGAATAATCGGATTCAGGATGTCAATCAGCGCATGGAATACCTCAGTGGCCTGCCACGCCGGCAGTTGATCGGCCAGCCCGTTGGCGTGCTCTTTGTTGAACCGGCACAGCAACAGCTTGAAGCCTACCTGAGTACGGGCACCGCGGGGCAATGTGACATTGACGCCCTGCACGCCGATGGCAGCAGTTACCCCGCCGAACTCAGCCTGTCACCCTTGACCGGCGAGAAGCAGGACATGATCCTGGAGTTGCGTGACGTCAGTCATCGCAAAGCGCTGGAGCATCAGCTACAGCTGCTGGCAACCCAGGATTCATTGACCGGCGCACTCAATCGCCGTGCCTTCAACGAGCAGGCAGAAACCGAAATCCTGCGTACTGCTCGCCATCAGAATCCCTTGTGTCTGGCTGTGCTGGATCTCGATCATTTCAAGCGGATCAACGATGCGTTCGGCCACTTGTGCGGTGATGAGTCCCTGCGGCAGTTTTCGACCCTATGTCGTCGACAGATTCGGCGCTATGACCTGTTTGCCCGCTTTGGCGGCGAGGAGTTTACCCTGTTGCTGCCGGAAACGACCGCTGAAACGGCTCGCTTGCTGCTTGAGCGCATTCGACAGGAGCTGGCCAGTCTGCCGATGCAGCATGAACAGAGTCACTTCAACATGACTGTCAGTGCCGGTATAGCCGTCTGGCAGCCTGGCGACACGCTGGAGACACTGTTCCGGCGCGCCGACCAGGCGCTATATCGTGCCAAGTCAGAGGGGCGCAACCGGGTTCAACTGTGGAGCGCCGCTATAGAGGACCGCCAAGTATGAATCTGTCCCTTGGTCATGTAGCACTCGTGATGTTGGCGGCCCTGTTGGCCTACTGGATCTGGCGCAGCATGGGTCTGCGCGACCGTGCCCTGATCCTGGTCAGGCAGCACTGCAACAAAGCCGATGTGCAACTGCTGGATGAGAGTGTTGTGCTGAGCAAACTGCGGCTTGGACGCAATGCCGCCGGCCAGATCAATCTGGTTCGCCATTATGCCTTCGAATTTACTGTCACCGGTGAGCGTCGCTACCCCGGGCATATCGAGTTGCATGGACAGCGCCTTATGCATGTAGAGCTGGCACCGCACCCCTTTCCGGGCAGCATCAACCCGGATCAGCCCCTGCTCTGAGCCACCTGCGATGGTTCCACGTGAAACCCTCTGGAGTATTGGATAAGCTGATGCTCAGCAACATACCTACCTATCTGATCGCCGGCCCACTGGGTGCCGGTAAGACAACGTTGATACGCCAGTTACTTGAACAGCGGCCGGTTGATGAACAATGGGCGGTATTGATCAATGAATTTGGTCAGGTTGGTCTTGATACTGCGCTACTGGAGGATCAAGCCAGACAGGTTCAGTTGGCTGAAATCCCCGGGGGCTGTCTGTGTTGCGTCAATGGCTTGCCCTTTCAGGTCGGCCTGGGTCGGTTGCTGCGCCGTGCCAAACCGGATCGGCTGTTTATCGAGGCCTCAGGTCTAGGACACCCCCTGAGTTTGCTGAAACAGTTGAGCCAACCGCCTTGGCTCGGCGTCCTGCAATTGCAAGGCTTGATCATGGTGCTCGATGTACCTGCTCTGATACGTGGCGAGCCTTTGGCTGACGCACAGGAACAAGCCCTGCAAAGCGCCGCGTTGATTGTCATGAACATGTCTGCGACCTTGAATGAGACTATTCGCAAGCAGTTGGTCATGCGTTTTGCTGCTATTCCTCAACATTGGACGGATCAAGGTCAGCTCAAGCTGACCGAGCTACCCGTTGCACCCGCTGTGCCCTCGTCGTTATCCGCTTCCGACTTGCCCACAGAACAACTGGCACCGCTCCCGCAACCCTTATGGCGCACTGTTGCTGATCTGCTGTGTTATGAGCACAGCATGGATGGCTTTTTCAGCATAGGCTGGCGTGGCCATCCCGCACAATGCTATGGCCAAACGGCCTTGCAGGCCTGGTTGACCGGTAACCCTTGGCAGCGCGCCAAGGGCATCCTGCACACAGATCAGGGTTGGTTAGCCTTCAATGCCGTCAAAGGTGAGCCCTTGAGCTGGCAGCCCAGCGACTGGCGTAAGGACAACCGTATAGAGCTGATTGACTCACAGGCCTTTGACCGCAACAGGCTTGAGCGCGGCTTGCGGGACGCACAGATAAAGGATTAAGGTAAGCCTTTTTCGAAGACGACCATGTTCAAAATACCCTCCCTGCTCAGCGCTCTTTGCCTCTGCACCCTCAGTCTCTGCTCAGGTCAGCTGTTCGCTGCGGCCTGCCTGATTGAATCCGATGACGACCAACTGCCTATTCGCATGTGCCAGCAGAACATCAGCATTCCGGACAGTCTGTTTACCGACAATTTCTGCCAGCCAAACATTCCCGAGCGCACCTTCGAGGTCAGCTTTGTCGATCAGTGCCCGGCTGGCGCATACGGTATCTGCCATGGTGCTCAGGCTGAGGGTGTGGCCTACCAACAGGCTATTCACTATTACAGCGACCCCGATGACGCGCCCTTTCTCAAGGCCTATTGCGAGCAGTTCAGCTCCGGCAGTTGGGAAACACCCTGATCACAGTCGCGGCTGGGCGAAGTCCATAGCGACACCCAGATCCAGTTGCTGTCCTACCTCCAGATTCAGGCGTTGTACCGAGCCAGCTGCCAATTCCAGGACAAAGCGCAGCGCGCGATCTGCCTGATAAACGTCACAGGGCATGGCCTCGCAGGGCGGCACGTTGGCGAAAATGTGAGTAATCCTTGCCTGCCCATCCAGATACACCAGATCCAGGGCAATCACCATGTTGCGCATCCAGATCGCCGGCCGAGTACCGGGCGGAAAATCAAACAGCATGCCTTCGTCTTCTGCCAGCTTGGTCCGGCCCATCAAGCCCTGACGTCGACTCTCCGGATCCGCCACACGCTCCAGCAGCATGCGCTCACCTGCCAGTTCAACGACCAGCTTGTGCTGTTCCGCAGTAGCATGGCCGCCCAGCAGAATCAGACTCAGACCCAGTACAGAAAGCAGTTGCCGCATCAGAGATTATCCTTGAGCAAGTTCTGGTAGACCATGTTGGTCAGGTACAGTCTGTCCTGTTCATTCAAATCCACAAACTCGACGCCCGTTGCCACCTGCGCCGGTGCGGGTTCTTCCTTGCTGACGGCACGCACCTTGGCGCTGATGGTCAGGTACACATCAAGCCCGGAGGGGTTGATGCGAAACGCCAGCTTGAGATCCTCGCCCTTGTCCCCGAGCGGTCTGGCTGATAGCAGTCTGGCCCCACCGCAACTGAGATCGACAATCTTTGCTGCTTGCTGGCCTGTCGAGCTGGTCACGGCCGTGACCAGCTCGACACTGACCCGGGAAGAGCCCCGTATGCGCATGGACTGAACGCTTTGCGGGTAAGCCAGATGCAAATAGGGGAAGGGTGACAGATTGGACTTCAATACACGGGTCTTGTAGGCCACCGCATCCTTGCCAACGAAGCCACGGACCAGAAACTGCTGACCTTCCTTGATAAACACCAGCCGACCCTGTGATAGCGGTGCGCTGACGATCAGGCTGATCGGCGCATGATAGCCGATCATGCGTACCTGATAACGCTCGGTGTTACCGGTGCTCAAGGTTTGCAGCTGAACCAGATCACCCGGAGATAGCTTGATCTGTGCCAGGCTGGATATCTGTATTTCTGCTTGCTGGCCGTTACCTGCGACATCGAGTTTTTCATCGTTCTCACGGCTTTCCGGTGCAGCCCGGAACAGACCCATTTTCATCAACTGGACCAGCAACGGTTTGCTGTCGATGACCTGTGCCTGCTCAAGTAGCACATTGCCCTCGGCATCCGTGATATCCCACGGAAGTGCAGAGCCTAGCGGAATATCCTCTTCATTCAGGGGGATCAGGGGCACAATGTTCTCCGAAACTGCAGCAGGTTGTTCGATCAATCAGACTTACAGGTTAGTCTGTCCAGCCGTGCCATCCAAGTTGCACACTGCAGGATATTCAGCAGTAATCTACCCTTGTTCTTTGCCAAAACGCGACTGTGAGATTATTGTTTTTTTTCTGGTCGCTTCCAGCCTTCAATTACCCGCTGCTTCACCCGGCTGATGGCCAGGGCGTTATCCGGCACATCCTGGGTGATGGTCGAGCCCGCTCCGGTTACCGCCCCGGCACCGACCCTGACCGGCGCTACCAGTGCGGTATTCGAGCCAATAAAGGCACCGGCACCGATCTGCGTAACAAACTTGTTCACGCCATCGTAGTTGCAGGTGATGGTTCCAGCGCCGATATTGGCACCCTCGCCGACCTCTGCGTCACCCACGTAGGATAGATGGTTGATCTTGGCGCCGGCGCCGATTTCCGCTTTCTTGGTTTCAACAAAGTTGCCGATTTTTGCGCCGCGCTGCAGCAGCGTACCCGGCCGCAGACGGGCATAGGGGCCGACATCACACTGTGGGCCGACTTCGGCACCATCGATATGACTGAAAGCCTTGATCACGCTGCCGGCGGCAATATGGCTGTTGCGTATTACACAGTTGGGCTCAATCACCACACCGTCTTCGAGCCGCACCCGACCTTCAAAGACCACGTTCACATCGATGAAAATATCCTGTCCTGCCTGCAGTTCACCGCGGATATCCACGCGCATGGGATCGGCCAGGCTTACCCCTTCTGCCATCAGACGCTGGGTCTGGCGCTGTTGATAGGCCCGCTCCAGCGTAGCCAGCTGTTGCCTGTTGTTGGCGCCCATGACCTCCTGCTCATCCTGCGGCTGGCAAACCTGCACGCCCACACCCTGGGCCACCGCCAGTGCAACCACGTCAGTCAGATAGTACTCGCCCTGGGCATTGCTGTTAGACAGACTGTTGAGCCAGTGCGCCGCCTGTTGCCCCGGCAACGCCATGATGCCGGTATTGCCCTCGCGGATCAGTAGCTGCGCGGCATTCGCGTCTTTCTGCTCGACGATCGCCAGTACCTGATTGTCTGCTCCCCGGACAATACGTCCATAGCCCGTCGGGTCCTGCATCTCTACCGTCAGCATGCCCAGACAGGCATTACCTGCCTTGTCACTCAGGGCCTTGAGGGTTTCCACCCGCAACAGAGGTACATCGCCGTACAGCACCAGAATCTGCTCGGCATCCTGAATGTGCGGCAAGGCCTGTGCCACCGCGTGACCGGTCCCCAGTTGCTCGGACTGCAGCACCCAGTTGATATCCGGCGCTGCCAGCCGTTCGCGGACCAATTCGGCACCGTGGCCGATCACCACGTGGATACGTTGCGGCGACAAGGCCCGTGCACAATCAATCACATGTCCCAACATCGCCTTCCCGGCAACCGGATGCAGGACCTTGGGCAGTGCTGAACGCATACGGGTACCTTGACCGGCGGCGAGAATCACGACGTGCAGGTTCATCAATTGACCTTTGAGTGCAATGGGTGTGGGAGGGATGATAGCAAAGCTGCAAGCTGCAAGCTGCAAGCTGCAAGCTGCAAGCTGCAAGCTGCAAGCTGCAAGCTGCAAGCTAAATCATTGTGGCGTTCGGATTTAAAGGGTCAAGCTCTTTTAGTGCAAATATTGAAATCTTTGTCTTTTGCTACGCTTGTGGCTTGTGGCTTGTGGCTTGTGGCTTGTGGCTTGTGGCTTGTGGCTTGTGGCTCAAAAAAAAGGCAGCCTAGGCTGCCTTTTTTATTAGCGATTGTTGATCGCCGGTCCACCGTATTTCTTGCGCAGTTCCTGCACGGTCCGCAGCTGGGCTGCAGCTTCGGCGAGGCGAGCAGAGGCTGAGCCGTAATCGAACTCGGCACCCTTCTCGCTCAAGGCCTTTTCAGCGGCCTTCTTCGCTTCTTCGGCAGCAGCTTCGTCAATGTCACCGGCACGGATAGCCGTGTCGGCAAGCACCTTGACCATGCTCGGCTGAACTTCCAGGAAGCCGCCGGAGATGTAGAACACCTCTTCGCTGCCATCCTGCTTGATCACCCGAACCGGACCTGGCTTGAGATCGGTCAGCAGTGGTGTGTGACCGGGCAGAATACCCAGATCACCCATGTTGCCATGGGCCACGACCATCTCAACCAGGCCTGTGAACAGCTCTTCTTCGGCGCTAACGATATCGCAGTGCACTGTCATAGCCATGTTATTGCCTCGGTTCTGCGCCCGCTTGCGCGGGCGCGCGCATTACATTTTCTTGGCTTTCTCGATGGCTTCATCGATGGTGCCGACCATGTAGAACGCCTGTTCGGGCATATGGTCAAACTCGCCATCCAGAATGCCCTTGAAGGCACGGATAGTGTCCTTCAGGGAAACATACTTGCCTGGCGAACCGGTGAAGACTTCGGCCACGAAGAACGGCTGCGACAGGAAGCGCTGGATCTTACGTGCGCGGGCTACCAGTTGCTTGTCTTCTTCGGACAGTTCGTCCATACCCAGAATCGCGATGATGTCCTTCAGCTCCTTGTAGCGCTGCAGAACATACTGAACGCCACGGGCGGTATCGTAGTGCTCCTGACCGATAACCAGCGGATCCAGCTGACGCGAGGTGGAGTCCAGCGGATCTACTGCAGGGTAAATACCCAGGGAAGCGATATCACGGGACAGTACCACGGTCGCATCCAAGTGGGCGAAGGTGGTGGCTGGCGAGGGGTCAGTCAAGTCATCGGCTGGTACGTATACCGCCTGGATCGACGTAATGGAGCCTTGCTTGGTGGAGGTAATACGCTCCTGCAGAACACCCATCTCCTCTGCCAGAGTCGGCTGGTAACCTACCGCTGAAGGCATACGGCCCAGCAGTGCGGATACTTCGGTACCGGCCAGGGTGTAACGGTAGATGTTGTCGATGAACAACAGAACGTCACGACCCTCGTCACGAAACTTCTCGGCCATGGTCAGACCGGTCAGGGCTACGCGCAGACGGTTACCCGGCGGCTCGTTCATCTGACCGTAAACCAGGGCTACCTTGTCCAGTACGTTGGAGTCCTTCATCTCGTGGTAGAAGTCGTTACCTTCACGCGTCCGCTCACCCACACCGGCAAATACGGAATAACCGCTGTGCTCGATGGCGATGTTACGGATCAGCTCCATCATGTTTACGGTCTTGCCTACACCGGCACCACCGAACAGACCGACTTTACCACCCTTGGCAAACGGGCAGATCAGGTCGATGACCTTGATGCCGGTTTCCAGCAGCTCATTGGAGCCTGCCTGTTCGGCATAGCTCGGCGCTGCACGATGAATACCCCAACGCTCTTCTTCACCGATCGGGCCGGCTTCGTCGATGGGGTTACCCAGTACGTCCATGATCCGGCCCAGGGTCTTGATACCCACGGGAACGGAAATCGCGGCACCTGTGTTGCTGACAGTCAGGCCACGCTTGACGCCTTCGGTAGTACCCATGGCGATGGTACGTACGATGCCATCACCCAATTGCTGCTGGACTTCCAGGGTCAGACCCTTTTCGTCGACGTGCAGCGCGTCATAGACCTTCGGCACGTCTTCGCGGGAAAACTCCACGTCGATGACGGCACCGATGATTTGAACGATACGTCCGCTACTCATGTTTGGTTCCTCTAAGTGGTATGAAACCGTTAGACCGCGGCGGCGCCGCCGACGATTTCCGAAATTTCCTGGGTGATCGCTGCCTGACGTGCCTTGTTGTAGATCAGCTGCAGGCTCTTGATGATGTCACCCGCATTGTCAGTTGCATTCTTCATTGCGATCATCCGTGCCGCTTGCTCGCTGGCATTATTCTCGACCACCGCCTGATAGACCTGGGATTCGATATAACGAATCAGCAGACCATCCAGCAGTTCCCGGGAATCCGGCTCGTATACATAGTCCCAATGACCCTTGAGTTCCTTTTTATCAGCCGGAACCAGCGGGATCAGTTGTTCCACCTTGGGCGTTTGCACCATGGTGTTCACAAACGAATTGGAAACCAGATAGAGACGGTCGATACGGCCTTCGTTGTAGCCATCAAGCATGACCTTGACGCTACCAATAAGGTCGTTCAGCGAGGGCTGCTCGCCCAGATCACTGATCGCCGCGACCACGTTACCGCCATAACTGCGAAAGAATGCGGCACCTTTGGTGCCGATTACGCACAGCTCGGTTTCGACGTTACGGTCACGCCACTCTTTCATGTTATGTACCAGGGCCTTGAACAGGTTGGTGTTCAACCCGCCGCACAAGCCACGGTCCGTACTGACCACGATATACCCCACCCGTTTGACTTCACGCTCCTGCATGAAGGGATGGCGATATTCGGGGTTGGCATTGGCCAAATGACCAATTACCTGACGAATCCGCTCTGCGTAGGGACGGCTTGACGCCATGCGCTGTTGAGCCTTGCGCATTTTGCTGACCGCCACCTTTTCCATGGCGCTGGTGATTTTCTGAGTACTTTTGATACTCGAAATTTTACCGCGTATCTCTTTTGCGCCTGCCATGTCTCACCTTTCAGGTTAGCCCTAAGCCAGATGGCACAAGGCGGGACATGACAACGTCATGCCCCGCACTCGGCTTACCAGCTCTGGGACGACTTGAAGTTCTCGATGCCAGACTTGATACCGGCTTCGATCTCGTCGTTGTAGTCGCCCTTCTCGTTGATCTTGGCCAGCAAATCAGCCTTCTCACGCTTGAAGTAGGCGAGCATTGCCTTTTCAAAGGCACCAACCTTGTTCAGTTCAACATCGGTCAGGAAACCCTTTTCCGCGGCGTACAGGCTGATGGCCATGTCAGCAATCGACATAGGCGCATACTGGTCCTGCTTCATCAGCTCGGTTACGCGCTGACCATGCTCCAGCTGCTTGCGGGTAGCCTCATCGAGGTCCGAAGCAAACTGGGCAAAGGCGGCCAATTCACGGAACTGCGCCAGAGCGGTACGAATACCACCCGACAGTTTCTTGATGATCTTGGTCTGGGCTGCACCACCTACACGGGATACCGACACACCGGCGTTAACGGCCGGACGGATACCCGAGTTGAACAGGTTGGATTCCAGGAAGATCTGACCGTCAGTGATCGAGATCACGTTGGTCGGAACGAAGGCAGATACGTCACCGGCCTGGGTTTCAATGATTGGCAGGGCGGTCAAGGAACCGGTCTTGCCCTTCACTTCACCGTTGGTGAACTTCTCTACGGCTTCTTCGGACACGCGGGAAGCGCGCTCGAGCAGACGGCTGTGGAGATAGAACACGTCGCCAGGATAGGCTTCGCGGCCCGGCGGACGGCGCAACAGCAGGGAGATCTGACGGTAGGCAACAGCCTGCTTGGACAGATCGTCATAGACGATCAGTGCATCTTCACCACGGTCACGGAAGTATTCACCCATGGTGCAGCCAGCGTACGGAGCCAGGAACTGCAGGGCAGCCGGATCAGAGGCTGAGGCAGCGACCACGATGGTGTGGGCCAGTGCGCCATGCTCTTCCAGCTTGCGTACCACGTTGGCGATGGTCGACTGCTTTTGACCTACGGCAACGTAGACACACTTAACACCGGAACCTTTCTGGTTGATGATGGCATCAATCGCCATCGCGGTCTTACCGGTCTGACGGTCACCAATGATCAGCTCGCGCTGGCCACGGCCTACCGGAATCATCGCATCCACTGACTTGTAGCCAGTCTGGATAGGCTGATCAACCGACTTACGCCAGATCACACCCGGTGCCACTTTCTCGACCGCATCGGTCAGCTTGGCGTCGATCACGCCCTTGCCGTCGATCGGGTTACCCAGTGCGTCAACAACGCGACCGAGCAGCTCCGGACCAACCGGAACCTCGAGAATGCGACCCGTGCACTTGGCTGTCATACCTTCAGCCAGACCCAGGTAATCACCCAGTACAACGGAACCCACGGAGTCCTGTTCCAGGTTCAGTGCCATACCGTATACACCACCGGGGAATTCGATCATTTCCCCGTACATAACGTCAGCAAGGCCATGAATGCGCACGATACCGTCAGATACACTGACGATAGTGCCCACGTTCCGGGCCTGCGAAGACACATCGAGTTTCTCGATGCGCTGCTTGATAATTTCGCTAATTTCGGAAGGATTCAATTGCTGCATGCCATGTCCCTCAAATCAGGATTTCAACGCCTCGGCCAGCTTTGCAAGCTTGCCGCGGACCGAACCGTCGATGACCAGGTCACCCGCACGAATCAACACACCGCCAATCAGGGCCGGGTTGATGGTCACATGAGGAGTTACTGTCCGGTCTAACCGCTTGGAAAGTGCGGTCGCCAGCGTTTTCTGTTGATCGTCGCTCAGCTCGAAGGCGGATTCCACCTCGACTGCCACGCTGCGATCGTGTTCTGCCTTGTGTTGCTCGAACAGCTCGGCGATTACCGGAATCAAGGGCAAACGATCATGTTCAGACAGCGTCCGGATAAAATTACCGAATGCCGCATCGACATGACCCTCGCACACCATGAGCAGGTCGTCGGCCTTGCGCTCATCGGTCAAACCCGGGTTGCGCATCCTCGCAGCAAAAGCAGCATCCTGAACGGCTGCAGCCGCCAGGGCCAGCATGCCTGACCAGGCATTCAGACCACTGGCAGCTGAAGCAAACTCGAAAGCTGCTTTTGCATAAGGCCGAGCTAGCGTATTGATAGTAGCCATCGCTCGCCTCGCTTAGAGTTGTGAGGCCAATTTGTTGACCAGCTCACTGTGGGCCTTGGCGTCGATTTCCGACTCCAGAATGTGCTCAGCTCCCTTGACAGCCAGAATGGCTACCTGGGCGCGAAGTTCATCCTTGGCGCGGTTCACTTCCTGTTCGATTTCAGCCTTGGCAGCTGCAATCAGGCGATCACCCTCGGAACGTGCCTGCTGTTTAGCTTCCTCAATGAGGATGTTGGCACTTTTATTGGCCTGCTCGATGATCTGAGTAGCCTGTTCCTTGGTCTCACGCAGGGTCTGGGAAGCTTTTTCCTGGGCTAGATCCAGGTCACGCTGGGCGCGGCCAGCCGCATCCAGACCTTCGGCAATTTTCTTCTGGCGTTCAGCCATGGCTGCCGTCAACGGCGGCCAGACATATTTCATGCAAAACCAGACAAAAATAGCGAAGGCAATCGTTTGACCAAACAGCGTCAGATTAATATTCACAGCGATTTACCTCGTGCTATTCGTTGAGTCCCGAATCTCTCGATCCAGATGATGGGTCCGGTAAACCAGGGTCTACCGGAGATCAGTCATCTGAATTAAGCGGCAACGCCAGGGGCTACAACGAAGATCAGGTACATCGCGATACCAACACCGATCATCGGCACGGCGTCGAGCAGACCGGCCATCAGGAAGGTTTTGGTTTGCAGCTGCGGGCCCAGCTCAGGCTGACGGGCAGTGGATTCCAGCAGTTTGCCACCCAGCAGGGCGAAACCGATACCGGTACCCAGGGCGCCCAGACCGATCATGATGGAGGCAGCAATGATAACGAGTTCCATAATTACTCCTAAAGTTCAAGGTTGCAGTTCAAGGTTGGTTGATTGAACAGGGTCTGATTGCGGTCAGTGAGCATCCTCATGGGCCGCACTCAGGTACACCACAGTCAACACCATGAAGATGAAGGCCTGCAGTGGAATAACAAGAATATGGAAGATGGCCCACGGCACATTCAGACCCCATTGGAGGTAGAAGGGCAGCAGGGCAATCAGGATAAAGACCACTTCACCGGCGTACATGTTACCGAACAGACGCAGCGCCAGACTCAAGGGTTTGGTCAGCAGGCCAAGCAGTTCCAGGAACAGGTTGAACGGAATCAGAGACCAGTGCTTGAAGGGTGTAAAGGACAGTTCCTTGATGAAACCACCAAAGCCCTTGACCTTGAAGCTGTAGAAAATGATCAGCACGAACACGCCCAGGGAGATACCAAAGGTACCGTTCGGATCAGCGGTCGGCACGATCTTGAAGTAATCCAGACCCAGGGCCATGGCCAGACCGGGAATATAGTCGACCGGTATCCATTTCAGGGAGTTCATCAGGAACACCCAGACAAAGATGGTCAATGCCAAGGGTGCTACCAGTGCATTACGGCCATGGAAGGTGTCCTTGACGATGCCCTGGATAAACTCCACGGTCATCTCGATCACGTTCTGCAGCTTGCCGGGGACGCCGACAGTCGCGCGCTTGGCCACTGTGCGGAACAGGAACAGGAATATCAGACCCATGAACACCGACCAGCCCAGGGTGTCCACATGGAAGGCCATGAAGCCCATATCGGTTGCTTCAGCGCCTGATTGAGCCAGTGTCCAGGTTGCCTCCTGAACGACGGTACCGTCATAGCGCTCGTAACCTGCCGGCAACTTGCCGAAGGTGAGGTTCTGCAAATGGTGCTGGATATATTCAGCTGACGTGCCTGCCATATGTGCCTCTGACTAATGCTTTTGAAATCGTTTGACGATGAGCAGAGCACTGGCACCTGTTGCCAGCACCGCGAGATAACCGGCAAAAACAGCGGTCGCCTCCAGCGGTTTAACCCCCACCCACACCAGCACAAAGAGTGCGGCGGTCAAGAATATCTTTCCAGCCTCGCCGGAGTAGAACTCCCTGACGATGGCCCGGGCTGATCGAGCACCGCTGTAGCGGAACACCCGATAAGCAAAATAGGCATTGGGGACCAGTGCAACAAGTCCACCCAAGAGGCCGGAATATCCGGCAATATGACCCCGGAACAACCACAGGATCAAGGCTGCTGAGAGGGTTACAACCGTTTGCGCTACCAGCACTGGAAAAGCTGGCAGGCGATGAAAAGGGGTCTGGTTGGGCGTTCTTGCGTCCACTAAACCGCCTCGGTTGTCTCTCTTTAAGTCCTTTTCGGGGACTTTACTCGCAACAAACTGGTGCATTTCACCAGCTAAAACAGCGCGAGGAGTATAGGTTGATTACGTTTAGGGTTCAACAGTTCAGGGACAAATGCCCCGCCATATCACCCGTTCAGGGGGTGAAGTCGACAGATCATGTCACTTGATGTGCATCAGCACGCCATCGAGTTCATCCAGCGAACTGTAGCTGATCACCAGTTTGCCCTTGCCCTTGGCGCCATGCTGGATTTTCACATCGGCGCCAATGCGCTCGGCCAGATCCTGTTGCAGGCGTTCGATATCCGGGTTGCTGCGCACCGAGCCATTATCCGGGCGCGGGTTCAGCCATTGCCGAACCAGTGCCTCGGTCTGGCGAACGGTCAGGCCCTTGGCAACCACCTGACGGGCGGCGGTGCCTTGCTGTTCTGCCGGCAAACCGAGCAGGGCGCGGGCATGACCCATTTCCAGATCACCGCGCTCGAGCAGCAGTTTGACGTCGTCCGGCAGGGCCATCAAGCGCAGCAGATTGGTGATGCTGACGCGGGATTTACCCACGGCATCGGCAACCTGCTGCTGGGTCAATTCGAATTCCAGCTGCAAGCGCTGCAATGCAATGGCTTCTTCAATCGGGTTGAGATCTTCGCGCTGGATATTCTCGATCAACGCCATGGCGATGGCCGCTTCATCGGGAACGTCACGAATCACCGCCGGAATGCTGTCCAGACCGGCCAGTTGGGTGGCACGCCAGCGTCGTTCGCCAGCAATGATCTCGAAACGTCCCTCGCCAATCGGCCTTACGACGATAGGCTGCATGACCCCCTGAACGCGGATGGAGTTGGCCAGTTCTTCAATGGCCTGCGGATCCATGTCGCGGCGTGGCTGGTATTTACCCCGTTGAATCAGATCAACCGGCAATTCGCGCAGTTGCTGTTCCTGATTCTCGGTTCCCTGCCCGGTGCTGTTGGATTGTCCGAGCAATGCATCCAGACCCCGTCCCAAGCCGCGTTTCTTGACCGCCATGCCTGTCTCGTCCTTTTTCTTTTCGGTTAGTCGTTGGCACTGGCCATGGCGCTGGCCTTGGCTGCCTGTTTGCTGCGACGTATCACTTCACCGGCGAGGGCCAGATAGGCCACTGCGCCCCTGGATTGCTTGTCATAGGTCAGTGCCGGCATACCGAAGCTGGGTGCTTCGGCCAAACGCACATTGCGCGGTATCACGGTTTGGTACAGTCGATCACCAAAATGGCTGCTGAGTTGCGCAGACACATCCAGGGTCAGGCTGTTGCGCGGGTCGTACATGGTACGCAGCAACCCTTCGATCTGCAGACCCGGATTCAGTACCGCGCGAATCCGGTCTATGGTGTTGACCAGCGCGGACAAGCCCTCCAGCGCATAGTATTCACACTGCATGGGGATGATCACACCATCGGCCGCGACCAGACCGTTGATGGTCAACATGTTCAGTGAAGGCGGGCAATCGATCAGAATGAAGTCGTATTGGCTGCGCAGGTTAGTCAGCGCATAACGCAGGCGACTTTCCTTCATTTTCACATCTAGCAATTCGACTTCGGCGGCGGTCAGATCACCATTGGCCGGCAGAATGTCGTAGCCACCGGTTTCCGAACGCTGAATGGCCTGGGCCATGTCACAACGTCCGGTCAGCAGCTCGTAGGCTGAATAGCGCAGATCGGATTTGTCGACACCGCTGCCCATGGTCGCATTGCCCTGTGGGTCCAGATCAACCAAGAGCACCTTGCGCTTGGTTGCCGCCAGAGAGGCCGCCAGGTTGATACTGGTGGTGGTCTTGCCGACACCGCCTTTCTGGTTGGCTACAGCCAGTACCTTACCCACGACCACCTCCTATCCGTTATACGCCTGCGACCCTGCCTGGACCTGTCTGCGCAGTATCAACAGATGTCGGCTGCCCTGACAACCCGGTACGGCCAATTCTGTACTTTGCAGCACCTCGAAGTCGATCGGCAAGGCGGCCAGTTCCTCTTCGGGATACTGTCCTTTCATCGCCAACCATCGGGTTGTGGCATGGCTCAGGTGACGCGTCAGCTGGGTAAAATCGGCCAGTGAGCTGAACGCCCTGGAGACAATACCATCAAAGGGCACCTCCGGTGCAAAGGCTTCCACGCGGGTATGCACAACCTGCAGATTGGTCAGGCCCAACTCCATCCTGACCTGGGTAAGAAATCGGGTTTTCTTGCCGTTGCTGTCGAGCAGGGTAAAGTCGCTCTCAGGCTGCATGATGGCCAGAATCACGCCCGGCATGCCACCGCCGCTGCCCACATCCAGCCAACGCTGACCCTGGACAAAGGGCAGGATACTCAAGCTGTCGAGCAGATGACGGCTGACCATTTCATCCGGATTGCGCACGGCGGTGAGGTTATAGGCCTTGTTCCATTTGTGCAGCAACTGCAGATAGGCCAGCAATTGCTGGCTTTGTTGCGCTGTCAGATCAATACCCAGCTGGGTGGCACCCTGCTGCAGTTCGGTACTCAGGGTCAGCGCACTGCTCATGCTTCACGCACCAGGCTGCTGTCTGCGACGCTGCGCTTTTTCAGATGGATCAACAACAGACTGACCGCCGCTGGGGTGACGCCGGGAATACGCGAGGCCTGACCCAGGGTCTGAGGCCGCAATTCCGCCAGCTTGTGGCGAATTTCGTTCGACAGTCCGTTCAGCGCCAGGTAATCCAGGTCGGCAGGCAAACGGGTCTGTTCATGTTGCCGCAGACGATCGATTTCTTCCTGTTGCCGCTCGATATAGCCGGCGTATTTGGTATGAATTTCCACCTGTTCAGCGGCATCGGCCGGAATATCCACCTGGCCAGTGATTTCACACAGGGCCTGGTAATCCACCTCGGGGCGGCGCAGCAAGTCAAGCAGATTGTATTCGTGGTTCAAGGGGGTGGCATAGCGCTCGGCGAAGGCTTTGCCGACATCGCTGTTGGGCTGTACCCAGGTGCTGCTCAAGCGCTTGCGCTCGGCGTCTATGGCGTCGCGCTTGGCACTGAACACGGCCCAGCGGTGATCATCTACCAGACCCAGTTCGCGGCCCTTTTCGGTCAGACGCAGGTCGGCATTGTCTTCGCGCAGTACCAGACGATATTCGGCACGGGAGGTAAACATACGATAGGGCTCACGGGTACCCATGGTGATCAGATCGTCGACCAGTACACCGATATAGGCCTCGTCACGACGCGGGCACCAGGCTTCCTGATCCCGGGAGCGTCGTGCGGCATTCAGGCCGGCGAGCAGACCCTGTGCAGCAGCCTCTTCGTAACCGGTGGTGCCATTGATCTGACCGGCAAAGAACAGACCGCCAATCACCTTGGTTTCCAGTGAATACTTCAGATCCTGGGGGTTGAAGTAGTCGTATTCGATGGCGTAACCGGGACGCAGGATATGCGCGTTTTCCATGCCCTCGATCGACTGCACAATCTGCAGCTGCACATCGAAGGGCAAGGAGGTGGATATGCCGTTGGGATAGAGTTCGTGGGTCGTCAGGCCTTCTGGCTCGATAAATACCTGATGCTGGTTTTTGTCGGCAAAACGATGAATCTTGTCTTCGATCGAAGGGCAATAACGCGGCCCGATCCCTTCGATCACCCCGGTATACATGGGCGAGCGATCCAGGTTGTTGCGGATGATCTCGTGGGTCCGCTCGTTGGTGTAGGTGATCCAGCAATTGACCTGCTGCGGATGCTCGCTGACCTTGCCGAGAAAGGACATGACCGGCAAGGGGGTATCGCCGGGCTGCGCGGTCATCTTGCTGAAATCCACCGTACGTCCGTCAATGCGCGGTGGTGTTCCGGTCTTCAACCGGTCTACGCGCAGGGGTAATTCGCGCAAGCGCTTGGCCAGGGTAATGGCGGGCGGATCACCGGCGCGGCCACCGGAATAGTTATCCAGGCCAATATGAATCAGGCCACCCAGGAAAGTACCTGTGGTCAGTACTACGTTGCTGCTGTGAAAGCGCAGCCCCATCTGTGTGACCACACCACAGACCTGATCCTGCTCGACGATCAGGTCGTCACAAGCTTGCTGGAATATCCACAGGTTGGGTTGGTTTTCCAGTATCTCGCGGATGGCGGCCTTGTACAGAATGCGGTCCGCCTGTGCGCGGGTGGCACGAACAGCCGGGCCCTTGCGGCTGTTGAGAATGCGAAACTGGATACCGGCCCGATCGGTGGCACGGGCCATGGCGCCGCCCAAGGCATCAATTTCTTTCACCAGGTGGCTTTTGCCGATGCCGCCAATGGCCGGGTTACAGCTCATCTGGCCGAGGGTTTCGACGTTATGGCTGAGCAGCAGGGTTTTCACGCCCATGCGTGCAGCGGCCAACGCTGCCTCGGTACCGGCATGTCCACCACCGACAACGATCACGTCAAAACGACTGGGAAACTCCACTTGCCACCTCATTGCCGGACCAGGGTCCAACCGCAGGAAAAGGGGCTGATTATAGGCTGAGCTGAAATAAATTGCAGCCGCTAGTTGGACAAAGTTTAACCAGTCGAGCCGTCAGCACAAACAGGGTGATTAATCAGATAAATAAGAAAGAACTGTTTTAAAGGCTTTATATAGTTAATGTTTATGCGTCGCGAATTTTCTGTGCATAAGTCAATTTTTTCCATTAAAAACAAAATCTTGTAGAGGTCAAAAAGCTGTGGTGAAACTGCGTTTGCATGGGTCCTCATGCTGTCCTTTTCCTGTGTGTAACTTGCCTTGTTATCCACAGGTGGTTTTGAGGGCTGGTTGTACACAGGGTTTGGGTACTAGCTCAGGTGCGCTTGTACACAGGGCTCAGGAAGGGAAAATCAGCTGTTTGATGGCGGGTTTTTTCTTAACAGAATAGAAGAGACCAGCCTCCAAAAGGGTCAAAGGCTGTTTTTAGCGAAGGGGGCTGTTGTTATTTACCGATGCAGAAACTGGAAAAAATCCGCCCGAGCAGATCATCGGCACTGAACTCACCGGTGATGCTACCCAGTGCCTGCTGGGCCATGCGCAGGTCTTCGGCGAGTAATTCGCCAGCACCCATCAGGGTCAGTTGCTGATAGCCGTGATCCAGTTGCTGGCTGGCCTGCTCAAGGGCTTCGAGGTGGCGACGGCGGGCACTGAACAGGCTCTCGGCGGTCTGTTCAAAGCCCATGCAGGCCTTCAGGTGCTCACGCAACAGCTCAACGCCCTCACCGCTACGGGCACACAGATGCAGGCTGACACTGCCATCAGAGGCCTGCTGCTGGCCGACCGGCTGTTTGCTCAAGTCAACCTTGTTGAACACCAGGGTGATCTTTGCTGGATCCGGTTGCTGCTGCAGAAACTCGGTCCACAGGGCCTGAGGGTTCTGTGCCTCCGGCTGGGTCGCATCGATCATCAAAAGTATCCGGTCGGCTTCGGCAATGGCCGCCATGGCGCGTTGCACACCGATCTTTTCCACCTGATCATCGGTAGCCCGCAGGCCTGCAGTATCAATGATATGCAGTGGCATGCCATCAATATGAATATGTTCGCGCAGGATATCCCGGGTGGTGCCGGCAATCTCGGTGACGATGGCGCTGTCTTTGCCCGCCAGGGCATTCAGCAGGCTGGACTTGCCGGCGTTTGGTCGTCCGGCGATCACCACTGTCATACCGTCACGCAGCAAGGCGCCGCGTCCGGCTTCACGTTGGACGTCAGCGAGCTGAGCCTGAATCTGCCGGAGCTGAGTGAGTACATGACCATCGGCCAGAAAGTCGATTTCCTCCTCGGGAAAATCAATCGCCGCTTCGACATAGATCCGCAGCTGAATCAACGCCTCGGTCAAGGCCTTGACCCGCTGTGAAAAGGCACCCTGCAAGGAGTTCAGTGCATTGCGTGCGGCCTGTTCGGAGCTGGCTTCAATCAGATCGGCAATGGCTTCGGCCTGGGCCAGGTCGAGCTTGTCATTGAGGAACGCACGTTCACTGAACTCACCGGGTCGAGCAAGGCGTGCGCCGGCTTTCAAACAGGCCTTGAGCAGCATGTCCATGACCACCGGACCGCCATGACCCTGCAGTTCCAGTACGTCTTCGCCAGTAAAGGAATGGGGCTTGGGAAAGAACAGACTCAGGCCCTGGTCGAGGGCTTGGTCTTCATGCCAGAAGGTGCCGTAGTGGGCATGTCGGGGGATTGGTTGAAGTCGGCCTATCTGCTCAGCAATGCGCAGCGCTGCCGGGCCGGACACGCGAATGATACCGACCCCGCCCTGACCGGGTGGGGTGGCAATGGCGGCAATGGTATCGGCGTGATAGCTAGGCATGGTAATTCCCTTGAAAGACCAGGACGGATAGCAAAACGCCCCGATATCGGGGCGCTTGCTTAGCTCTGCTCAGGCTGGGGTCAGTCCCCTCTTGCTGCAGCGCCTTTTTCGATCTGACGGGTAATGTACCACTGTTGGGCAATCGACAGGATGTTGTTGACCACCCAGTACAGTACCAGACCGGACGGGAACCACAGGAAGAAGAAGGTAAAGATGATTGGCAGCATCTTCAGTACCTTGGCCTGCATCGGATCGGGTGGGGTCGGGTTCAATTGCTGCTGGATGAACATGGTAGCGCCCATCAGAATCGGCAGAATAAAGAAAGGATCCTTGATCGACAGGTCGGTGATCCAGCCAAGCCATTCTGCCTGGCGCAACTCGACACTTTCCATCAGGGTCCAGTACAGCGCAATAAACACCGGCATCTGCACCAGGATCGGCAAGCAGCCACCGAGCGGATTGATCTTTTCCTTCTTGTACAGCTCCATCATGCCCTGGGACATTTTCTGACGGTCATCACCGTACTGCTCGCGCAGCGCCTGCAATTTAGGTGCAACCCGGCGCATATTGGCCATGGAGCGGTAGCTGGTAGCCGACAGCGGGAAGAACACCAGTTTGATCAGCAGGGTCAGCAGAATGATGCTCCAGCCCCAGTTTCCGACGAAGCCATGGATAAAGCTCAGGATCCAGAACAGCGGCTGGGCGATAAACCAGATAAAGCCATAATCAACGGTCAACTCCAGACCGGGAGAGATGGCCTCCAGGGTGTCCTGGATTTTCGGACCGGCGTAGAAATCAGCACGAATGCTGGCTTGTTCACCGGGAGCGACTTCAGTTGCCGGGCTGGTAAAGCCAATAATGTAGTTACCCAAGCTGTCCTTGCGGGTCTGGTAAACATGCTGTTGCTCTGATGACGGAATCCAGGCACTGACAAAGTAATGCTGGATCCAGGCAGCCCAGCCACCCTGTACGCTTTGTTTCAAGGCCCCTTTGTCCATATCGGAAAAGGTTACCTTGGTGTACGAGTCGTCAGCACTCCAGTAGGCACCGCCGAGATAGGTGGCCATGCCGGTAGCGGTGGAACTGGACGGATCAGGACTATTATCGCGCTTTATCTGGCCATAGAGATTGCCACGCCAGGGCTCACTGCTCTGGTTATCGACCAGGTATTCAACGCCAATCAGGTAATCGTTGCGCTTGAAGGTAAAGCGCTTGATGTAGTTGACGTCGTTCTCGGAGAAACGCAGATCAACAGTCAAGGTTTCCTGATCGCCCAGGCGGTATTGCTGTTGCTCGCTGCTGTAAAGCGGACGTCCGCTGGTACGCACGTCCGGACCATTGCGACCGGTTAAACCACTCTGGGCAACATAGGTCATGGTGCTGCTGTTTTCCAGCATCGGGAAAGGCAGGTCCGGTCTGTCGATGCGCACAGGGTAAGCGGGCAGCTTGAGGCTGACAATATCCCCCCCGGTTGGATCAATTTCCAGTATCAGCGTATCCGTTTCAACCTTGATCAGACCGGTATTGCCGGTTGTATCGGCTGCAGGTGCAACAGGGATATCCGTTGTTTCAGGTTCAACCGCTACCGGAACATCACCAACCGCATTGTTCTGGTTGCTGTCTGGCAAAGCGGGTACATCACTTGATCCGGCTGGAGCCGACTGATTACTGACAGCTGCAGGTGGTAACTCGGTTTGACCGTAGTCGGCATTCCACTGCAAAACCATGAGATAGGTAATCACAAGCAAGGCAGCTATAAGGATATTTCGTTGCATGTTCATGGTTTATTGGTCATCTGCGAAGAATGAGTGTCAGTGTTGACTGGCGGTACCGGATCATAGCCACCTGGGTTCCAGGGATGGCAACGACTCAGACGCTTGGCGCCGAGCGCACAGCCCTTGAGCAAGCCATGCTGTTCGATGGCTTCCTGGGTGTAGCAGGAGCAGGATGGGTAGAAACGGCAATGACTGGCCATCAGTGGACTGATAGCGTAGCGGTAAACCTTGATCAGTCCGAGCGCGAGGTTACGCATGGGATGATGGTGGTCCGGGTTGGCGTGGTCGGGGCGGCTTGTCAGTGGCTTTTGCCAACCTGCGCCACATGCCTGACAACAGCTCATGTAGCGCAGTACTGTCCAGTTCGCCCAGGCCCTTGCGAGCCAGAACGACTATATCAAGGTCAGTCAGCAGCTGTTTGTTCAGCCGGAATGACTCTCGAGCAACACGCTTGATTCGATTACGATCAACCGCATGGCGGACACTTTTCTTGGCAATGACCAGACCCAGTCTTGGATGGTCAGTGCTGTTTGGCCTGGCCAGTAGCAAGACTAAGGGGCCGGATGCCTTACGGGTAGCACCATCGAATACAACCTTGAATTGACTTGGCGTTAATAGCCTGCATTCACGACCGTAACTGGTGTCCACCTGTAAAGCCGGAACTTAGGCTGACAGGCGCTTGCGACCCTTGGCGCGACGACGTGCCAGGACTGCACGACCGTTGGAGGTAGCCATACGGGCGCGGAAGCCATGGTTACGCTTACGCTTCAAAACGCTGGGTTGAAATGTTCTTTTCATCTTGAGTTACCTGATTAATTCACGTCAGAGCCAATGAGCCCTTTCAAGGGACCGGCAATTCTAGAGAATAAGGTTCCTAAGGTCAATTCGAATTGACTGCTTTCGCTGATAAAAAAGAATAGAAAATCAATTTGTTAAAGAGATAAATGAAATGACTGTTTATGAGTGAGCTATTTTCTGTGGATATCCTGCTATTCCTCAATAAATTCAGAACGTTGTGCCTATTACAACGCTGTGGATGCGCTGGGGGCAGATAGCGTCTGTTGTTGTGTGCGAGCTGTGGATAAAACCCCTTGATATCCACAGGTGAATCAATGCACAGGACACAAGCCTGTTTATGCACCTGTTTCAGCAATGCTTATACACAGAGCTCAAGCGCTTGTCATGCAAGGGTTTTGCCAGATTGACCAGGACAATTTGTGGCCTGTGGTTGACTGCTCAAATCGTCCCTCTGCCTGTCAAGAGTGTGGATAAGTAGGCAGCTAAAAGGCTAGAATGACTCCCTTATCCGCAGCCTTTTAACAGCAGTCGGACATCCAACAACAAGCCAGCTGAGGCTGAAGTACCGGGGGATTTTGTGTCGGTTGTACTCTGGCAGCAATGCATCGATTTTTTGCGTGATGAGCTACCATCCCAAGAGTTCAATACCTGGATTCGCCCTTTGCAGGTTGATGGCGATCAGACTGAACTGAGGCTCTATGCGCCTAACCGTTTTGTGCTCGATTGGGTCAATGACAAATACCTGAATCGGGTACAGGAACTGCTGGATGATCTGTCCCAGGGTCAAGCCCCTCTGGTATCTCTGCTGATTGGCAGTCGCCGTGCGGCTGCGGCCTCGTCCGTTCGGCCTGCCGCGGCAGAGGCCAATCGCGCCTCGGCTGATACGCTGCAGAGTGCCAGTGCACCGGTCACGCCAAAAACGCAGATTGTTGCCCAAGGCTTTCAACCGGAATCGAGTAGCGGTCACCGACTCGATGATGATGATCCCAGGCCGCCTCAGCGTGCTGATCAGGGCGGGCCAAGTTCACCGGTCATCAAGCACACCAGTTACTTGAACCGCAGCTTTACTTTCGAGAACTTTGTCGAGGGTAAATCCAACCAGCTGGCCCGTGCCGCTGCCTGGCAGGTGGCCGATAACCCTAAGCATGGTTATAACCCGCTATTCCTTTATGGTGGTGTGGGTCTGGGTAAAACCCACTTGATGCATGCGGTGGGTAACCATCTACTTAAGAAGAATCCGGCCGCCAAGATCGTTTACTTGCACTCTGAGCGCTTTGTCGCCGACATGGTCAAGGCGCTGCAGATGAATGCGATCAACGACTTCAAGCGCTATTACCGCTCGGTCGACGCGCTGCTGATTGATGACATCCAGTTTTTTGCCAAGAAAGAACGTTCCCAGGAAGAATTTTTTCACACCTTCAATGCCTTGCTTGAGGGTGGCCAACAGGTGATTCTGACCAGTGACCGCTATCCGAAAGAGATCGACGGTCTGGAGGAACGCCTCAAGTCGCGTTTCGGTTGGGGTCTCACGGTTGCGGTCGAGCCACCCGAGCTGGAAACCCGCGTAGCCATTCTGATGAAGAAGGCTGAGCAGTCGCGGGTCGACTTACCGCATGACGCAGCCTTCTTTATTGCCCAGCGGATTCGCTCGAATGTGCGCGAACTCGAAGGTGCACTCAAGCGCGTGATTGCCAGTGCGCACTTCATGGGGCGTGACATTACTATCGAATTGATCCGTGAGTCGCTGAAGGATCTGCTGGCACTGCAGGACAAGTTGGTCAGCATTGATAACATTCAGCGTACGGTAGCGGAGTATTACAAGATCAAGGTCTCGGATGTGCTGTCGAAACGCCGCTCGCGTTCGGTCGCCAGACCAAGACAGGTAGCCATGGCACTGTCCAAGGAACTGACCAACCATAGCTTGCCTGAGATTGGCGATGCTTTTGGTGGGCGTGACCACACCACGGTACTGCATGCCACACGCAAGATTGCCGAGTTGCGTGAACAGGATGCCGATATTCGCGAAGATTACAAAAACCTGCTGAGAACGCTGACAACCTGATAGGGTCAGGGTTCAGCATCAAGATGCCAACCTGCACGAGGTCGAAGGAAGACAATGCAATTTACCATTCAGCGTGAAGCCCTGTTAAAACCCCTGCAACTGGTCGCCGGGGTGGTTGAGCGTCGTCAGACACTGCCTGTTTTGTCCAACGTGTTGCTTGTTGTGGACGGTAGTACCTTGTCCCTGACCGGTACTGATCTTGAGGTGGAACTGGTTGGCCGTATTGCGCTGGAAGAGCCCGCTGAGTCTGGTGAAATTACTGTGCCGGCTCGCAAGCTCATGGATATCTGTAAATCCCTTCCGGATGATGTGGCACTGACGCTCAAGGTTGAAGACGGCAAGGCCATTATCAAGGCCGGCCGTAGTCGTTTCACCCTGGCTACCCTGCCCGCTTCAGACTTCCCTAACGTTGAAGATGGTCCAGGGTCGCTGAGTTTTGCCATCAACCAGAACAAGCTACGCCGTTTGATTGAGCGCACCAGTTTTGCCATGGCTCAGCAGGATGTGCGTTATTACCTGAATGGCATGTTGCTGGAAATCAACAAGGGCCATCTGCGCGCAGTGGCTACCGACGGTCACCGCATGGCCATGTGCACTCTGGATGCCAATATCGACTACCAGGAACGCTATCAATTGATTGTGCCACGCAAGGGTATTCTTGAGTTGGCGCGACTGCTGGGCGAGGCGGATGATCTGGTCAATATCGTATTGGGTACTCACCACATCCGTGCAACGACTGGTGATTTTACCTTTACTTCCAAGTTGGTCGACGGCAAGTTTCCAGACTACGAACGAGTCTTGCCCCGTGGCGGTGACAAGATCGTCCTGGCCGACCGGCAGGTATTGCGTAACGCGTTTAGTCGTACAGCTATTCTCTCGAACGAAAAGTACCGTGGTATTCGCCTGATGCTCAGTGATGCCTTGCTGAAAATCCAGGCCAACAACCCTGAGCAGGAAGAGGCTGAGGAAGACATTGCTGTTGATTACAACGGTAGTGCGTTGGAGATGGGCTTTAATGTCAGCTACCTGTTGGACGTAATGAACGTCCTGAGCAATGAGCAGGTGAAAATGATTCTGTCTGATGCCAACAGCAGCGCCCTGGTCCAGGAAGCCGATTCCGACGACTCCGTGTACGTTGTCATGCCTATGCGTCTCTAAGACGCTCCTCGAATGCCCCTCTCGCGTTTGTCGGTCACCGGTGTGCGTAACCTGCACCCGGTGACCATTCAGCCTTCACCCCGCATCAATCTGATTTACGGCGATAACGGCAGCGGCAAAACCAGCCTGCTTGAAGCTATTCATATACTGGGCCTTGCTCGCTCCTTTCGCAGTACCCGCCTGCAGCCCGTTATTCAATATTCTCTTGAAGCCTGTACGGTGTTTGCCGAAGTGCTTTTGGAGAATGGTTTAAGCCGTTCCATGGGTATCACCCGTAGCAAGCAAGCTGACTATCAAATTCGAATCGATGGACAGTCGGTGCGCAGTACAGCGCAGCTTGCCGATACACTGCCGCTGCAATTGATCAATCCTGATAGCTTTCGATTACTCGAAGGTGCACCTAAGCAGCGCCGGCAATATCTTGATTGGGGTGTGTTCCACGTGGAACATCAGTTCATCAGTACCTGGCAGCGGTTGCAAAAAAGCCTCAAGCAACGGAATTCATTGCTCCGACGTGGTAGAATTGACCCAGCCTTGCTGGCACCTTGGGACACAGAGTTAATTGATGCCAGCGAGCGTATAGACGCCTTCCGAAGGGCCTATATCAGCAAGCTCAAGCCGGTGTTTGAATCAGTCCTGGCGGAATTGCTGAATCTGGATGAATTGTCCCTGAGTTACTTTCGTGGCTGGGACAAGGACCGTGATCTGCGTGAGGTGCTCGATAGTCAGCTACAGCGTGACTGCCAATTGGGGCACACCCAAGCAGGGCCGCAACGCGCTGATTTGAGATTGCGTATTCGTGGTATGAACGCGGCAGAGGTATTGTCTCGAGGTCAGCAGAAGCTGGTTGTGTGTGCGCTGAAAATTGCCCAAGGGCATTTGCTCAAGGAGCGAGGGCGGCAGCACGACTGCGTATTTTTGATTGATGACCTGCCCTCAGAGCTGGATGGGCATCATCGGCAAGCCCTTTGTAGGTTGCTGGAAGGGTTGCAATGCCAGGTGTTTATCACTGGCGTGGAAGTAGAACAGCTGGCTGAAAGCTGGCAAGAAGAAACATCTCTGTCCATGTTCCACGTGGAACATGGACACATTGTGCAGACAGAATGATGTCCGGAGTGACAAGACCATGAGCGACAATAACACCTATGACTCATCCAGTATCAAGGTACTCAAAGGCCTTGATGCGGTGCGCAAACGCCCCGGTATGTACATCGGCGATACTGACGATGGCACCGGACTCCACCACATGGTGTTTGAGGTCGTAGATAACTCGATTGACGAGGCCCTGGCTGGTCACTGTAGCGATATCAGCATCACCATCCATACCGATGAGTCAATCACGGTAAAGGATAACGGTCGGGGTATCCCTGTTGATATGCACGAAGAAGGCGTATCCGCAGCCGAAGTCATCATGACCGTGCTGCATGCCGGCGGCAAGTTTGACGACAACAGTTACAAGGTTTCAGGCGGTCTACATGGTGTGGGCGTGTCGGTAGTTAACGCCCTCTCCGAACAGTTGATCCTCACCGTACGCCGTGCAGGCAAGGTATGGGAGCAGTTCTACACCCATGGTGTGCCACAGGCTCCGCTGAAAGAGGTGGGTGACACCGATACAACCGGTACCCAGATCCATTTCAAGCCTTCGGCTGAGACCTTTACCAGCATCAGCTTCAGCTGGGATATCCTCGCCAAGCGTCTGCGGGAATTGTCATTCCTGAACTCAGGTGTTGGTATCAATCTGATTGATGAGCGCTCAGGCAAGAAGGAATTGTTCAAATACGAGGGTGGTTTGCGTGCCTTCGTTGAATACCTGAACCATAACAAATCGACGATCAACTCGGTGTTCCATTTCGATTTTCAGCGGGACGACGGTATCGCTGTTGAAGTGGCCATGCAATGGAATGACAGCTTCAACGAAAGCATCCTGTGCTTCACCAACAATATTCCGCAGCGCGATGGCGGCACTCACCTTGCCGGCTTCCGCAGTGCTTTGACCCGGACCCTGAATGCCTACATCGAACAGGAAGGCTTGCTGAAAAAGCTCAAGGTCAGCACCTCGGGTGACGACGCCCGTGAAGGTCTGACAGCGATTATTTCAGTCAAAGTACCGGATCCAAAGTTCTCGTCCCAGACCAAGGACAAGCTGGTGTCATCCGAGGTGAAGACTGCGGTCGAGCAGGAAATGAACAAGTGCTTTGCCGATTATCTACTGGAAAAGCCCGGTGAAGCCAAGGCGGTCGTGGGCAAGATGATTGATGCTGCCCGTGCCCGTGAGGCAGCTCGTAAGGCGCGTGAGATGACCCGCCGCAAGGGCGCCCTGGATATTGCCGGTCTGCCAGGCAAACTGGCGGATTGCCAGGAGAAAGACCCTGCCCTCTCTGAACTCTACATAGTGGAGGGTGACTCTGCGGGTGGCTCGGCAAAACAGGGGCGTAACCGCAAGACCCAGGCTATCCTGCCGCTCAAGGGCAAGATCCTCAACGTCGAGAAAGCGCGTTTTGACAAGATGCTCTCTTCCCAGGAAGTCGGCACCTTGATCACCGCCCTGGGCTGCGGTATCGGCCGTGAAGAGTTCAATATCGACAAGTTGCGTTATCACAACATCATTATCATGACCGATGCTGACGTTGACGGCTCGCACATCCGTACCCTGCTGCTGACCTTCTTCTTCCGGCAAATGCCGCTGCTGATCGAACGCGGTTACATCTATATCGCCCAGCCGCCGCTCTACAAAATCAAGAAGGGTAAGCAGGAACAGTACCTTAAGGATGATGAGGCGCTGGAAGAATACCTGACTCAGTCGGCGCTTGAAGATTCCTACCTGTTCGTCAACGAAGACGCACCGGGAATCACTGGCGAAGGCCTGGAGCGCATAGTGCAGGAGTTCCGCGGGGTAATGAAAACCCTCAAGCGCCTGTCCCGTCTTTATCCGCTGGAGTTGATGGAGCATTTTATCTATTTGCCGCGTCTAAGCCTGGACAATCTGGCCGATAAAGCTTTCATGCATGACTGGATCAGCAAGTTCGAAGCCATGGTCAAGACCGGTGAGCGTTCAGGTCAGCAGTTCAGTGTCAGCCTGCGTGAGGACACCGAACGGCACCTGTGGCTGCCCGAGGTGGAAACCATCTCCCACGGTCTGTCGAGCTACTGCACCTTCAACCGTGACCTGTTTGCCAGCAACGATTACCGTAGTATGGCTGAGCTGGGTGAGAAGCTGCAGAGCTTGCTCGAAGATGGCGCCTATATGCAGCGCGGCGAAAAGAAAAAGCCCATCACCCATTTCAAGGAAGGCCTGGAATGGATGATGAACGAAACCGCACGTCGCCACACTATTCAGCGCTATAAGGGTCTGGGTGAAATGAATCCCGATCAGCTCTGGGAAACCACCATGGATCCCGAGAGCCGCCGTATGCTGAGGGTGAATATTGAGGACGCCATTGCGGCCGATCAGATCTTCAATACGTTGATGGGCGACCACGTTGAACCGCGCCGCGAGTTTATTGAAAGCAACGCGCTGGCGGTATCCAATCTGGATGTGTGATGGCGTGACATTGTTGATTCTGCGAATTTCCGTGTAGTCTTGGTAGAGTCTTTTTTCTACAAACGCCTCCTTGAGCTCAAGGAGGCGTGAATGAATCCAGGACCGATTCATTCCACTTCAGCACGGAATTACTGCGGATGAAGCTATGACGGCGAATCTGAACGGCATTCTCGAAAAGCTTGCGTTAACCATTAACGATAGCAATGATCTTGAAGAGCTGGTTCGCCCGTTTTTGGAGATTCTCGAGGAAATAACCGGGCTGGAGTCTACCTACCTTACGCATATTGATGAGGCGCAAGGACTTCAGCATATCCTGTATGCCAACAACACCAAAACCCAGCAACTCGACATACCTGAAGGGTTGTCCGTTGAATGGGGCGATACCCTGTGCAAACGGGCGCTAGACGAGCAAAAGCCGTTCACTGACGATGTCGCCAGTTGCTGGGGTGATTCGCAAGCGGCTAGGCAGCTGGGTATCAATACCTATCTAAGCGAGCCTATTTGTATCGGTGACGGAGAGCTGTTTGGTACGCTGTGCGGTTCAAGTGCATCACGCATCAATATCAATAGCGATGCTAGGCGCCTACTGACTATGCTAGCCAAGTTGATTGCTCGGCAGCTAGAACGAGACAGGTTGCTTGAGCAGTTGCAGCGGGAGAATCTTGTCTTCAGCCAGCAGGCGCTGACGGATCCGCTCACGGGTATTCCCAACCGCCGCGCGTCGCTGCAGGAGTTGACCAGGGCGCTTGCTGGGGTCCGTCGAAGTGGTACCCCGCTACACCTTGCCTATATTGATCTGGACGGTTTCAAGGCAATCAATGACCAGTATGGCCACGATGCTGGAGACCGCTTTCTGATACAGATTGCCCAGCGCCTCTCAGAAGGACTCAGAGACAGTGATTTTGTTGCCCGCTATGGTGGAGATGAATTCCTGGTCTTTGGCCCGGCCCTTTCGGCAGACCTTGATGTGAGTCGTGAAGCAATTCGCAGCCGATTGGAGTCACTGACAATCGGAACCTATGACTTGAGTGGCGAGCCGTTCTTATACGCTGGGCCCAGTATTGGTATTGTTACTGCACTGGTTGACGAAAAGGACAGCGAGTCGTTGATCAGCCGTGCCGATGCAGCCATGTATGCGGTAAAACAGGCCCGCCGATCCGGCCGTTAGAGTGTCCCCCCCAAGTACAAAAAAGACAAACCAGACACAGTGACTTGTCTATCTGAAGTCATCCGTCAGGTCAGCATCGAACGAGCCGGCGGTAGCCGGTTTGGGTGTGTCACTGCCGGTACTGGTGCGGGCCGTGGGCTGAGTGGCAGGCCGCTCCGAAGCAGGGGAGGCCTCCATCTTGGCCCGTAACATCAGATCGTTACGTGAGTCAGCCAGACGTAGCGCTTCCTTGAGGGTGATGGCTTTTTCCGTGAGTAGTTGGAAAAGGTGCTGATCAAAGGTTTGCAGCGCCTTGTCGTCGGTACCGCTGCTCATGGCCTGGCGAATATCCTGTATTTCGTCGCGCTTGATCAGGGTGACAATATAGGGCGTTCGGATCATGACCTCGACAACGGGTAATCTTGGCTTTTGCGTACCTATTGCCAGACGTTGGCCGATAATCGCCGCCAGATTCATTGATATGTCACTTAGAACCTGTTGCCGCGTGTCTTCAGGAAACATATTGGCCATGCGCTCGACCGCTTGCACGGTATTGGTGGCGTGCATGGTCGCCAGTACCAAGTGACCGGTTTCACTGTAGTGCAGGGCATGCTGCATGGTGGCGCGATCACGAATTTCGCCAATCATGATGACATTTGGCGCTTCACGAAGGACGTTATGCAGGGCATCCTTGAAACTGTGGGTATCCAGCCCGACCTCACGTTGGTCGATGATGGACTCCTTGTGGTGATGCAGAAACTCGATGGGGTCTTCGATGCAGACAATATGTCCGGCACGGTTGCTGTTACGGTAATCAAGCATGGCTGCGAGGGTGGTGGATTTGCCCGAGCCGGTCGAGCCGGTCACCAGAATCAGACCACGGTCGAGCATCACCAGCTTTTCCAGAATCGCCGGTAGGCCCAGCTCGGCAAAGTTCGGAATCTTGTCGTTGATATAGCGGATGACCATCGCTACTTCACCGCGCTGAATGTAGATATTGGCCCGGAACCGCCCGACGCCCTGAAGCCCAACGGCCAGGTTCATCTCCAGATCACGCTCAAACTCTTCTATCTGTTTGGCGGACATCAGCGCCTCTGCCATGGCCTTGACCGAGCCCTTGGGCAGGGTCTCATTGGACAGTTTGACAAAGGTTCCATCGCATTTGATGGTCGCCGCTGCGCCCACACTGAGGAACAGATCGGAGCCCTTGAGCTCAGCCAGTTTGCGTAGGTAGTCGTTGATATCCATGCGCTGTCCGTCCTTCTGTCTTATTCTTGTCGCTGCACAGGCATGCCCTTGAGGGCGTTGTTGATCCACTGTTCAGCTGTCTTGTTGAGCTCAACAATAGCACGCGGATCCTGCCCTTTGGGGTAGATTGCCGGGCCAATGTGCACCTGTACTGTCCCCGGGTGCTTAGACCAGCCGAATTTCGGCCAGAATAGACCGGCATTGTGTGCCACCGGAACCACCGGGGCATCATTGACACAGGCTAGCGCCGCGCCACCACGGGAGAATTTGACCGGGGTACCTGGCAGGTTCCGAGTGCCTTCGGGGAATACCAGAATCCATACCCCTTCAGCCAAGCGTTCACCACCAATTCGGCTCAATTGCTTGAGTGAGTCGCGGCCGTTGCTGCGATCAATGGCAATAGGGCGGGCCAGCGCAAAGGCCCAGCCAAAGAAGGGCACGTAGAGCAGCTCTTTTTTGATCAATTGCGTCTGCGGGCGAAAGATCTGCTGAAGAAAAAAGGTTTCCCATGTGCTCTGGTGATTGGCCAGAATGACCCCGGGTTGCTGCGGGATATTCTCCAGGCCGGTGACCTGATAGCGAATACCAACCAGATGCTTGGTCAGCCAGATCGCGCCCCTGCTCCACCAGCCGACAATCAGAGTAAAACGCCAGCGAAAAGGCATGAAAGGCGCAACAATCAACATCAGCAGGCCCCAGAGCAGGGCGCTGCTGGCCAGTAAAAAATAAAAGAGAACGACGCGCAGGGGCATCAACAGACTCATGGTGCGTTTTCCAGAAGATGGTTGGCCACAGCGGCCAGAGAGTCAAATACCAGCGTGCCCTCGGGCAGCGCCTTGTGTTCAGTTTCTGCGCCTTTGCCGGTCCGCACCAGATAGGGAGTGCAACCCACACTCACCCCGGCCTGGAGATCGCGCAGGCTATCGCCCACGGTAGGTACAGCAGCAAGTGAGACGGCATAGTGCCGGGCAATCTGCTGAAACAGACCGGACGCGGGTTTGCGGCAATCACAGCCCTGATCCGGCGCGTGCGGGCAGTACACAATCAGCCCCAGTTCACCGCCCTGCTCCGCTACCAGCTGACGCAAACGACCATGCATCTTCTCCAGTGTTGCCAGATCAAAATAGCCCCGCCCCAGCCCCGACTGATTGGTGGCCACAGCAACAGTCCAGCCGGCTTTGCTCAGGCGTGCAATGGCCTCGATGGAGCCGGGCAGCGGAATCCATTCGGCCAGGGTTTTAATGAAGGCATCGGAATCCTGATTGATGACACCATCGCGGTCGAGGATGATCAGTTTCATATAACCCCAGCTGCAAGCCGCAAGCTGCAAGCAACAGACCGGACAGGTGGCTTTGCCCGGTTGTGCAAACAGCTAGCGAGTCCCATTTATCCCAAAAGCGAAATGTCAGCCACACCCAGGAACAAACTGCGCAGCCGCGCTAACAGGGCATAGCGGTTAGCACGAACAGCCAGATCGTCAGCGTTCACCAGCACCTGATCGAAGAACGCATCAATGGGCTCGCGCAACGAGGCCAGCTGTTCCAGGCTGCGTTGGTAATCGCGGCTGGCGGCCAGAGGTGCGTTAGCTTGTTCGGCCTGGTCTATGGCTTGGGCCAGGGCTTGCTCGGCGCCTTCCTGCAACAGACCTGAATCAACCTGCTGGCCAACCTGACCCTCGGCCTTGGCCAGGATATTCGATACCCTTTTGTTGGCGGCGGCCAGGGCATCAGCTTCAGGTAGACGACGGAACAGTTGTACCGCTTGTACCCGTTGATCGAAATCCAGCGGTGAAACCGGGTTCAGCGCGCGTACAGCCTGGTATACGGCGACGTCGATACCTTCGTCCTCATAGCGGGCACGCAGACGGTCAAAAATGAATTCCAGCACCTGGCTGAGCAGCGTATCGGCCTTGACCTTGTCGGCATACTGCGCAACCGCTGTTTGCAGGGTGCTGGATAGATCCAGCTCCAAACGTTTCTCGATCAGGATGCGCAATACACCCAGGGCAGCGCGGCGCAAGGCATAGGGATCCTTGGAGCCGGTCGGTAGCATGCCGATACCAAAGATACCGACCAGCGTGTCCAGCTTGTCGGCCAGCGCCACGGCAGCACCGGTCAGGGTACCGGGCAACTCGGCACCGGCACCGCGCGGCATATACTGCTCGTTCAGGGCCAGAGCAACATCTTCAGGCTCACCGTCATGCAGGGCATAATAATAACCGGCAATGCCCTGCAGCTCGGGAAATTCGCCGACCATTTCAGTGGCCAGATCACACTTGCTCAGCAGCCCGGCGCGTGCGGCGCGTTGAGCATCACCGCCAATAGCGGTAGCAATGCTGGCGGCCAGGCTAGAGACCCGCTGAGCCTTGTCGAAGACGCTGCCCAGTTGCGCCTGGAACACCACATTGGCCAGGCGCTGGTTACGTTGCTCAAGCGGCGCTTTCTTGTCCTGTTTGAAAAAGAACTCGGCATCGGTCAGGCGCGGCCGCACCACCTTTTCATTGCCGGACACAATCTGCGCCGGGTCCTGACTCTCGATATTGGCTACGGTGATAAAACGCGGCAGCAGCTTGCCCTGGGCGTCGAGCAGACAGAAATACTTCTGGTTGTCCTGCATGGTCGAGATCAGGGCTTCCTGGGGGACCTCAAGGAAACGCTCCTCGAACGAGCAGACCAGGGGTACCGGCCATTCCACCAGAGCGGTAACCTCATCAAGCAGGGCCTCCGGAACAATCGCTGTGCCCTGCTGCGCGGCCGCCAGCTCGGCGACGCGCTGACGGATCAGTTCACGACGCTCGGCAAAGTCGGCAATCACATAGGCGCCACGAAGGTTTTCCGCGTAGCTGGCCGGAGTGCTGATGCGAATTGCCTCGGGGTGATGGAAGCGGTGACCGCGAGAGGTGTGTCCAGCCTGCTGGGCGAGAATCTCGGCCGGAATGACCTGATCACCGAGCAGCATCACCAGCCATTGGGTGGGGCGCACAAATTCGGTTTTGCGCGCCGCCCAGCGCATACGCTTGGGTATCGGCAGGGCCGCCAGAGCGGTATCGACCAATGTCGGTAACAGTTCGGCAGCCGGTTGCCCTGGAATACTCTGCACAAAACGCAATTTCGGACCGCTACGATCCAGTTGCTCGATGCTCACACCACACTTGCGGGCAAATCCCAGTGCCGCCTGGGTTGGCTGACCTTCTGCATCGAAGGCGGCTTGCAGCGGCGGACCGTCCATTTGCTGACTACGATCCGGCTGCTGGGTTGCCAGGGCGGTGACCAGCACCGCCAGGCGTCGCGGGGCCGCGTAATAGCGTGCCGCCTGGTAACCCAGACCAGCGTCCTGCAGGCCCTTTTCAACGCCAGCGAGGAAGGCTTCAGCCAATCCTTTCAGAGACTTGGGTGGCAGCTCTTCAGTGCCGAGTTCAACCAGAAAATCCGCAGTCTGCATTATTCGGCCTCCTTGAGTTTGGCCAGTACTTCATCACGTAATGCCGGGGTGGCCATCGGGAAGCCCAGACGTGCCCGAGCCAGCAGGTAGCTCTGGGCAATCGCGCGGGACAGGGTACGCACGCGCAGAATGTATTGTTGGCGAGCGGTAACCGAAATCGCCCGCCGGGCATCGAGCAGGTTGAAGGTGTGTGACGCCTTGATCACCATCTCGTAGGCTGGCAGTGGTAATTCCGCGGCCATCAGACGGTTGGCTTCGCTTTCATAGAAGTCGAACAGTTCCAGCTGCTTCTCGACGTTGGCGTGCTCGAAGTTGTAGGTCGACTGCTCGACTTCGTTCTGATGGAACACATCGCCGTAGGTCACCTTGCCGAACGGGCCGTCGGAATAGACCAGGTCATAGACCGAATCGACGCCCTGCAGATACATCGCCAGCCGTTCAAGGCCGTAGGTGATTTCACCGGTTACCGGGTAGCACTCAACCCCACCCACCTGTTGGAAGTAGGTAAACTGCGTGACCTCCATGCCGTTCAGCCAGACTTCCCAGCCCAGACCCCAGGCCCCCAGGGTCGGTGATTCCCAGTTGTCTTCGACAAAACGGATATCATGCACCAACGGATCAATGCCAATGTGCTTTAGCGAGTCCAGATAAAGTTCCTGCATATCGCCCGGGTTGGGCTTCAACACCACCTGAAACTGGTAGTAATGTTGCAGACGGTTGGGATTCTCGCCGTAGCGGCCATCCGCGGGGCGGCGGCTTGGCTGCACATAGGCGGCATGCCAGGTTTCCGGGCCAATGGCGCGCAGAAAGGTAGCGGTATGAAAGGTACCGGCGCCCATTTCCATATCGTAGGGCTGCAGAAGTACACAGCCCTTCTCTGCCCAGTAACTTTGCAGGGCAAGGATCAGGCCTTGGAAACTGTGCGTGGCGGGGTTGGTCTGAGTCACGTTGTTCACCGCGGTTGGCATTAAAAGAAAGGCCGCAGTATACAATCAGACGGGGTAAGACATACAGGAACCGGGCCAGAAAGATCGGGCATCAGCGCATTTTTTACAGGGAGTCAGCATGAGTCAGCCATCAGACATCACACCGGAACAGTGTCGTTGCCAGTGGTGCTCGAATGATCCGGTCTATCAGCATTACCATGACACTGAGTGGGGCGTGCCGGAATATGACGCCGGGCATCTGTTTGAAAAGCTTCTGCTGGATGGTTTTCAGGCCGGCTTGTCATGGATCACGGTGTTGAAAAAGCGCGATCGTTATCGTCAGGTTTATAACGGCTTTGATCCGCACTTCATGGCCAATCAGAGTGAGGCGGATTTGCTTGGATTGCTACAGGATGCCAGCATCATCCGCAATCGCCTTAAGGTATATGGCGCGCGGCAGAATGCCCGCGCCTGGCTGGCGCTGGCTGAACAACAGGACCCGGCGGTCTGGCTCTGGGAGTTTGTCGGCGGTCAGCCGCTGGTCAATCATTTCGCCCACATCAGTCAGATCCCGACCCAGACCGCTGAAGCCCAGGCGATGAGCAAGGCGCTGAAAAAAGCCGGCTTCACCTTTGTCGGGCCGACCATCTGTTACGCCTTCATGCAGGCCACCGGTATGGTCATGGATCACACCACCGATTGTTTTCGATACCCGCTGCTGTCAGCAGGCTGAGACGCGCTACAGGTTATGCACCGTTGTCCATTACAATGCAGCCAATTGCATTAATCGGGAGGTTGTTGTGGAGCGGCTCAAGGGCGCAATAATCGTTGGCTTTCTCAGACTGGTGGCCTGCCTGCCCTTTGCCTGGGCTCAGCGCTGCGGAGCAGCAGTAGGCTGGCTGATGTGGAAGCTGCCGAATCGTGCTCGTGATGTGGTACGTATCCATCTGCAGCATTGCTTGCCGGAGTTGAATGAGGCTGAGCGCGAACAATTGGTGGGTGAGACACTCAAGGACACGGGCCGCAGCTTTGCCGAAAGCGCCTGTGCCTGGATGTGGAAGCCGGAGAAAACCTTGGCGCTGGTGCGCGAGGTTGAAGGCGCTGAACTGATTCAGGAGGCGATTGCCAAAGGCAAGGGCCTGGTCTGCATTACCAGCCACCTGGGTAACTGGGAGGTGCTCAATCACTGGTATGCGGCACAATGCTCGCCACTGGTATTTTACCGACCACCAAAGCAGAAGGTGGTTGATCAGTTGCTGCAACGGCAACGTGCGCAACTTGGTAACAGAACCGCACCCTCAACGCTGGAAGGCACCATCAGCGTCTTGAAGGAGGTGCGTCGTGGGGGAGCTGTCGGCATTCCTGCCGATCCCGAACCAGCATTGAAGAGTGGCGTTTTTGTACCCTTCTTTGCGGCCACGGCGCTGACCAGCAAGTTTGTCCCCAGTCTGCTCAAGGGTAATCAGGCCACGGCCCTGTACCTGCATTGCATTCGCCTGCCCGATCATGCCGGCTTCAAAGTCCTTGTGGAAGCGGCGCCCGAGACCCTTTACAGTAGTGATCCAGAGATTGCGGTAGCGAGCATGAGTCGCACCATTGAAGGCTATGTGCGACGCTGGCCAAGTCAGTATATGTGGAGCATGAAGCGCTTCAAGAAACGCCCGCCGGGCGAGAAGAAATGGTATTGAACCATTCATAATCACAGGCTTTACGGGGGTCACATGTCCAATCAGCGTCAACATCCGCGTACACCCATGCGCTGCCGGATCAAGATCAGTCACCCGGATATCGGTGATGTCTTCGGCTTTACCCGTGACCTGTCTGATGGCGGTGTGTTTGTTGAGAACCCTGATCTTACTGTCCTGAGTCCAGGCACTAAGGTGCTGGGTCAGGTACAGGACATGCCGTTTCCGGCTCCGGTACTGAACATGATTGTGCAGCGAGTGATCAAGGATGAAGGTGCTGGAATGGCCTTTTTGGACGAGCAAGAGTAGCGCCTGTCTGCGCAGGCACGCCTCAGCGCCGCCAGAACATCGGCGTCAGCAACACCAATAACGTAAAGACCTCAAGACGTCCGAGCAGCATGGCAAAGCTCAGCACCCATTTTACGCCGGCTGACAGCTCGCCATAGTGGGTTGCCACATCGCCCAGACCCGGCCCCAGATTGTTGATGCAGGCTGTCAGAGCCGAGAAGGCAGTGACAAAATCCAGTCCGGTGCCAAGCAGCAGCAGAAACAGCACGGCAAAGGCAAAGACGTAGACCGCACAAAACCCCCATACCGCCTCCACTACTCGATCCGGTACCGGCTTGTTGCCGAGCTTGACCGGAAATACCCCATGCGGATGCAGCAATTTCTTGGTTTCGCGCGAGCCTTGCTTGTACAGCAGCAACACGCGTATAACCTTCATGCCGCCGCCGGTTGAACCTGCACAGGCACCGATAAAACTGGCATATAGCAGCAGGAAGGGCAGCACAGTCGGCCAGGAGGAGAAGTCGGTTACACCGAAGCCGGTGGTGGTCGCGATGGATACGGTCTGGAAGGCCGCATAGCGAATCGAGGTCCAGACATCGTGATACTGGAAGTGGATCAGAATTACGCAGCAGATAATAAACAGGCTGGCCAGAATCAGAATGTAGGCGCGGCACTCCGGGTCCTGCCAGTAGTTTTTCAGCGAACGGAAGCGCCAGGCGAGAAAGTGCAGGGCAAAGTTGATCCCGGAAATCAGCATGAATAGTATGCAGATCAGCTCGATCAAAGGACTGTCGTAATAGCCGATACTGGCGTCATGGGTCGAGAAACCGCCGATCGCGACGGTCGAGAAACTGTGACCGATGGCGTCAAACAACTGCATGCCGGCTGCCCAGTAGGCTAACGCGCATGCCAGCGTCAGACCGGCATAGATATACCAGAGCACCTTGGCAGTTTCGGCGATCCGCGGGGTCAGTTTGTTCTCTTTCAGCGGGCCGGGCATTTCCGCACGGTACAGTTGCATGCCGCCGACACCAAGCATCGGCAGAATGGCCACGGCCAGCACGATGATACCCATGCCACCCAGCCACTGCAGCTGCTGGCGGTAGTACAGCAAGGCGCGCGGCAGGGTATCCAGACCGGTGATGACGGTGGCCCCGGTGGTTGTCAGGCCGGAGAAGGACTCAAACACCGAATCGGCCACACTCAGATCCGGGGTGTCGAGCAGATACAGCGGCACTGCCCCGAACAGCCCCAGTACCAGCCAGAACAATACCACGATCAGATAGCCGTCACGGGTGCGCAGCTCGCTGCGCTGTTTACGGGCCGGCAGCCAGATCAGCAGACCGGCCATCAGGGTAATGGCAAAACCGACTATAAAGGCTTCACGAGCGGCTTCACCATAGTAGTAACCCACCGCAACCGAGGGCAGCATACTGGTCGAAAACAGCATCAGCAGGATGCCGAGGATGCGCTGGATCTGTAGGTACTGCATGCGTGCCCTTACCTGCCCTGGCTCAGAAGAATGTCAGGCCGACCTGAAACAGGCGCTCGACATCACGAATATGTTTTTTGTTGATAACAAACAGGATGACGTGATCTTCCGATTCGATCAGTGTCGAATCATGGGCAATCAGTACTTCCTCGTTGCGCACTATGGCACCGATGGTGGTGCCCGGAGGCAGATCAATTTCGCCAATCTTGCGGCCTACTACCTTGGATGAGCGCGCATCCCCATGCGCCACCGCTTCGATCGCCTCGGCTGCACCCCGGCGCAGCGAGTAGACATTGACGATGTCGCCCCGTCGCACATGGGTCAGCAGGGTGCCGATGGTCGCCTGTGAGGGTGAGATGGCAATGTCGATTTCGCCGCCCTGCACCAGGTCGACATAGGCCGGGTTGTTGATCAGCGCCATGACCTTGCGCGCACCCAGTCGTTTGGCCAGCATCGAGGACATGATGTTGGCCTCGTCGTCGTTGGTCACGGCGCAGAAAATATCCACATCCTCGATATTTTCCTCGATCAGCAATTCCTTGTCCGAGGCGCTGCCGTGAAGCACCACAGTCTTGTCCAGATTCTGCGACAGGTAGTCGGCGCGCGATTTGTTCTTCTCGATGATGCGCACCTGATAGCGGCTTTCGATGGCCTCAGCCAGCCGCTCGCCGATATTGCCACCGCCCGCAATCATGACGCGCTTGTAGTTCTTTTCCAGGCGGCGCAGTTCACTCATGACTGCACGGATATCATGGGTGGCGGCAATGAAGAACACTTCGTCATCGGCCTCGATGATGGTATCGCCCTTGGGAATGATAGGCCGGTTCTTGCGAAAGATCGCCGCAACCCGGGTGTCCACACCGGGCATATGCTGGCGCAGGAAACGCAGTTCCTGACCGACCAGTGGCCCACCGTAATAGGCGCGTACGGCCACCAGCTGGACCTTGCCTTCGGCAAAGTCGAGCACCTGCAGTGCGCCAGGGTGCTCGATCAGGCGCTTGATGTAGGTGGTCACCGCCTGCTCGGGGCTGATCAGAACGTCAATCGGGATAGCGTCGTTATGAAACAGGCCGCCGCGGGTCAGATAAGCCGACTCACGGATACGGGCAATCTTGCTCGGGGTGCGGAACAGGGTATAGGCCACCTGACAGGCGATCATGTTGGTTTCATCGCTGCTGGTCACGGCAATCAGCATGTCGGCATCATCGGCGCCGGCCTGGCGCAGAATGGTCGGAAAGGAGCCGCGGCCGACCACGGTGCGAATATCCAGTCGATCACTGAGTTCGCGCAGGCGTGGGCCATCGGTATCGATCACGGTAATGTCGTTGGCTTCGCTGGCGAGCTCGGCGGCCAGACTGCCACCGACCTGACCGGCCCCCAGAATAATGATCTTCATGTGGCAGAAATCCCCTTGGTTTCAGGATTGTAGCTGCTGTGGACCGGGCTGGCGCTGATTTTCAGCAAGCGCGCCAGATAGAAGCCATCGTGGCCACCGGGTTGCGGGTGCAGTTGTCGCCCGTGCGGCTGGGCCAGACCATAGTCGGCCTGGATTTGCAGCTCGCGAGCACCGGCCTGACGGGCCAGAAAGGCCGCGATCACTTCGGTATTTTCTGCCGGCAGCACGGAACAGGTGGCATACACCAACTGGCCACCCACTTCGAGGGTTTGCCACAGGGCATCCAGCATCTCGCCCTGCAGTATGGCCAGGGCAGCAATGTCCTCGGCCTGGCGGGTCAACTTGATATCCGGGTGCCGACGTATTACCCCGGTCGCCGAGCACGGTGCATCAAGCAGGATGCGCTGGAACGGCTGGCCATCCCACCAGGTATCCAGATCACGGGCGTCAGCGGCCTTGAGTTCGGCCTGTAGGCCCAGGCGCTGCAGGTTGTCACTGACCCGTTGCAGGCGTGCTGGCTCCAGATCCAGCGCCGACAGGCTGGCCAGCGCTGCTTCGGATTCGAGTATCTGGCAGGTCTTGCCACCGGGTGCGCAGCAGGCATCCAGCACGCGCTGACCGGGTTTGAGATCCAGCAGCGGAGCTGCCAGTTGCGCGGCCTCGTCCTGAACACTCACCAGCCCTTCGGCAAAACCGGGCAAAGCCTGGACATCACAGGGTTGCTCGAGGGTGATGCCCTGGGCGCTGAAGGGGCAGGCATGGGCACCGATGCCGTGCTCCTGAAGTCGATCCAGGTAGCCTTGTCGGTCGGTGCGCAAGGCGTTGACGCGCAGGGTCATGGGCGGATGCTGATTGTTGGCCTGGCAGATTGCTTCCCACTGTGCCGGCCAGTCGGCCTTGAGCTGTTTCTGCAGCCAGCGCGGATGCGACAGACGAATACTGGGATCACGTTCAAGGCTGGCCAGCAGGGCCTCGGATTCACGTTGGGCACGGCGCAGCAGGGCATTCAACAGGGCCTTGGCCCAGGGTTTTTTAAGCGCCTTGACCGCATTCACGCTTTCATCAATGGCGGCATGGGCCGGAATCCGGGTAAACAGCAACTGATACAGGCCAACCAGCAGCAGGGCATGCAGATCGCGGTCGGCGGCCTTCAGCGGCTTGTCCAGCAGCAGCGAAGCCAGACCATCCAGTCGCTGGAACCAGCGCGCGGTACCAAAGGCCAGTTCGCGGGCCAGCGCCTGATCACGGGCTGCCACATGCTGTAATTGCGCGGGCAGACTGGTGCCCAGCGAGGCCTTGCCGGCCATTACCGCAACCAGTGCGTTGCAGGCAGCCAGGCGTGGACTCATTGTCCGTTACCCAGACACTGACCAGCGGCAAATTGCTCACGGCGTGCGTTGTACAGATCAGCAAAGGCCATGGCTTTGCCACCGGGTAACTGTACGCGGGTCAGGCGCAGTGCGCCTGACCCGCACGCCACCAGCAAGCCATCTTTGCTGCAGTCGAGGATCTCTCCGGGACAGCCCTGCCCCGGTTCCAGCGCTGCAGCCCAGACCTTGAAAGGTTGATCCTGCCAGCGTGCATGGGCCAGCGGCCACGGATTGAAGGCACGGATAAGGCAGTCGAGCTCGGCGGCCGGTCTTTGCCAGTCGATGATGGCATCCTGTTTACCGAGCTTGTGCGCATAGGTGGCCAGCGCATTATCCTGAATCTCGCCTTGCAGGCGACCGTTAGCCAAACCCTCGATGGCCTCCAGCAGCGCCTGTGACCCGAGCAGTGCCAGGCGGTCGTGCAGACTGCCGCCCGTCTCCTCCCTACTGATCGGGGTTGGTGCCTTGATCAGCATGGGGCCGGTATCCAGCCCCGCCTCCATCTGCATGATGGTCACGCCGCTATTGCTATCACCGGCTTCAATAGCGCGCTGAATCGGCGCTGCACCGCGCCAGCGCGGCAGCAGCGAGGCATGGCTGTTGATACAGCCGAGCCGCGGCATGTCGAGTACCGCCTGGGGCAGAATCAATCCGTAGGCCACCACCACCAGCAGATCGGCCTGTAGCGCGGCAAGTGTCGCCTGATCGTCGGGGTTGCGCAGGCGTTCCGGTTGATAGACCGGCAAGTCATGCTGCAGGGCCACCTGTTTAACCGCACTCATGGCCAGCTTCTGACCCCGACCAGCCGGGCGATCGGGTTGCGTATAGACAGCAATCACATTCAGCCCGGCATCGAGCATGGCGTGCAGATGGGTGGCGGCAAACTCCGGTGTTCCGGCAAAGACGATACGAAGGTCAGACGAGGTCATGGCGTTCCTGAGGGCTGCCGGTTGTAGCAGCAAAATAAAAAGGCTTGCCGAAGCAAGCCCTGGAGTCGTTTACCGCTCAGCCATTGGCTTGCAGTTTGTGCAGTTTTTCCAGCTTTTTGCGGATTCGGTCACGTTTCAGGTTGGACAGGTAATCGACAAACAGCTTACCGTTCAGATGGTCGCACTCGTGCTGAATGCAGACGGCCAGCAAGCCTTCACAGATTTCTTCAAAGGGCTCGCCGTTTTTGTCCAGCGCCTTGACACGAACCCGTTCCGGACGGGTCACGGTCTCGAAGAAACCAGGTACCGAGAGGCAACCTTCCTGCATTTGTTCAAGGTCGTCGGTCAGTGGCTCAAGCTCAGGGTTGATGAAAACCCGCGGCTCGTCGCCCTGTTCGGATATGTCCATGACCACAATGCGCTCATGCACGTTGACTTGCGAAGCCGCCAAACCTATGCCGGGAGCCGCATACATGGTCTCGAACATGTCCTCGACCAGCTGTTTGACGCGCGCGTCTACGACAGCCACTGGCTTGGCAATGGTACGCAGTCGCGGGTCTGGAAATTCTAAAATGTTTAATATGGCCATGTCAGTTTGTGATGCAATTGTGGAATAAATCTAATTTGTGCTGCTAAGATGATGAGCAGCTTGGAATTAAAACGGTTTTGACGTGGACAACTGTCCGTCAAATCTGATGCTGGCCTCTATAATAAAGGGATTCATGTCATGAGGAAAACATTACTCGGCCTTCTCCTGCTCTCCATGAGCATTTGGGTTCAGGCTCAGGAGTCAGTGTTTAGAGAAGGTCACCCGGAAAGGTACCAGGTAGTCAAGGGCGATACCCTCTGGGATATTGCCGGACGCTTCCTCAGCCTGCCATGGAAATGGCCGGAGATTTGGCACGCCAACCCGCAGATCGACAACCCGCACCTGATCTATCCGGGCGACATGATCTCGCTGGTGTATATCGATGGTCAACCGCGCCTGATGGTCAATCGTGGCAACGGCGGTACGATCAAGCTGTCGCCCACCGTGCGTGCCCAGCCTATCGCTGAAGCCATTCCGACCATTCCGCTGGAGGCCATCAATGCCTTCCTGAATGCCGGTCGCATCATCGATGATCCTGCCACTCTTGAAGCTACCCCCTATGTAATTGGTGGCGAAGCGGAAAGCGTGATTGCCGGTGCCGGTGGACGGGTCTACGCCCGTGGCCAAGTTGATCCGGCTATTCCCGCCTATGGCATCTACCGTCGTGGCAAGTCTTATACCGATCCCGATACCGGCGAGTTTCTCGGTCTGCATGCTCAGGAAATCGGGAATGGCAACATCCGTGCGACCGAGCGTGACATCGCGACCGTGGATGTAACCCGCACCATGCAGGAAGTGCGTATCGGCGACCGTCTGATGCCGACTGAAGAGCGTCCGGTGGCATCGACCTTCTTCCCCAGTGCGCCGGATGTCGAGGTCAATGGCCTGATTCTGGATGTGCCCAACGGCGTGACCCAGATCGGCCAGTATGATGTGGTCATCCTTAACAAGGGTGCTCGAGACGGTCTGCAGGAAGGCAGTGTGCTGGCTATCTACAAGACCGGTGAACTGGTCCGTGACCGTATTCTCAACGAGCGTATTCGTCTGCCCGATGAGCGTGCCGGTGAACTGATGGTGTTCCGCGCCTATGACAAGATGAGCTACGGCATCGTGCTCAGCGCGACCCGTCAGATGGCAATCCTGGACAAGGTTCGCAACCCCTGATAGTTCACTAACGCCGCCTGCAAAGGCGGCGTTGTTGCCTGATGATCAAGGATGATCCATGCACACTACCCTGTCAGAGCAAAGACAGGCCTTGCTTGTCCTGTCACTTCTCGATGGTCTTGGCGCACGCACGCTCACGCGCCTGTTAGAACACATCCCCTCTCCCCTGGCATTACTCGAAGCTGATCTGCTACGACTGCAGTCTGCAGGACTGAATCCGCGCGTGCTGGAATCCCTGCAGCGCTATCGGCAGGGCGACCCGCAGCTGCAAAGGCGCTTGGAACAGACCCTCAACTGGTTGGCCCAACCTGGCTGTCACCTGCTGGATAGGTTCAGTGAGGACTACCCGGCGCTGCTGCGGCAGATTGCTGACCCACCGCTGCTGCTCTATGTGCACGGCAACCCGGGACTGCTCGACGATCCGCAACTGGCGATGGTCGGTTCACGCAATCCCGGCCCGCATGGTGCTGCGACGGCCAGGCAGTTCGCCCGGCACTTCACGGAAGCGGGTTTGCTGGTGACCAGTGGCATGGCACTGGGCATCGATGGTGCCTGCCACCGGGGTGCGCTGGATGCCGGTGGGCCGACCATCGCCGTGTGGGGCACCGGATTGGCCAAGTGTTACCCCAGGCGGCATGCGGCACTGGCCGAGAGCATCGTCGAGCAGGGTGGCGCACTGGTCTCGGAGCAACCATTGGACACCGCCGCTCAGGCCGGACTCTTCCCGCGCCGCAACCGCATTATCAGTGGCCTGAGTCTGGGCACACTGGTGGTCGAGGCCAGTCTCAAGAGCGGCTCGCTGATCACTGCCCGGTTGGCGCTGGAGCAGAATCGAGAGGTGTTTGCCATGCCGGGCTCGATCCACAGCCCGCAGGCAAAGGGTTGTCACAAATTACTGCGAGAAGGGGCGCATCTGGTCGAGTCAGCCAATGATGTACTTGAGGTGCTCAGGCTGCCCTTGCTGGCGGCCCTGCAGCAGGATGTCAGCGCGGCCGCAAGCCCCGCCTCGCCGCTGTGGCCCTGGTTGGACTTTAACCCGGCCAGCGTTGACTGGTTGAGTCAGCACAGTGGCCTGTCTGTGCAACAGGTCATGCAGGAACTGCTGGATCTTGAGCTGCAGGGGCAGGTGCAGCAGAGCCCTGAGGGCTTTTCCAGACGCTGAACGGCCAAGGCTCTTGAGCCATGGCGGCGGCTCGGCTACTGTCACCGATCAGAGTATCGATTGTGAGGGCAGCATGCTGGCAAACTGGCGTATCAGGCAGGTCGAACGGGTATTACATGCAGGTGGCGTGATTGCCTATCCGACCGAGGCCGTGTGGGGGCTGGGTTGTAATCCGTGGAAGGCCGATGCGGTTGAGCGGGTTCTGAGCATCAAACAGCGGCCGGTCGAAAAAGGCCTGATTCTGGTGGCCGGCGATATCGACGAGTTTGATTTTCTGCTCTGGGACCTGCCCGACGGGCAGCTGGCCAAGTTGCGGCTTTCCTGGCCCGGCCCGAATACCTGGCTGGTGCCGCACCAGGGACGCCTGCCTGCCTGGGTTACCGGCCAGCACGATACGGTCGCCATCCGTGTCAGTGCGCACCCGCTGGTACAGCAGCTTTGCGCCGTGACCGGTCCGCTGATCTCCACCTCAGCCAATCCGGCCGGTCGGCCGCCAGCCCGCAATCGCCTGCGCATCGAACAGTATTTTCGCGGTGAGCTGGATGCCGTGGTACCCGGCGCCTTGGGTGGTCAGCGTAATCCCAGTATCATTCGCGACCTGCTCACCGAGCAGATTATTCGCCCCGCTTGAGGATGCCCCGTGAACAGGATGCCAACCGCCACTGATGTGGCTGCGGTCAAAGACTATCTGATGGCTTTGCAGGATCGCATCTGTGCTGCGCTGCAGGCAGCAGATGGTGGCGGCTGCTTTGTCGAAGACAGCTGGGAGCGGCCCGGTGGTGGTGGCGGACGTTCACGCATCATGGAACAGGGTGCCGTGCTGGAAAAGGGTGGCGTGGGCTTTTCCCATGTCTTTGGTGATGGCATGCCGCCCTCCGCTACTGCGCACCGGCCCGAACTGGCCGGTCGCCATTTTCAGGCCATGGGTGTCTCCCTGGTCATGCACCCGGACAATCCGCACATCCCGACATCACATGCCAACGTGCGGTTTTTTATTGCCGAAAAGGCCGACGCTGACCCGGTCTGGTGGTTTGGTGGTGGCTTTGATTTGACCCCCTACTACGCCAACGAACAGGATTGCGTGCACTGGCACCGGGTAGCGCGGGACGCCTGTGAACCCTTTGGCGATGAGGTCTATCCGCGTTACAAGGCCTGGTGCGACGAGTACTTCTTTCTCAAGCATCGCAACGAAGCCCGTGGTATTGGTGGGCTGTTCTTCGATGACCTGAATGAATGGGGTTTCGAGCGCAGTTTCGCCTTCCTGCGTGCCATTGGCGATGCCTACATCGAGGCCTATCTGCCGATCATCGAGCGTCGCCGTCATCTCGGCTGGACAGCTGAACAAAAGGCCTTTCAGGAATATCGCCGCGGCCGTTACGTGGAGTTCAACCTGGTCTGGGATCGGGGCACCCTGTTCGGCCTGCAAACCGGTGGGCGCACGGAATCCATTCTCATGTCGCTGCCGCCAACGGTGCGTTGGGGCTACAACTGGCAGGCTGCACCCGGCTCACCCGAGGCGCGGCTGGAGGACGAGTTTCTGCCGCCGCGCGACTGGTTGGGAGGTTCACACTGATGGATCGTTATGCGGTTATAGGTAACCCGATCAGCCACAGCAAGTCACCTTTGATTCATGGCCTGTTTGCCGAGCAGACCGGGCAGCAACTGCGTTATGAGGCACTACTGGCGCCGCTGGATGGCTTTGCCCAGACGCTGCAGCAGTTTATGCGTGAGGGTAAGGGCGTGAATGTCACCGTGCCGTTCAAGGAGCAGGCCTGGGAGCTGGTCAACCAGCATAGCGAGGCAGCCTACAAGGCCGGCGCAGTGAATACCATAGTGCGCCAGGGTGATGGCAGCCTGCTCGGTGATAACACCGATGGGCGTGGGCTGGTGCACGATATTCAGGTCAATGCCGGTTTGTCGCTGAGTGGGTTGCGCGTGTTGCTGGTCGGCGCCGGTGGGGCTGCCCGAGGTGTGATTCAGCCATTGATGGCCGCCGGCGTCGATCAGTTGTGTGTGGTCAATCGCACTGTGCCCAAGGCGGAGGCCTTGGCGGCGTTGTTTGTTGATGATGGCCCGATCAGTGCCGCGGGTTTTCAGTGGATCGAAGAGCCGGTGGACCTGATCATCAACGCCACCTCCGCCAGCCTTGGTGGTGAATTGCCGGGCATCTCAGCCAAACTGATTCGTCCCGGTCATACGGTCTGCTACGACATGATGTATGCCAAGGAGCCCACGGTATTCAACCGTTGGGCGGCCGAGCAGGGTGCAGTGCGCTGCCTGGATGGGCTGGGCATGCTGGTTGAGCAGGCCGCCGAAGCCTTTCTGCTCTGGCGCGGCGTGCGTCCGGATACCACCCCGGTGCTGGCCGCGTTGCGCGGATAACCGACGCGACGCCGTTGATCTCAAGTTAAGCTGTGGTCTGGATGATCCTTGGTCGAGTTTCATCTCGACCAAGGGATGCCGCGCGCAGCGTCGCTGATCCTGAGAGCCAGCGGCCTGCCCATCGGTGGTACTACTGATTCCGCGCCTGACGCACCGCCTGCGACAGCGCCGACACCAGACTCAGGACATCCTTGACCCCCTGCTCCGGCGTGTCGGCTTTGGCGATCTGTTCGACCAGCGCCGAACCCACCACCACACCCTGCGCATCGAGGGCGAATTGTGCAGCTTGCTCCGGTGTGCGAACACCAAATCCGACGCACACCGGCAGGTCCGTCTGTTGCGCTATGGCGCCGAGGGCGTCACGCACTACGGCATTGTCGGCCTGACCAACGCCGGTCACGCCATTCAGCGAGACGTAGTAGAGAAAGCCGCTAGCCCGATCCAGTACGGCGGGCAAGCGTTTCGCGTCGGTGGTCGGAGTGGCCATGCGGATCATGTCCAGACCGGCTGCGCGGGCCAGTGGCCCCAGTTCACTGTCATGCTCGGCGGGCAGATCGACGATCAGCAAGCCATCGACGCCGGCTTCGACGGCATCACGCATGAAGGCATCCGGGCCATAGCGGTAGATCGGGTTGTAATAGCCCATCAGCACCAGCGGGGTATGCTGATCATCACGGCGGAAGGCCCTGACCATCTCCAGGGTTTTCAGCTGCGTCTGTCCGGCATTCAGGGCGCGGACCGCTGCCGCCTGAATGGTCGGGCCATCGGCCATCGGGTCACTGAAGGGCATGCCCAGTTCGATTACATCGGCCCCGGCGCCCGGCAACTGCTTGAGCAGCGACAGACTGGCGTCATAACCGGGGTCGCCGGCACAGATATAGGTGACCAGCGCGGCGCGGTTGGCAGTTTTCAGTTCGGCAAAACGTTGGGCTAGACGGGCGCTCATGCGGACTTCTCCATCAGACGCAGGACGGTGGGCATGTCCTTGTCGCCACGCCCCGACAGGTTGATGACCATCAGGTGATCCTTGGGCAGCAAGGGCGCACGCTTGGCCACTTCGGCCAGCGCATGGGCCGTTTCCAGTGCCGGAATAATGCCTTCCTGGCGGCAGCACAGGTGAAAGGCTTCAAGGGCTTCAGTGTCCGTTACAGCGCTGTATTCGACACGGCCCTGCTCGTGCAACCAGGCGTGTTCGGGACCAATACCGGGGTAATCCAGACCGGCCGAGACCGAGTGGGCATCGGTAATCTGACCGTCGGCATCCTGCAGCAGGTAGGTGCGGTTGCCATGCAGTACCCCGGCTACCCCGCCCTTCAGGCTGGCGGCATGCTTGCCGCTATCCAGACCTTCGCCTGCGGCTTCGACGCCGATCATCTGAACGCTGGCATCATCGAGGAAGGGATGGAACAGGCCCATGGCATTGGAGCCGCCGCCAATACAGGCGATCAGACTGTCGGGCAGGCGACCTTCACGGGCCAGCATCTGCACCCGGGTTTCCCGGCCGATCACCGCCTGAAACTCGCGGACCATGCTTGGATAGGGGTGCGGACCGGCAACGGTGCCGATCATGTAAAAAGTGTTCTCGACATTGGTGACCCAGTCGCGCAGCGCCTCGTTCATGGCGTCCTTGAGCGTGCCGGTGCCGGAGGTGACAGGGACGATCTCGGCGCCCATCAGACGCATGCGCGATACGTTATCGCGTTGACGATCAATATCGGTAGCGCCCATGTAGACCACGCAGGGCAGGCCAAAGCGTGCGGCCACCGTTGCCGTGGCGACACCGTGCATGCCGGCACCGGTCTCGGCAATGATCCGGGTCTTGCCCATGCGCTTGGCCAGCAGTACCTGGCCAATGCAGTTGTTTATCTTGTGCGCGCCGGTGTGGTTAAGCTCTTCGCGTTTGAAGTAGATCTTGGCCCCGCCAAACAGCTCGGTCAGCCGCTCGGCGTAGTAAAGCGGGCTGGGGCGGCCAACGAATTCAGCCTGAAACCGGTCCATCTCGGCGAGAAAGCCCGGCTCGGCCATGGCCGTGTTGAAGGCCTGCTCAAGGTCAAGAATCAGTGGCATCAGCGACTCGGCGACGAAGCGACCGCCAAACTGACCAAACTGACCCTGGGCATCGGCGCCCTGGCTGAAGCGATTGGAACTGTGCATGGATTTACCCTCCGTTTGCGATGGGTTACACAATAGGGCAGGCCGGCCAGGGAAAAAATCGATAAGATGGCTGCAACCTGTGAGAAAAAGTGACCAATACCATGTCCAGAGATCTGCCGTCGCTCAATGCTTTAAAGGCCTTCGAGGTGGCTGCCCGGCTGGAAAGTGTGAGCCAGGCGGCAGATGTGCTGCATGTGACCCACGGTGCGGTCAGTCGCCAGATTCGCAGTCTGGAGACCGAGCTGGGCGTCAGTCTGTTCGACAAAGCCGGTCGTGGCGTGCAACTCACCGAAGCGGGTCGACGCCTGCGCGATGCCAGCCGAGAGGCGTTTGACAGTCTGCGGCTGGCCTGCGAAGAGATTCGCCAGCGTGATCAGGCGACCCCTTTTCTTCTGGCTTGCCCGGGCAGCTTGCTAGCCCGCTGGTTTATTCCGCGGCTAGATCGACTGAATGCGGCTTTGCCAGAGCTGAATCTGCATCTCTCCGCCAGTGAAGGCGAGCTGGACCCGCGCAAATCGGGGGTCAGCGCCACCCTGTTGTTTGCCGAGCCACCCTGGCCAGCCGACATGCAGGTGTATCCATTGGCTGCTGAACGTATTGGCCCGGTTTTCAGCCCGCGCTATGCCGGCGCAGCCGCACTGCAGGACCAACCCCTGTCCGCTTTGTGCCAGGAGGCCTTGCTGCATACCCGCTCACGTCCCCAGGCCTGGTCAGACTGGGCGCGAGCCTGCGGCATGGATCCGGCTGGTCTGCACCAGGGCCAAGCTTTTGAGCATTTGTATTATTTGCTCGAGGCGGCGCTGTCCGGTCTGGGTGTGGCTATCGCGCCGCAACTGCTGGTCGCTGACGATATCGCCAACGGTCGTCTGCTGGCCCCCTGGGGTTTTGTCGATACGCCTAACCAGTTGGCGCTCTGGGTGCCTGCACGGCAACCACAACAGCAGGCGCGGGTGCTGGTCGACTGGCTGGAGGCCAACCTGTGAGGCTGCGCAGTCTGGTTCTTTGCTGCAGCCTGCTATGGCTTGGTGGTTGCTCAACGCTGGGCTACCTGAATCACACCTGGCAGGGCCAGCGCGAGGTTATGCGCCTGAGCGTGCCGGTGGTCGAGATCCTCACCGATCAGGATGCCGATCCGGCGTTGAAAACACGTCTGGCATTAGCGCTGCAAGCCAGACGCTTTGCCAGCGAGCAACTCGGGCTGCCGGACAATGCCAGTTACACCGCCTACAGCGCGCTACCCCGGCCCTATGTGTTGTGGAACCTGTTTGTCACCCCGCCGTTGTCGATGGCGCCGCAGCAGCATTGTTACCCGCTGGCGGGCTGCATTGCCTACAAGGGCTACTTCGATCAGCAGTTGGCCGAACAGGCGGCACAAGCATGGCGTGAGCAGGGCATGGACGTGTATGTGGCTGGTATCCCGGCTTATTCGACCCTGGGCTGGTACGACGATCCCCTGCTCAGCTCGATGCTGCATTGGAGTGATGACTATGTGGCCGGGCTGATTTTTCACGAACTGGCCCATCAGCAGTTCTATGTGCGCAACGACACTGCCTTCAACGAATCCTTTGCCAGCTTTGTCGAACAGCAGGGTCTGCGTCAGTGGCGCCAGGAACGTAATCTGCCAAGCCCGGATATCAACATTGAGCAGCAGCGCCGCGAGTTTGTTGAGCTGATGCTGCGGGCGCGTGCGGATCTGACCGAGCTGTTTGCCAGCCAGCTGCCCTCTGATCAGCAATTGGCCGCCAAGGCCGCCCGTTTCCAGCAATTGCAGAGCGATTATCAGCACTGGCGTGATCAGCACTGGGCGGGCAGCCCGCGTTACGACGGGTTTTTCACCGAACCGCTAAGCAATGCCCATTTGCTGCCCTTTGGTCTTTATGATCAGTGGGTCCCGGCCTTTGCTATGCTGTTTGAGCAGTCAGGTAAAGACTGGCCTGTTTTTTACTCGGCGGTCAGGCAGCTGGGTCGCCTGTCGCCCGAGCGTCGAGAGGCGGCTTTGCACGCATTGCAGTTGGCCAGTGAGAAGCTATAGTGGCTAAGTAATATTGTGCTCTTGCCCTTGTCGATCCCTAGTGCTTTGCATGTAAGGTTTGAATGCCTGTCCTGGCGCTTGACTGCGCTGCCAGAGTTCAACAAGAGAGGCATGATGCGCTGCAGCTTGCTGGTAAAACAACCTGGCCCAAGGACTGGATGCCATGACTGATCATGATCTAGCAGAAGAGCGCACGAGATTGCAGCCGCCCCGTGCCCACTGGTTGGCCGCGTTGTTGACTGCCCTTATTAGCGGCGTGCTGGCATTCATTATTGGTTACGGTCTGCACCAGCATAATCGCATGCAGCACGAGCAACAGTTTGCCGAACGTGTGCAGGCGCATGCACAAGGTATTGCCGATCACGTTCACCGCAGTCTGGGCGCGGTTTATACCCTGGGCGCCATGGTCCAGGTTTCTGCGCAGGAGATTGATAACTTTCAGCTGCTGGCTGAAGAGCTGAGCAGCTATTTTCCCGGCACATCCATATTGGCCTTGGCCAAGGATGGTGTGGTCAGCCAGGTCTGGCCAGAGCCGGGGAATGAGGGGGAAATGCAGCGGGATTTGCTGCAGGACCCCGAGCGCGGCGCAGACGCGCTTCAAGCGCTGCAAAACAAGAGTCTGACCCTCTCCAACGCCTTTTATCTGGCCCAGGGCGACCGTGCCCTGGCCGGCCGTCTACCGGTATTTGTCAGTGATGCGCGCGGTTCTGACCGCTTCTGGGGTTTTGCCGTGGCGGTTTTGCACATGGACACTATCGAGCAACTGCCTGATGTGCAGGGTATGTATCAGCAGCAACTGGATTTCCGCCTGTGGCGTCTGGACCCGAACAGTGGTCAGCGTGACTTGCTGCTACCGCTAAACCAGCAGCAGGCACTGGTTGCACCCCTTGAGGTATCACTGGACCTGCCCAACGCCTACTGGATTTTGAGCGTCGAACCGCCGCCGGTTCCGCAGCTCTGGCAGCGTGCGTTGATCATGTTTCTGGTAGGGCTGGTAACCAGTATTGCGCTGGGATACTCGGTTTTGCAGTTACTCAATATGCGCTGGCAACGCATGAACCTCGAGACCCTGGTTGCCGAGCAGACGCGCTCGGCGGTGGAGGCGCGCAACGATATGGCGGCGGTGATTCATGCCGTGCCGGATCTATTGTTCGAGTTGGATGGTGAGGGCCACTACCATAAATTCTATTCCCACAGCCCTGAGCTGCTGCAGGGCTCGTTCGAGGAGATCAAGGGTCGTCCCGTGTCCGAGGTGCTGCCCAACCAGGCGGCGGTGCAGGTGATGGCGGCGCTGGCCGAGGCCGGACTCAATGGCTGGTCCAGTGGCTACAGCTTTCCGCTGCGGGCTGCCGAGGGTGAACAGTGGTTTGAACTCTCGGTGGCGCACAAGGCCTCCCGGCCCGGGGAGGGAGAGCGCTTTATCGTGCTGTCCCGGGACATTACCCAGCGCAAGTTCTCAGAAGAGCAGAATCGTCAGCTGTTGGCACGTTACCAGTCCTTTGTCAGTGCCTCGAATACCGGCGCCTGGGAGTACCACGTCAGCTCGGGACGCCTGGAGTTGAGTGATGAGTATTTTCTGATGCTTGGCTATGATCCGGCTGAACAGCAACATGACCCCCGCTATGGCTCTTTGCAGGTCTGGATTGACTTGCTGCATCCGGCCGATCGTGATGCTGCCACCGAGTGTTTTTCCGAGTACTACAGTGCGCCTTCGCAGCGCATGTATGAGAACCGATTTCGCGCTCTGAATGCTGCGGGCGAGTGGGTTTGGATTCTGGCCCGAGGCCGCTTCTTGATTGATGAGAACGAGAGCTTCAGTGATTTGATCGTCGGTACGCATATCGATATCAATGACACAGTCCGTGCTGGCGAAGAACTGAAACTGGTAGGCCAGGTATTCGAGCAAAGCAGCGAGGCCTTTTTGATCACAGATGCCTACCAGCGCATCGTCAAGGTGAATCAGGCGTTTATCGACATAACAGGCTTTACTGCCGAAGACGCGCTGGGCAACACGCCGGCCATGCTCTCTTCCGGTCAGCATGACAAAACCTTTTACCAGCAGATGTGGTCAGAAATCGAGCAAAACGGCCGCTGGCAGGGCGAAGTCTGGAACCGCCGCAAGGATGGCAGCCTGTATCCGGAATGGCTGCGTATCAGTCGTATGCTCGATAGCCAGGGCAAGGTCAGTCATTATGTTGCTGTCCTGAGTGATATCACCCAGCGCAAGGCGGATGAGCAGCATATCCACCAGTTGGCCTACTTTGATGTGCTGACCGGCCTGCCCAATCGCACCATGTTTGAAGAGCGCGCCCAGATGGCCCTGAGCCTGGCTGAGCGGCATGGCAAGCAACTGGCCTTGATGTTTATCGATCTGGACAACTTCAAGAACGTTAATGATTCACTCGGTCATCAGGTGGGCGATGCCCTGCTGGTGGCCTTTGCCAACAGGCTGACCAAACTGCTGCGCGACGAGGACACCCTGTCACGCACCGGTGGTGACGAATTTATTCTGATTCTGCCCGAGGTCGATGGCGATGGCGCCGCGCATATTGCCCAGCGCATCATCAATGCCATGGCCGTCTCCCTGTATGCCGCCGGGCATGATCTGACGGTGACCGCTTCCATCGGTATTGCTCTGTACCCGGATGATGCGCAGGATCTGGTCAGTCTGCACAGCAATGCCGATATCGCCATGTACCGGGCCAAACAGGATGGGCGCAACGGGTACAGCTTCTTTATGCCGACCATGCAGACCCATTATGTGCGCACGCTGCAGATCGAAAACGCCCTGCGCCATGCCTTGGCGTTGGGTCAGTTGAGTGTATATTTTCAGCCCCAGCACCGTCTGGCCGATGATGTGCTGATAGGAGCGGAAGCGCTGCTACGCTGGACACATCCAGAGCTGGGCAGTGTTTCTCCGGCTGAATTCATCTCCGTTGCAGAAAATAGTGGTTTGATCATCCCGATTGGCGAATGGGTTCTGGCTGAGTCATTGCGGCAAGTAGCACGCTGGCATGCGTCAGGCTATGGCGATTTGAGTGTGGCGGTTAACCTGTCTGCCGGGCAATTTCGCGATGCCAACTTGCTCGGCAAGATCAGCGCCCTGCTGGACAGTACCGGTATTCCAGCGCGGGCGCTGGAGCTGGAGTTGACTGAAAGCATTACCATGCATGACCCGCAGAGTGCCATCCAGATCATTGATACGCTGAACGCGCTGGGCCTGAAAATGGCCCTGGACGACTTCGGCACCGGCTACTCCTCGATGAGTTATCTGAAGCGCTTTCATCTGCACAAGATCAAGATTGACCAATCCTTTATCCGCGACCTGACTGCGGGCAGTGAGGATGCCGCCATCGTCAATGCCACCATTACCCTTTCAAATACATTGGGGATGCAGAGCCTGGCCGAGGGTGTGGAAACCGAGGTGCAGCGGGACTTTTTGCGCCAGGCCGGCTGCGGTTTTGCCCAGGGTTACTTCTACAGCCGGCCCTTGCCGGCCCAGGCCTTTATTGATTACATGACCAGCTGCTCCAGGGGAAAGCCTGCGTAATGACCTCAGAAATACTCTATCAGCCCGATCAACAGCGTCAGAACAGCAGCAACATGGCGCACTACCGTGACGGGTTGCACCGCCAGGGACACGAGCCGGGTCCGGATTATGCGTCTTTGCATGCCTGGTCGATTGCTGATCCGGCTCGCTTCTGGGGCAGCATCTGGACCTATACCGGGGTGCTGGCCGAGCCGTTGAGCGGTCCGATTCTGGCGAATGCGGCCATGCCCGATGCACAGTGGTTTCCTCAGGCCAGACTGAATTTTGCCGAAAACCTCCTGCGCCATCAGTCCGCCGAACACTTGCAGCGCACCCGTGTCTTTGCCCGCTCGGAGACCCGAGATGACATCAGGCTCAGCGGCGCCGATCTGAACCAGCAGGTGGCGGCACTGGCCAGTTGGATGCGCTCGATCGGTATCCAGGCCGGTGATCGTGTCGCCGCCGTACTGGGTAACACCCCGGAAGCCCTGGTTGGCATGCTCGCCAGTGCCAGTATCGGTGCGATCTGGTCGTCCGCCTCACCGGATTTTGGCAGTGCCGGGATACTGGATCGCTTTGGTCAGATCACCCCCAGGGTACTGATCTGTGTGAATGGCTACGGTTATGGCGGCAAGCGCTTTGAGCGGCAGTCACAGGCGCTTGAGCTGGCGCAGCAACTACCGACGGTCGAGCAGGTACTGATGGTTCGGCAGTTGCCGGATGCGCCCTTGGCCGAGGGGGTGCTGGAATGGGATGCGGTGCTCGCTGCGCATCAGGGCGCGGCACTGCAGTTTGAGCGCCTGCCCTTTGATCACCCGCTGTACATTCTCTACTCCTCCGGCACTACCGGTGTACCCAAGTGCATTGTTCATGGCGCCGGTGGCACCCTGCTGCAACACAGCAAGGAACTGCTGTTGCATGCGGATCTGAAGGCGGACGATGTGCTGTTCTATTTCACCACCTGCGGCTGGATGATGTGGAACTGGTTGGCTTCAGGCTTGTTGACCGGCGCCGAGCTGGTGCTGTTTGACGGTAATCCGGGATACCCCGATCTGGAACGACTCTGGCAATTGGCCGAGGACCGTCAGGTGACGCACTTTGGCACCAGCGCCAAGTTCCTTGGCAGTTGCCGCAATGCCCGTCTGCAGCCGGGACAAAGCCACGACCTGAGCGCTCTGCGGGTGTTGTTGTCGACTGGCTCGCCGCTGTTGCCGGAGGATTTCGACTGGGTCTATCAGGCGGTCAAGGCTGATCTGCTGCTCGGCTCGATTTCCGGCGGCACCGATATTGTCTCCTGCTTTGTTGGCTGTAGCCCGCTGTTGCCGGTACGCCGGGGCGTCATCCAGTGCCGGATGCTGGGTATGGATGTGCAGGCCATGAACGAGCAGGGCGAGGTGGTTCTGGGTGAGCGCGGAGAGCTGGTCTGCCTGCAACCGGCACCCTGCATGCCGATCGGCTTCTGGAATGATGTGGATGGCAGTCGTTACCGGGATGCGTATTTTTCCCGCTTCCCTGGGGTATGGGCGCACGGCGATTATATCGAGTTCGATAGCCAGGGTGGCTGCGTCATTCACGGCCGCAGCGACGCCACCCTGAATCCCGGAGGCGTGCGTATTGGCACCGCAGAAATCTACCGGCAGGTGGAAACCCTGGATGAGATAGCCGACAGCCTGGTGGTCGGTCAGAACTGGCAGGGTGATGTGCGCATTGTGCTACTGCTGGTTATGAATCCAGGTTACTCGCTGGATGAGGCGTTGCAGCAGCGCCTGCGCCAACGTATCCGCGATACTGCCAGCCCGCGTCATGTACCGGCACGGATAGTGGCCGTGCAGCAGATTCCCTATACGCGCAGTGGCAAGAAGGTCGAGTTGGCGGTGGCCAAGCTGTTGCGTCGCGAGCCGGTTACCAACCGCGACGCGCTGGCCAACCCCGAAGCACTGGATGAGATTGCCGGACTGGCCGTACTCTGGCGCTGAATCTCTTGCAACCCTGCCGCGGTTATACGAGCTGGTTGACGATACAGTTGCGGCCCTGTTCCTTGGCGCGATAGAGGTTCTTGTCGGCTAACTCCAGAACCCACTCCCTTGTCCATTCAGGCGCGTCACAGGCACTGATGCCAGCACTGAAACTGCAAGTGAAGGTGCCGCTTGGTGCAGTGAACTGCAGCCGGTTGAAGTCGCGACGGATCTCGTCCAGCAGTTGTGTGGCCTGCTCGGCATTGCAGGCCGGCAGTACTGCGACAAATTCCTCACCGCCGTAACGACCGAGCCGGTCAATCAGACGCAGACGCTGGCGCAGCAGGTTGGCCAGGGCTCGAATGACGTTATCACCCATGGCGTGACCGTGCGTATCGTTGATCGACTTGAACAGATCGATGTCGATCATGGCAACACTGACTGGCTGTTGGCTGCGTACCGCCCGCTCAATTTCGATAGTCAGTTGTTCCTTGATATCGGCATGTTTGAGCAGCCCGGTCAGACTATCACGGGCCAGCGCCTGGCTCATGCGCCGGGCGCGTTGTGAGCGGGAATAGACGGCATTCAGCAGATCACTGTCATTGATCGGCTTGGTGATGAAGTCGTCTCCAGCCTTGATCAGAGCAGCCATTTGCAGACGGGCATCGGTCTCAGCAGACAAATAGATAATGGGAACACGCAGCCAGTCGTCGTTCAGACGAATCATCTGCGCGAGTTCAGGGCCGCTGAACTCAGGCATATTAACGTCCATTAACACTACATCAGGGGCAAATTCGGTCATCACATTGAGAAGCTCGGTTGGCTCAAGAAGAACCTGTACAAGCATGTCACTGCTACGTAGTACAGCTTCAAAGCGGCGTGCCAAAGTTACGTCATCGTCAATAATCAGTACCCGAAAAGGCTTGCTTTGACGCTTGTTGAAGCAGCGTTCAAGTCCGTTTTCCAGCGCCGGCAAATCCACCGGTTTAGTAAAAAACCCCTGTGCGCCGGCCCTGACAGCCTGGAGTTGCTTTGTGAAACTAGAGTCATCGGCCAATACAATCAGTGGCAGCGACTCATTAAGTCCCTGATGTAAGTCCCTAAGACAGATCAAATCAGCTTGAACAATCAGGCTGAAATCAATGATCAACGCATCAGGTAAGCCGGCCTTTAGGGCAGTAGTCAGGTCACTGAAACGGCTGAAGCCAAGCGTTTCATAGCCAAAGCTGTTAAGGGTATTGCAGATTTGGTCAGACAAAGCTCGATTACTTTCCAGCAGAAAAATGCGGCGATGTCGTTCTGGCAGGCTTGAGTCTGATGCTGGGCTGGGCGCTGGCGTGTGCTCAGCAGGCGGCACTGAGTTGCTGGCGATCTGTGATAACAGCTGTTGCAATGCGGAAATAAGTGCGTCTATAGCAGACGCATCCAGTTCATTTGTGGGGCTATTCTTTATCTGCTGTTCAAGAGTACGCGCATTCTCGCCCAACGTACTTAAACCGAAAGTCCCGGCGCTGCCAGCAATTTTATGCAGGCGATTGAGCAGCTCCAACAGTATGGGCTCAGGGTCTACCGGCCTGCCGTTCAGAGTCTCAGCCAGTTTGAGCATGGCCGATAACTCGTGTTCCGCGTGAATGCGAAAATGGCTATTCAACTTGTGCAGTTGTGCCTGCAACTGCTTATTGTTTTTCGGCATGGAATTGGGACCATATTGAACGGATTTGATCAGCCAACGTCATGGGATCAAAGGGCTTGCTGATCACTCCGGCGGCGCCCAACTGATGGTATTCATGCAGCTCATTGCCCTGTACCTTGGCCGTCATGAAGATCACCGGGACCCGGTTCTGACTTGGTATCTGTTGTAAATGCGTCAGGGTTTCCGGACCATCCATGCCGGGCATCATCACATCCAGCAGAATGACGTGGGGCGCAAACTTCTCCACCTGTTCAAGGCCTTCCTTGCCCGAGCTGCAGCTTACAACCCGAAAGCCACCGACAATTTCCAGGGCAACACGCGCCACTTCCTGAATCGACAGGTCGTCTTAAATGTGTAAAACACGTTCCAGCTCAAGCATAGGTCAAGGGTCTCGATACGCTACGAATAACTGGCATCCTGCCATCTGCTCCAGTCAATATAGTGTACTGCGCCTGGACGGCAATCTGTTCAGAGGTTTTTTTCATGCCTGCGATTCCGGTCCCTGGGAATGATCAGTGGGACGAGCGTCAAAGCGGCACCAGAACCGAGAGCCCTGGCCGAGTTCGGATTCGACCCCTACCTCGCCGTGCATATTCAACGCCAGCTCCCGACTGATGGCCAGGCCCAGGCCGGTGCCGCCTCGCTGGCGGGTGTCGGTAGCGTCGACCTGGGAAAATTTACGAAATAACCGATCATGGAATTCCGGCGCAATACCAACACCCTGATCGATGACGGAAATGCACACACTCGTGCCTTCCAGCACGGCGTCCAGCAGCACGCGTTGACCGGGATGCGAGAATTTTGCGGCATTGGACAGGAAGTTGCTGAGTATTTGTTCCAGGCGGCGGGCATCGAGTGTGACCCGCACCGGGTCGATTCGACCATAATCAAGGTGAACGCCAAACTGGCTGGCATAACTGCGATTGCTTTCCAGGGCCCGCCGTAGAATCGGTGTCAGGTCCTGTTCCTGAAGTTTCAGGGGCATTTTACCGGCGGCCAGTTTGTCCATATCGAGTAGATCATTGATCAGCAGATTTAATTGCTGACTGTTGTCATGGGCAATATTCAGCAGTCGGGCCATCGACTCGGGTATGGGCCCAAGAGCACCCCCTTTGACTAGCCCGAGTGCGCCGGCTATAGCGGTCAGCGGGGTGCGCAGCTCATGGCTGACGGTGGAGACGAACTGGTCCTTGAGCTGGTCAATCCGGTGCTGTTCGGTGGCATCCCAGATAAAGCCACTGAGCCATAGCAGGTTGCCTTGGGCGTCGTATTCACCCCGGCCTTTCTCCCTGACCCAGACGGCATGGCCGTCGGCATGCACAACCCGGTAAGCCAGCTCGAAGCTTTCGCGCCGGTTGATCTGCTCGCCTGCCGCATAGGTGATGTGCAGGTCGTCCGGGTGCACGACACTGGCGTAACTGCGCACCTGACTGTTGGTGAAATCGCTGGCGGGATAGCCCGTGATGGTCTGGATTTCATCGCTCAGGTAGGACATGGTCCAGTCAGCATCATTGTTGCAGCGATAGACCGCTCCCGGCAGGTTACTGACCATACTACGAAAGCGTGATTCACTTTTTTGCAGGGCACGGGTGGTTTGAATCAGGTCGGTGATATCGGTAGCAATACCAAGGAAGCCGCTTACATGGTTGCTTTCGTCGCGGATCGCGGTCACCGTCAGGTTGACCAGGCGATGGCTGCCATCCTTGTGCACGTAGGTCCAGGGCAGGGTTTCACCGCCGCCTTCGCGAACATTGCAGATAAATACGTCAAAACCGCTGATCTCATATCCCTTTTCCTGGCTCAGCATGTGCCCGCGCCGCTCAATTTCATTGGCCAGGTGAAAGACCGCAGGACTGGCCCGGTTGATCATCTCTTCGGCGTGATAGCCGAGCAGCTTTTCAGCACCGCTGTTGAACAGCGTGATGGTGCCTTGCAGATCGGTGGTGATAACCGAGACTTCGGTGGCCGCATCGATCACCGCGCGCAGGAAAGCGCGGGCCTGATTGATCTGCTGGTCGCGCTGCATATCGGTACTGATGTCAGCATGGGTACCGCTCATCCACAACGGTTCACCGTCATCGCCGCGGCTGATCAACTGGCCACGGGAGTGCACCCAGACCCAGTGACCCTGCTTGTGACGCATGCGGCATTTGCAGTCGTAGTAATCCACGGCCCCGGAAAAGTGCTGTTGCAGCTGAAAGTCGGATTCGGCCAGATCGTCGGGGTGGGTCAAATTGCTCCAGGTTTCAATACTGATCGGCGCCAGCTCCTCCAGACGATAACCGACAATGTCAGCCCAGCGTGCGTTGAACAAGGTTTCTCCGGTTTGTACATTCCACTCCCAGGTACCAATATTGGTACCGCGAATGATGCTCTCGAGCCGTGCCCGTTCATGTTCCAGCGTCAGCTCGATGTGCTTGCGCACAGTGATATCAGTAATGAAGCCATGCCACAGGGTGTCGCCATTCGTCAGACGCTCAGGCATGGCGTTGCCAGCCAGCCAAATTTCACCCGACTGAGGATGGTTAACCCGGTACTCGCTCTGCCAAATAGCCAAAGACTGGGCTGATTGACTAATACTCTCTTGCACCCGCAGAAGATCGTTGGGATGTATGGTTTTAAAAGCTTCGGTAGCATCTTCACGGACGTATTCCGGTCTTATGCCATAAATATCCATCAACCCCTGGCTGGCATAGGGAAAGCTGGAGTGACCGTCACTGTGTAACTGGAACTGATAAACCACACCCGGCAGTTGTTCGCTTAACCGGTTGAATCGTTCCAGCAGCCGCTCGCGTTCTCTGTTGCTGCGGTCCTGACTTACGACGGCACTGACCCAGCGACCCATCAGGCGGATAAATTCCAGATCGGTATCGGCAAAGGGTTGTTCGCGTGCTTCAGCGGCGCTGAAATTCAACGTGCCAAAACGCTCACCGTTGACTATCAGAGCCACGCCCAGGTAGCTCTCCAAGCCAAACAGAGCATAGCAGGGATGACCACTGAAGCGGGATTGCCCCATAAACTCGATCGCCAGGACATCGCTTTGCTGCAGGGTCAGGGCGCAATAGGTACTGCCCAGTTCGAACTGTTGTCCTGCCGCAAGCTGGTTATCCGGACTGCACTGCGCCAGTACCCGGTAAGTGTCGCCCTCGATCTGACTGATGATCCCGACGTCCAGTCGCAGATAACGACAGCCGAGCGCCAGCGCCCTGTTCAGGCGGTCTTCCAGCTGCAGATTGGGTAATGCCGCGATCTCATTCATGGCCCGCAGGGCGCGGCGCTGCTGCTCGATCCGTAGCCGCGAGGCCCGCTCCTCGTGGTCACGCCGCAGCGCATGGATCAGTTGTCCCAATGAGCTTAACAGCGGCAATAGATAGGCCAGTTGTTCCTGGGTATAACCGCCCTCGCGGTTGGCCAGCCCGACCATGCCGACCATCTCGTCACCGAACAGGATGGGCAGGCCAGCAAAGCTTTGCAATGGCGGGTGTCCGGGGGGCAAGCCACCGCGGTGCGGGTCACTCAACGGGTTGTTGCTTATGTAGGGGCGGCCGTGCTGCAACACCTGACCGAACAAGGTGTCCAGTCGGGTGAACCGCATGCCCGTGGCTTTGCGGGCATCGTAAAATTCCCGGCTTTGTTCATCCCAGGCAATATTGCTAATGGTATAGGTTTGCAGGAAAGGCTGGCCTTCGTTATCGCGCAATACCTGGCCAACAAAACCAAAGTGGCTACCCGTCAACTCAAGAATCTGCGCCAGCAGTTGATCAAAGCTGTCGCTCAGATTACTGGCTTTGATATAGGCCGACTGGGTCTGGGAAATGATATCCAGCAGCTGACGTGCCTGTTCACGTTCCAGCGCTTCCTGTTGCAGGCGTATTTGATGCCGTTTTTCGCGGCGTCGCACGCTTTCGCGGGTTGCCAGCATCAGGCCCCCAAGCAACAGCATGGCCGCGACAAAGGCGATGAACCAGGTCAACAAGGCGCGGCGCTTTTCCCCTTGATGCTGGAGCCAGAGCGGATTGATATCGCGCCAGACCAATACCAGCGCGGAGGGGTTGCCCTGCTCATCCAGCCGCGACTGAAAGTCGACCATCGGCACGCTGGTCAATAAATAATAACGCCCGTCCAATGCCAGCTCGGCGTTGCCATCCTGGCGCAGGGACTGGCGTACCGAGTCGGCTGAAAACCACGCCATGGCATCGGCGCGCGAGCTTTGATCCAGCCACCAATCACTGCCTTTAAGCTCGATCAAACCAACATCGGTATGATCCAGGACGATATCTTCCAGCAGGCTGCGATTGAGTAGCAGAGCCAGTCCGGCCTGCAGGTCATCATCCAGTTGCTGAAGTTCTGGCAGCATGCCAAAACCGACTTCCAGACTGGCAATCACTCTGCTGCCAAACCCGCTACTGTCACTGATTGGCACAATACCGCGCATGCCGGAACCATGTCGCCCGGTTTCCATGCCGCTGAGGGCTGTATTCTGTTGCTGGACCTGTTCAATCATCGGGCGCACACCCACCAGGCTGTCGCCCCAGGCAGCGGGCTTGTGCATGCGCAGCAGACTCACAGCTCCGGGGGCCAGATGGATATGCAGTTGATTGGCGCCGGCCTCTTCGAGAATGCGCCAGAACCCCGACAGGTCATGCTCCAGCTGCGCACGTAGACTGATCAACACCGGATCATCGGGGCCTTCGCGTTGGTACAACAGGGCAATGCGGCGAATCAGGCGCAGGGTGTCGGGGTCTTCTGCCAGACTGTGGGCCGCCATCAGCGCTTGACGGCGCAGGGATTGTTGCGACTGCTCGACCGCCATGCGCTGAATCTGTGATTGAGCCTGTAGCTGCTCCTGCCACTGGGTATCGCGCTGGCTATGGTCGTACCAGGCGAGGAACACAAAGAACACGGCCAACAGCAGCACCCCGGCCAATAGCAGAGGACGTTCATTGCGACGCAAATCAATAAGGGGCATAGGGCGATCAGTAGTCCGGAGGCGCGATACCCTTAACATAGAGGCATTTTGCCAAAGCCGCCATGCCCTATCGGGTCAAAGACTGTTGTTCAGGTGACCACCGTCAATATTCAGTACGGACCCGGTCATGAATGAGCCGGCGTCGCTGGCCAACAGCAACAGCGGACCACTGAGTTCCTCGAGTTGGCCGAGGCGACGCATGGGCACCTTGTCGCGAATATAGTCCTGACCTTTGGCGGTGGCAAAGTAGTCATCATTCATTTCGGTGCGAAAGTAACCCGGCGCAATGGCATTGACGCGGATATTGTTGCGCGCCAGCTCCACCGCCATGGCCTTGGTCAGTTGCACCACACCTGCCTTGGCTACCGCGTAATGACTGAGCGCCTGACCGACGCGCAGGCCGAGGATCGAGGCAATATTGATGATGCTGCCACCCTGCGGGTTGGCGGCCATGGCTACCGCCCCTCGATGCGCCACACGCCAGGCGCCGTCCAGATTGGTATCGAGCATGCTGCGCCAGTTGCCCTCGGTCATCTGCAGAAAGGGTACGGCATCACCGATCCCGGCATTGTTGACCAGAATATCGACCTGGCCATAGGTCAGCTCCGCCTGCTTGAAGCCTTGATCGATACTGTCGGCATCGGTCACATCCATGGTTACGGCCAGGGCTTGATAACCCTGTTGCTGCAGCTCCTCGACCAGTGCCGCCAGGCGTTCGGCACGTCGGGCTGCCAACACGACCCGGGCCCCAGCCGCCGCCAGTACCCGGGAAAAGTGGGCACCCAGGCCACTGGAGGCACCGGTTATCAGCGCGGTTTTTCCACTCAGATCAAAACGTGATGGAGACATAACGGGCTTTCCTGTTTGCAAAAAAGTCCAGTATCCACGAAAGCAGGATGCCCCTCCAGCCCGCCTGGACTGATAGAGTCAGTTCAAGCGGACGCTGAAACCGGTAAGAGGATGTCGACCCGCAGTCCACCCAGTGCACTGCGGCCAAAGCGTAGCTGACCAGCATGGCGTTCAACAATGCGCTGGGTAATCGACAGACCTAGCCCAGCCCCAGCCTGGCTGCCGGCACTGTGAAAACGCTCGAGTAATTGTGCATGTTCGGCTTCAGAAACCCCTGGCCCGCTATCTTCTACGCAGATACGTAGTTGCTGGTCTGTCTGGCTCAGGTGAAGACGAATCTGGCTAGCGGCCGGGCTGTGTTGTATGGCGTTACCAACCAGGTTTTGTATCAGCATGGGCAGGCTACCGGGTTCCAATACCAGCGTAGCAGGCAGCTCACCCTCGACATCAAAACCCAGTGTCTGCTGTTTTTTCAGAGCCAAGGGCATGAGTTCAGCCAGCTCGTTACGACAGGTACTCAGCAGGTTGATGGGTTGCCTTGGCTGTACCTGGCCCTCGCCCAGGCGTGCCAGCGTCAACAATTGGCTGACCAGTCGGGTAGCCCTTGCTACGCCGGATTGCATATGAGCCAGTGCATTAGCCTGTTCATCTGGGTTAGCGCTTTGGCAAGCATTCTCAGCATGAATACTGAGCACGGCCAAGGGTGTGCGTAATTCATGTGCGGCATCGGCAATAAAACGCTGTTCACGCTCCAGCAGTTGCTGCAGTTGAGCCAGCAGGCGGTTCAGTGCTGCCTGCATGGGTTCCAGTTCATCCGGCAACTGCGAGATAGACAGGGGCGCCAAGCTGTCTGGCTGACGGTCCCGTATCAGCCTTGCCATGCTTTCCAGTGGTCTGAGTCCTGAGCCTATGGCTAGCCAGACCAGCAACAGCAACACCGGGATGATTAGCAGGTCTGGTAGCAAGGTCGAGCGGACAATTTTTCCAACCAGTTCGCCGCGCACATCTTCACGTTCGCCCACCCATATCGCCATGCCCCGCTGCGAGTCTGTCAGCACATAGCGCCGCCAGCCTTTGTCTGCACGCTGCAGGTTGGCGAAACCCGGTGTCCAGTCGTCCTGTGATAGTGACGGGGCATTATAGGAACTGGCGATAGTCTGGCCCGCGGCATCACGTACCTGATAAGCCAGCTTGCTTTCGTAGCGGTGGCCTAGTGTAGGCTCGGCACCGGCGACCTCGATCAGCGTGGCCGCCAGCTGCTGGTGATCCTGCTGTGCTTCGGGTAAACGAAGCAAGCCTTGCAGCACCCGTGCGCTGATGCCGAGTTGAGCATCAAAGAGCTCTTCAATTTCGTGGGTGGCATCCAGGTAACTGATGGTATTGAGCGCCAGGGAGCCAAGCAGCAGCAGGCCGAGAACACGGAGCAGGATACGTCTGCGAATCGAGTTCATGCCTGTCGCTCAATCATATAGCCGACGCCGCGCATAGTACGGATCAGCTCAGGGAACAGCTTACGTCGCAGGTGATGAATGTGGACCTCCAGGGTATTGCTGTCGACCTCTTCGTTCCAGCCATACAGCGCCTGTTCCAGCCGATCGCGACTGAGAACCCGATCTGGCTGGGCAAGTAACTCATGCAGCAGCACGAATTCCTTGGGTGACAGATTGATTTCGCAACCGGCATAGGTGACTTGCTGGTTTTGCGGATCGAGGGTAACCCCGCGCAGATTGATAACAGGCTCTGCCCGGCCGTTGCTGCGGCGTAACAAGGCCCGAAGTCGGGCCTTGAGCTCCGCGCTGTCAAAGGGTTTGACCAGGTAGTCGTCCGCGCCAGCATCCAATCCGGCAATCCGGTCCTGGATACCGTCACGGGCGGTCAGAACCAGCACGGGTACGTTGTGATGGCGGTCGCGCAGCGCCCTTAGCACGGCCAAGCCATCCATGCGCGGCAGGCCCAGATCCAGAATAGCCAGATCAAAGGTCTCGCTACTCAGGGCATGCAAGGCATCCATGCCATCTTGCAACCAGTCGAGGGTATAGCCTTCGCCCTTCAGCGCAGTCAGTATGCCCTCAGCGAGGGCTTGGTCGTCTTCGATCAGCAATAGCCGCATCAGTTAGTCTCATAGTGTATCGAGCAGGGTCTGAATTTCGTCCTGCCGACCCTGGTCAGCCAGTTCACGACCAGGCCGAGGGGCCGCGGCTTGAGCCTTTTGCAGGGCGGCTCTGGCTTCAGCATAGCGCTTTTGCTCTAACAAATAGTCAGCCCAGAAAAAGTTGGCATCAATGCCGTCTGGATTGATCCTGAGTGCCTGTTGCAGCAACTGCTCGGCGCGCTCGTTGTCGCCAAAGCCTATCGGCCATCCCGGAACCTGATAATACAGCGCGCCAAGACTGGTATAAGCCGAGCCATCCAGCGCTTGAGGGTCCAGATGGATGGCTTGCTCCAGGTGCTGCTTGGCTTCTTTGACTTTACCCAGCGCGCTTAGCCCGCCCGCCGCACCGGCCCAGCTACTGAGGATAATGCCATGCCAAATGTGTATTGCAGCATTGTCAGGTTCATTTTCAATCAGTTGAGCTGAGTTGGCCGCCAGTTGTTCATAGGCGTTGGCTTGCTGGTCGGCGGGCAAGGTATAGCGGATTTGTGCCCAGCGTTCCTGCACGGGAGCCAGATCGGCGGCCTGGCTGATCAGTGCCAGGCTCCAGAGCGCCGCAGTTATTGAGAGTTGTGCAAACCATTTCATGGGTGTTTCTCCATCACAACAGGGGTTTGGGCCGGGTTGGCAAAATGCTGTACGGTGCTGAGCTGACGGCGTAATGCATAATCAACCAGCCGTGGAAGCAGGCTGTTGAGACGAACGAACAGCCGTTCGGGCCAGCCTAAATGGACCTCACGCAGGTCGTGCTCAAGGGCTTTTACCAAGGCTGCAGCGACCTGCTCAGGACTGTCCATACTGACCTGTAAAGCACTGTTCATGGCGTTGACCTGAGGGCTGTTCATCTCGGTGTTGGTTGCCCGTGGGGCGAGATACAGCACGCCCACATGGGTATCGGCTAGCTCTCGGCGCAAGGCTTCAGAAAAACCGCGCAAAGCAAATTTACTCGCACAATAGGTACTGAATCCGGGATAGCCGATGGCACCAAAGGTCGATCCAATATTCACTACGCAGGCCTTTGGTGCGCGCTTAAGAAGAGGCAGCAGCGCGTGTGTCAGTTGCAGTGTGGAGGTCAGGTTGGTGTCGATCAGGTCGCTGATGCTGTGCTCGTCCATGGATTCGAACAGGCTGAAACGATTAACACCGGCGGCGTTGATCAACAGGTTAAAGTCTGACAGCTCGCGAGCGGCTTCCAATACCCGCAGGCGATCGGTGGAAAGACGCAGATCGGCTTTAAGGCTGATGACCTGATCAGCATAACGCTCCGTCAATTGCGTCAGTAAGTCGGCCTGACGACCGACTACCATGACCTTGGCGCCAGCCTCACACAAGGCCGCGACCATGGCCTGACCCAGGCCGCCGGTCGCGCCAGTCAGAATGACCGAACTAGCTTGCAAGCGCATGGTGACTCTCCTGTGAGCCGGGGAGGCTTCGGAACATCTCCGCATAAAGGCGGTATATAACCTTGGCAGTCTGTATTACCGCTGCCTGGTCTTTTGGATCGCTTAACTGGTTGACCAGTGTTTCGAAAAACTTCATATGCTCCTGATCAAGTGCACCGTGTGAGCTCAGATAACTGAAGGCTTTGTTTGGCAGCCCCAGGCCTTTTTGCAGTGCCCCGGCTGCCTCGCTGGCCAGGGCAATGCTGGTGCCTTCAAGGACAAATACCATGCCCAACATACTGGCCGGATTGAGCCGCTGGATGCGGTCATACATGGTGCTGACCATCAGTTCGGTAGCCATGTTTGGTTGGCCATGCCTGACGGCCTCAGCATCACCGCCACAGGCACGGATATCGTTGAGTATCCACTCCTGGTGACCTATTTCCTCTTCAATGTATTCGGCCATCGCGGTGCGCAGCCACTCTTTGTCAGCGCCGAGCCGCGAGCCGCAAGCCATGAGCAAGGGGACCGTATGGCTGACATGGTGAAAGGCCTGTTCAAGAAAGGCGATGTAACTGTTTAAGCTAACCTCGCCCTGCAGCGCTGCTTGTACCAGTGGTGATGCAAACAAATAGGCGCGCTCAGTTTGGGTGTTGTCTTGCAGCTGTTGAAAAAAACTCATGCGGACATCTCCTCGGGAATAAGTGCTGATAGTTCAGTCTGGTAATGCGTAAGAATGACTTCGCGGCGGAGGCGGCCATTGCCGGTCAGTAGTCCGTTTTGTACAGAAAAGGGGTCGCTGAGAACCAGCCAGCGCTGAATGCGGGCGTAGTCCGGAAGAACTGCATTAACGCGGGCGATCTCGTTGCTGATCTGTGTATGGCTGAAGGCAACCTGTCGTGGCACGATCAGCGCCAGGTTAATGGGCAAGGCTTCACCCTGAACCAGTGCTTGAGCTATGCCGGGTTGAGCACAGAGTTCGGCTTCGATCCACTCGGGGTTGACGTTGCGGCCAAAGGCCGTGATGAACTGGTTCTTTTTGCGCCCGAGCAGGGTCAGATAACCGTTCTCAAGGCGGCCAATATCGCCGGTTGGCAGCGGCTCAGGCGGGCTTGTCGGGTCGCCCAGATAGCCCAGATAACCGGCATCATGGACCAGGATTTCGCCGTCTTCAGCCAGTGACAGGCGGCAATGCGGTAGCGCTTGACCAACGCTGCCGGGACGCTGATGGCCTGGTTGATTGAGGCAGACAACCGAGCCGCATTCGGATAGGCCATAGCCTTCAAAGACCGGAATGCCAAGGGCCGCCGCCTGCTCCAGTAAAACCGGCGCCACGCGGCCGCCACCGACGGCAACAAAGCGCAGACTGTCCGGTATCGGCTGAACCCGGGCTGCCTGCAGCAGGGCGTGCAGCAGTTGTGGCACCAGCACCAGACTGTGCGGTTGCGACGCATGTAATACCTGTAGCAGCCGCGCCATATCCAGTTGGCTGCCGCGCAGTCCGCTATCAACTGGCAGCGTGATAGCGGCGCCCGCCAACAACGCGGCATAGACGCCGACGTTGTCCAGCAGAACCGCCAGCGGCAGCACGACCAGATGGCGTTGCGGCTCGACACGGGCACAGGCCTGTCGCAGGCTGGTGGCTACCCGCAGCAGATGCTCAGCCGAGAGGCAGACGCCCTTGGGCTGGCCGGTACTGCCCGAGGTAAAGGTGATTTTGGCGGTTCCAGCGGGCAGATTGCGTGCTACCGGGTCGCGATGCAGCAGGCCTTGGCCACCAAGGTTAAAGCCCTGCTGCAGGTCGCGGCTGTGAACGGGCAGCGTCCCGATCAGCGTATCGACAGCGGCGGTCTCGAACACATGCTGCAGCTGCTCACGGCTGAAAAAGCCGGGGATGGGTACGCAGACCCGTTCGGTTTTGAGGATCGCTAGATCCCACAACACCCACTCAATGCCATTCTCCAGCGCCAGCGCAATGACCCGTGAACCGCTGCCGCGCAGCAGCGCAGCGCGTTGATCAATGGCCGCTAGCAGCTGGGCATAATCAAGCACCTTATTACTTTCACAGAGTGCCGGGAGGGCCGGCAGATGTGCCGCCAACTGCCTCAGCCTTGCCCAGAAAGCATCCTGTGCTCTTGTCTCAGGCGCAGTCATGGTGATGCTCCCGGGCAATCTGGTGGTATTGCGCTTGAAAGCCCAGCCGCTGGAATAGGCCTCGTTGCTCCAGTTGCGCCAGACCTTCAGGGATATAACCGGCCATGACCTGCGGACGGGTGGCGTAATAGCTGCCCCATTCCTGTTGTTGCTCGCCCAGTCTGTCGGGATTGGCGCTACCGAGGTTGACTGGGCTCAGTGCCAGGCGCTGGAAGGTGTTGAGCAGCATCGGGGTACCGGTGAATACCACCCAGCCAAAGCCGCTGTGGATCAGGTAGTGGGTCAGCGCGATGATCAGCAAGCGTGCCGAGCCTGGCGCCAGGGAAGCCATATTGCCGACCTCGACCAGTTGTTCGCGCAGCGGTGAAAAGCGGCTGTTGCCGGCAATCTGCTGTTCGGCGCGCCTATCAAGATATTGTTCAAGAAACAGCGGCCCTTGCGCTGCAGGTCTCAACCCGACCACGGCTTGCAGCGCGCCCTGCTGCCAGAGCCCCAGCAACTGAGGCATGAAGTGCCGGACGTCGGCACCGTAGGTATGGGCAAAACGCTGACGTACAAAGTCTTCAAGCTGCGCGCGTTGCGGGCTGCCGTTGTGTTCTTCCTGACACAGACTCAGGTGATACTGTCCGGCAAAGGTAGCCAGCGCTGGACAGGGTTTGTCGATCAGTTTTGACATGGTTTTCTCCAGTGATGGGCCAAGCCTGCGCGCGGAAACTTAAGATTGGCTTAAGGCCTGCGCATGGGCATCCAGCAGCACCTGCCAGTCGGTGCGGTCAAACAGACTCTGATGCCGTTGCAGCTGACTCAGGTCGTGCTGTGCACAGGCTTTGCTGCGACTGCGCCAGCGCATTTTTTCGAGATCAATCAGCGCGATATGGCATTTCCCAGCCTGTTGTCGGACAAACACATGCTTGTCATACAGGCAGCCGTGTTGCAGGTGGTGGCGGTGTAGTCGGCCCAGGCTGTTTCCCAGCGAGCGGGCCAGGCACTGACGTGCCTCAGGAGATGGCATGATCAGCTGGTCTAGAGCAATGAATCCCTCAAGGGCTTCCAGTACCAGCACCGCAGAGTCACCTGAACGAGCGCTGAACAGCGGCGCAGGACAGCCGATGCCAAGTCGCTGTAGTTGCCGTAGATTGCGATGCTCGCGACACAGGGTTGGCCAGCCCTGGGGATGCCGCCAGTCGCGGCACAGGTGGTGAGTCTGACGCTTGATATACAGGTTGCGGTCATGCCACTGGCTGCGCAGCACCCCGCTCCAGCCGCCGCGTCGCTGGTTCGGCGGCTCAACCCACTCGCCGGGTAACTGCCACCAGAAGCTGAACGGGTCCATCGAGGCGCTTGCCTGCACGGCCAACGGGCTGATCATGCTGCGGCCTCGGGGCTTGGGTTGCGGCGCAGGACATAGACCCGCCACATGGCATAGCCGGGCAGAAAATCCTGATAGGCCTGAATGCTGAAGCCGGCTTCGATAAACAGCTGCTCGATTTCGTCGCGCCTGGCGACAAAACGGTTGTTATTTTCTGTGCTGTCCCTGGCGGCCCGGCGTGCCTCCAGCCGCGCCCGGCGGCGGGCCTTGAGGTTGCCATCAACCCAGAGCGAAATGATCAGGCTGTCACGGCTTACCCGGTGACATTCGCGCAGCAATGCCAAACGGTGACTGCGGTCTTCAACGTGGTGCAACAGGCGCATGCAGAATACGCTGTCGACACTTTGCTCCGGTAGGTCGATAGCAAAGGCCGAGGTATGCAGCAGTTGCACGCGCGCCAGGGTCGCCGGACTGTGTACGCGCCGAGCGACCTCGAGCATGCCCTCGGCATTGTCGGCAGCAATCAGCTGGCGCTGCGGTTGGCTCAGCAGCGTGGGCCAGAAACGCCCTGCGCCGCAGGGCAGGTCGAGTACCTGCCGTGGCTCACCAGCCTGCGCCAAGGCCCAGCGCGCCAGCTGTTGATCGCGCCAGTCGGACAGACGTCGGGCAAGCCCACGGCGGTGTTTGTGCCAGTAGGCTTCGGCGTGGGCTTGGTCGTATTTGTCTGAAAAAGCGAGGGAAATGGGCGATGACATGATAGGACTCCCGTATGAATTGAGTCCTGAGCCTGACCAGCGAAACTTAAGATTGGCTTAAGGAGGCGTGCCTTGTTGTTCAGGACTGTTAACATGTTTAGTCACGGTCAACCTGAAGACGCGCCTGTCATGGATGTACCCAGCCAGCTCCTTATCAATACGCCCATTACCCTGGCTCTGGCGATCATCGCCCTGTGGCTGGGGTATCAGATCAATAAGCACGTTCGCCTGCTGGACGAGTACAACATCCCGGCGGCGGTAACCGGCGGCTTGCCGATCAGTGCACTGGTGGCCTTGAGCGAGTTGCTGTCAGGCTGGGAAATTCGGTTTGATCTGGCTTTGCGCGATCTGCTGTTGATTGCCTTTTTCAGCACCATTGGTCTGTCGGCCCAGCTACGGCAAATGCTTGAAGGTGGCAAGGCCTTGGCCATCATGCTGGGGTTGGCAGTGGTTTTTCTGTTGTTCCAGAACCTGACCGGCACGGTGCTGGCCATGTTCGCCGGTGAAAGCCCCTTGTATGGACTGATTGGCGGCAGTATCTCGCTAGCCGGTGGGCATGGCACGGCGATTACCTGGGGGCAGATGTTCGAGGCGCATTTCGGGCTTGAGAACGCCAGTACTCTGGGTATGACCTTTGCGACAGTCGGCCTGATAACCGGCGGGTTGCTTGGTGGACCGGTAGCGGCCTTTCTGATTCGCCGCCATAAATTGGCGCCTGATCATTATGATTCCGAGCTGCAGCATGTCGAGGTAGGCAAGCAGACGACCTACCTGATCGACCTGAATAACCTGCTGACCGCCGTGCTACTGGTAGCACTGTGCTTTGCTCTGGGGGCGAGCGTATACGACTGGCTTTCGAGCTTTGGTCTCATGTTACCTGCCTTTCTTACTGCCATGTTTCTGGGCATTCTGCTGACCAACAGCCTTGAGTTGGTCAAGGTGCAGGTCGATCACCGCCCGATCCAGCTGATCGGCGACCTGAGCCTGCAGCTGTTTCTGGGAATGAGTCTGATCAGCTTGCCGCTGTTGTCACTGCAGGGCGCGCTGGGCATGATCAGCCTGGTGATGCTGATGCAAGCCGCGGTGATTGCCCTGTTCACGGTGTGGCTGGTATTTCCGCTACTCGGCCGCAACTATGATGCGGCTTGTATCAGTGCCGGCTTTATCGGCATGGGCCTGGGTGCGACACCGGTTGGCATTGCCAATATGAATGCCTTGACCAGCCGCTTTGGGCCAAGTCCCAAGGCCTATCTGGTCATACCATTACTCGGGGCATTTTTTATCGATATTGCCAATGCGACCCTGGTACAGCTGTTGCTGGGACTTGAGTTTTTTAGCGGTTAAAGCAGGCTGTCCTTTAGCAACTGCCCCGCGTTATCACGGATCCGCAGATGGATCGGCAGGCACTGGGCAACGCTCTGCGAGACGGTGCAGAACTGCTCGAACTGCCCGAGTATGCGTTCCAGTTTGTCGATCTCCTGTCCACTGTGTCCAAGGGTGATATCCACCATGACCTTTGTCACGCGCAGACGGTTGTCGGCATTGCGGCCAATCTCGCCAACAGCCTCGGTACGCATGCCGTCACTCGGCTGCTTGAACTTGTTCAGGGCAAAAATCAGGCTGTCAGTCAGACAGTTGGCCACCGCCGTGATCAGCAGTTCGGCCGGGCTGGGGCCGGCGGACTGGCCCAGCGGTGCTGGCTCATCGGTGATCAGGTCAGGGGTCTCACTGTCGAATACGGCCTTGAAGCGGTAGCCCTGTTGTTGTTCCAGTCGCAGATTCACGCTGCCTTCACTCATGTTGCTCTCCTCTGCCCTGTGGGTGCCGGGAAGGCGTCGGGCTGGACAACAATCTATTTTTATATATATTGTCTGTCAATATATTGTTTTGGAGAGGTGTCCATGCAGTCAGATCAGCACGCAATAGATCTGGAGCGCCTTCGCGGTGCAGCTGATAAGGCCCATGCATTGCTCAAGACCCTTGGCAACCGAGACCGGCTGCTGCTCTTGTGTCAGCTGGCTGAGGGTGAGCGCAATGTTGGTGAGCTTGAGGCTGCACTGGGCATAGTCCAGCCGACGTTGTCGCAACAGCTCAGTGTGTTGCGTCGTGAGGGCATGGTCAGTACCCGGCGCGAAGGCAAGCAGATTTATTACCGCATAACCAGTCAGGAAGCGCTGGCGGTCATCAACACGCTGTATCAACTATTCTGTGTGGAAGGAGACGGGTTATGAGTATTGATTGGCTTAATTTTACCCCCTGGTCAGCACTGATCGGCGGTTCACTGATTGGCCTCTCGGCCGCGTTGTTGGTGCTTTTCAATGGTCGTATTGCCGGGATCAGTGGCATGCTCGGCGGCCTGTTGACGCCACGTCAGAACGGCAACTTCGAGCGTTTACTGTTTGTGGCCGGCTTGTTGCTGGCGCCGCTGCTCTATTGGCTGCTGTATAACCGTCCTGTGTTGGTGATCGATGCCGGTCCGCTTGCGCTGGTGCTGGCCGGCCTGCTGGTGGGCTTTGGTTCGCGACTTGGTTCGGGCTGTACCAGTGGTCATGGTGTCTGTGGTCTGGCACGTCTGTCACCACGCGGTTTGGTTGCAACGCTGGTGTTCATGTTGGCGGGGTTTGTGACCGTCTACTTGCTGCGTCATGTATGGGGAGGCTGAAGCATGCGTAACCTTATGGCGTTTATTAGCGGCCTGATTTTTGGCTTGGGCCTGATCATTGCCGGGATGGCCAATCCGGCCAAGGTGCTGGGCTTTCTCGACCTGTTCGGTCAGTGGGATCCATCCTTGGCGCTGGTTATGCTCGGTGCCATTGCCACCGCTTTTTTGCCCATGCAGTGGGCCCAGCGGGCAAGCACCAGTCTCAGTGGCGAGCCGATGGACCTGCCCAAGAACCGTCAGATTGACCGGCGTCTGGTCCTCGGCGCATTGATCTTCGGTGCGGGTTGGGGCGTGGCCGGTTTTTGTCCCGGTCCGGCGCTGGTGGCGCTGGGTGTGGGTATGCCTCAGGCGCTGCTGTTTGTTGCTGCCATGCTGGCCGGTATGCTGCTCTTCAAGCTGTATGACCAGCGGATGGCGCGTTGATGCTGGAAAACCGGCGTCTGCAGCCTCCCGGTGGAACCGGGATATTGGCCTGGGCGCGGCATTATCGGCGCGCCTGGCTGGCTGGTGACCTGACCGCCGGGCTGGTGGTCAGCGTGATGATCATTCCCCAGAGCATGGCCTATGCCATGCTCGCCGGTCTGCCGGTGCAGGTGGGACTATATGCCAGTCTGTTGCCGCTGCTTGGCTATGCCCTGTTTGGCAGCAGTATGAGTCTGTCGGTGGGTCCGGTTGCGGTCACCGGTTTGATGACCGCGACCTTGCTGGCGCCGCTGGCCGCGGCCGGCAGCGCCGACTATTTGCAATTGGCGATTTGGTTGGCGCTGTTGTCGGGCTTGATGCTCTTTGTTGCCGGGCTGTTGCGCCTGGGTTTCATGGCCAACTTTCTCAGTCATCCTGTTATCAGTGGCTTTATCAGCGGCGCGGCCATTTTGATTGTGCTTAGCCAGTTACCCTACCTGCTTGGCTTGTCCCGTTTGCCAGAGGGTTTTTCCGTACTGCCAGCCCTTGCGGCACAGATCAACTGGCTGGTGGCGGCCGTCGGTACTGTCTGTTTGCTTGCCCTGCTGTATGCCCGCACTCGGCTGGCCGGACACTTGCAGCGGCTTGGACTTGGCCCGGTATTGGCAACCCTGCTGGCGCGTCTCACACCGATTCTGGTGTTAGCGCTGGCTCTGCTGGCCAGCAGTGTGCTGGATTTTGCCGGGCGCGGGGTACCGGTGGTCGGTAATCTGCCGGCGGGGTTGCCGGTCTTCAACTGGGCAACCCCAGGATTAGGCGTTCTGCAAAGCCTGCTGGTGCCGGCCCTGTTGATCAGTCTGGTGAGCTTTGTCGAGAGTGTCTCGATTGCCCAGTCATTGGCCCGGCGCAAACGCCAGAGCATCGAGCCGAACCAGGAGCTGCTGGGGCTGGGTGCAGCCAATATCGGTGCCGGACTGAGCGGTGGCTTTGCCGTGTGTGGCGGTTTTTCACGTTCTGCGGTGAATGTCGAAGCCGGTGCCAATACCCCGCTGGCGGGAGTGGTGGCCGCCGCCGTGATTGCGCTGATGCTGATCACCATTGCCCCGCTTTTTGCCCAGCTACCGCTGGTGGTGTTGGCGGTTGTCATATTGCTGGCCGTCATTCCGCTGATTGACGTGCAAAGCCTCAAGCGTGCCTGGCGCTATGATCGGGTCGAGGGGGCAACACTCCTGAGTACCGCTCTGGGTGTACTGCTGCTGGGTATCGAGGGTGGCATTGTGCTGGGCATCTGTCTGTCGATTGCCGCGCAGCTCTGGCGCGGCAGCCGACCCCATGTGGCGGTGGTAGGCCGGGTACCGGGCAAGCAGTATTTCCGCAACACCCAGCGCCATCTGGTGGAAACCGTGCCGCATCTTCTGGCGCTGCGCATTGATGAGAACATCTTTTTTGCCAACACCAAGGCGGTTGAGCAGGCCATATACCGGGCCCTGGGTGATTACCCCGATACCCGAGAAGTGCTGTTGATCCTGTCCGCAGTCAACCATATTGATGGCACAGGTCTGGACATGCTCAGCGAACTCTCTGAGGGTTTGTTAGAGCGTGGCGTACAGGTGCATCTGGCTGAGGTCAAGGGACCACTGATGGACCAGCTGGAGGGCACCGATTGGCTGCGCGAACAGGTAACAGAAGTCTTTCCGAGCACTGATATCGCCTTTACCACCCTGGCCAATCTGCAGCGCTCTGCCAGTGAAGCAGATGACGAGAAGGCTTAGACATGGCTGGTGAATACCCCGGCGCAGGCTCTAAAACAGTCTTATACTCAGGTTCAGCCAAAGGTCTTGCTGGACAGACCTGCCACCGTGAACCAAGGTGACAGGTCTGCGTCAACCTTGACGTGATATCAAACCGTGATCAGTCAGTCGTTTTTACAAGGAGTACGTCATGAAAAGCATTATCGCCGGATTGTTGGGTTCCGTGGTGTTTGCCGCCAGCCTCAGCGTGGTAGCCCAGGTATCACCTGAAGATCAGATCAAAATCCGTAAAGCCGGATACAGCTTTATGAGCTGGAATATGGGCAAGATCAAAGCACAGGTGATTGACGGTAGCGTTGAATATAACCAGGCGCAGGTGGTCTCGGCAGCGAACACCATCGCGGCTATTGCCAACTCGGGCATGGGCTCATTGTACGGACCGGGTACCGAGCAGAATGTTGGTGATCAAGTCACCCGTGTTGATCCAGCGTTGTTTGACAACTTCCCCGATGTGATCGAGTTGTCTGGAAACTTTGTGGCGGCTGCCGACAACCTCGCTGCACAGGCTGCGACCGGCGACCAGGCCAGTATCCGCAGTGCCTTCGGTGAGCTGGGGCAGAGCTGCAAGGCCTGTCATGACAAGTACCGTATGGACTGAGTTTGGACTATCGCCGTGTCATTGGCGTGGACACCTGCTGATATAGGGCACCGGGTAAATTACCCGTGTCATAGCGGCTCCCGAGCCTGTTTATTGATCTGGGCATGTGCATGCAATTAGAGAATAAATTCAAGCCGTTCAGATTGCCTCAGCACGTATATAGCTGGGAAAACCGGGCGGCCTGGATAGTGCTGGTGCTCTCACTGTGCATGGTCATGTTGTCCTGGTACAGCTTGCGCGATATCGGCAGGCGGGCGGCTGAGCAACAGTTCACGCTGCATAGCCAGGAGCTGTTGCAGGTGATCAGCAAGCGGATGCTTGATCATGAGCTGATCCTGCTTAGCGGCGCGGCTATTCTGGATTTGCAACAGCAGGTCAATCGTGAGGAATGGGCGCGTTTTGTTAGCGCTTTGCGCGTCGCGGAGAACTATCCGGGTATTCAGGGTATTGGTTTTGCCCGGGTTATAGAGCCTGTTGATTTGTCGGGCTTCGAGCATGCTTTACGCGAACAAGGTTTTGCTGACTTTAAGGTGCACCCTCCAGGTCAGCGAGAGCGCTATTCCAGTATCGTCTTTCTGGAACCCTTTACTGGGCGTAATCTGGCTGCATTCGGCTATGACATGTTATCTGAGCCGGTTCGTCGACAAGCAATGTTGAGAGCCGCTGAAACCGGTGAAGCGACCTTGACCGGGCGCGTTACGCTGGTGCAGGAGACGCACGGCGAGGTACAAGCGGGTCTGCTGATGTATGTCCCGGTCTACCAGTCGGGTGCTGAGTTATCAACGCCAGCGCAGCGCCTTGCTGCATTACGCGGTTTTTCCTATAGCCCCTATCGCGTATCGGACCTGATGCAGGGCATGCTCAGTCGTCAGCCGGTCAGGGTTGACTTCATTCTTTATGATGGACTCGAGCCCAACGAATCGAACCTGTTGTTCAAAAGCCATACTGACCTGAATAGTGCCCAAGCTGCCGAGGCACTTTACTCGCTGGAACTCTATGGGCAGGTATGGACAGTGGCTGTGTATTATCCAGCAGGCTTTCTGGCAGGCTTCTTCAAGGGCCAATGGCTGGTCATCGTGCTGGGTTTATTAGTCAGCTTTTTGCTTTTTGCGCTGCTCACCAGCCTGGTTAACCGCCGTATTCAGGTGCAGGCATTGGCAGACAACATCACCTTGAAGTTGCAGAAAAAAGAGTTATCCCTGCGACTCAGCGAAGAGCGCTTGAGTCTGGCGCTCAAGGGCAGTAACGACGGCTGGTGGGATCTGGATGTGCTGGCCCAGAGTTTCTTTGCCTCAGCCCGGGTATGGCAGCTGATAGGCCGTAGCGCAATTGAGCGCGAACAGACAGGGTTTGACTGGCGACAGCTGGTCATTGAAGACGACCAGATGCGTTTGAAACAGGCTGTTGTGGAGGCCTGGAAAGCCAAGGAACACTATGTATCGATTGAGTGCGAGCTGTTGCACGCTGAAGGGCATCCGGTTCCGGTGCTGCTGCGTGGTTATATCCTGACTGATCCACAAGGTCAGGCGCAGCGTATCAGTGGCACGTGTATGGATCTGACTGAGCGGCGGCAGATCGAACGGATGAAAAACGAACTTATCTCGGTTGTCAGCCATGAGCTACGCACGCCAGTCACCGCTATTTCCGGCGCGCTGGGATTGATTTCCGGTGGCGCACTCGGCGAGGTACCGGAGACCGTGAAGTCCATGTTGTCCATCGCAGAGCAGAACAGTCAGCGCCTGAGCCATCTGATCAATGACCTGTTGGATATGGATAAATTGATGGCTGGAAAAATGCAGCTCGATATTCGTGCCCATTCCCTTCACGCACTGCTGACGGACGCGCTGACCGTACATCAGACCTATGCACAGCAGTTTCAAGTTGGTTTGCAGCTGAGTGCGTCACCGGATGAGTACATAATGGCTGACGCCCTGCGTCTGCAGCAGGTGCTCTCCAACCTGCTGTCGAATGCGATCAAGTTTTCTCCCGAAGGCGGTCAGGTAAGGGTTGCAGCAGAACGTGATGGCCAACAGGTCCGTGTTTCAGTCTGTGACCAGGGGCCGGGTATACCGCTGGCGTTTCATGAAAAACTGTTCAAGAAGTTTTCCCAGGCAGACGCCAGTAATAGCCGGCAAAAGGAAGGAACGGGTCTAGGCCTGGTGATCAGCAAAGAGCTGATTGAGCGCATGCATGGGCGCATCGGGTTTGACTCGGTTGAAGGCCAGGGAGCCTGCTTTTGGTTTGAGCTTCCTTGTTGTCCTGAGCCGGCGCCAGAGTCTCTCTGATTACCAGGCCGGCACCGCCGGTGCCGGTGGCGGGGCTGGAATCCAGCTGCCGTTGGCCAGCCACAGCCCGGCTGCCGTCACCGCCAGCGTCACCAGAAACACCAGCCAGCCGCCACCACGCGGCTGTTCGACCGGTTGCTGCACCTGCTTGTGTCCATGAATCATCGGGCCCAGCAGGTGTTGGCCACGCCAACGATAGACCACAATGGCCAGAATATGCAGCGCTAGCAAGGCGTACAGCAGTTCCTCCGTGCGCCTGTGCCAGCTACTCAGCAGATTGCCCAGATCCATGGATACCGCTCGGCTGAGTGGCCCGCTGAAGGCAATATCATCGTTGCTGAACAGGCCGCTGGTGGCCTGAAAACCGAACAGTCCAATCAGTGCAAACACCGACAGTGCGCCCAGCGGACTGTGCCCCAGCCCCTGCCATTGCCCGCGCAGATAGGCCAGCAGGCGGCCCGGCGTGGGGAAAAAGCTGATAAATCGCGAGTGGGTCGAGCCCAGTAGCCCCCAGACCAGTCGGAACAACAGCAAGGCAAATACCGCCAGGCCAAAGCGGCCATGCCAGATCATCCAGTTGCCTCCCAGCTGTACCGTGATCAGCGCGCCCGTGACGGCCAGCACCAGCAACCAGTGAAACAGACGCAGGGGAAGGTCCCAGACTTTGACGCGCATCAGTAAACTGCTCCAGATCTGAAAATCCAAGGCTAACCGCAGGCCAGAGCCTGCGGCAAGCTGAATCAGACCAGCCGCGCCAACTTGTCGCGGAGCTTTTCCGGATCGTTGCCGGCGGCCTTGTCCAGCTCGGCCAGCTCCTGGGGCACATACCAGTGCAGGGTGTCGGACTGGTACGCATGCCATACCACTTTGGCTACCTCGACGGCTTCAATTACGCGGAACGGCCCGGTCGGCGCGGCTGCCGCGAGCAGGGCATCGTCCGGCATGCCGGTGCGGATCAGGCCCGGTAGCACGTCGGCAACGCGGATATCGTATTGTCGAAATTCGTTCGACAGCGCCTCGGTCAGACCTTTGACCGCGTGTTTGGTCGCCGAATATACGGCAATCAGCGGCATGCCCATGGTCGCCGAGGACGACGAGGTGGTGAAGCACAGCGCATTGGGTGTGGCCTTGAGCAACGGCAGGGCGCAGTGAATACCGTTCAGCACACCAATAAAATTGACCTGAACCAGACGCATCTGCTGCTCAAAGGGCATTTCGTCAAACAGGCCACGCATGGCGATTCCGGCGTTGTTGAAGAGAATATCCAGGCGCCCGCCACTGGCTGTGGAAAAGGCCTCGATGGCCTGTTCATAGGCCGCCTTATCGCTGACATCAAGCTGACCAATCAGGCAGTTGTCGGCCCCCAGTTCAGTCTGCAGGTCTTGCAGGCCTGACGGGTTGAGATCATAGGCACCGACAAACCAGCCCTGCTGCTGAAACAGTCTGGCGGTTTCCCGACCCATGCCGGACGCGGCGCCGGTGATGAAGATGGATTGACGACCTGCGGCCTGTGACATGCGGATAACCCTCTGTGGATAACTGAACAGCACCTTAGCAGCCTGATCCGGCCTTGCCAGCCAAGCGCTAGTCTCAGTGATCAGGCCGCCACGCTGGCGGTTATGGTCCCGCCAGCGCATCGGCTTGTTGCTGGTCGGGCGCTGCAAGTGGGCGGCAGGCTGGTATAGTCCTATGACCCAGTCTGATTGTCACGGAAGCTCGGCCATGCCCACCCACTCCCCGCCTTTGCGACTGCGCCAACGTATTCACTACGGCAATGCGATTGCCATGGGTCCCGGCAAAGCGCAGTTGTTGCAGCAGATCGCTGCCAGCGGCTCGATCTCGGCGGCGGCCCGGCAGATGGGCATGAGTTATCGCCGTGCCTGGCTGCTGGTCGACACCCTGAACCAGTGCTTTCGCTCACCGCTGATTGAAACCGCCGCCGGTGGCAGTGGCGGTGGCGGCGCGCAGATTACCGAGCTGGGTCGGCAGGTGTTGGCGTTGTACCAGCAGATAGAGGCCAAGACCGCGGCGGCGGTTGCCAGCGAATTGAACGAACTTGAAGCCATGCTGGCCGCCCAGCCGCCCAGCGATCCGCATTGAAAGCCTGACCCGGGAGGTTGGCTTGACGCCTTGGCCGGGCCGTTTTATGCTCCGCGCTATATTCATTTGGATATAGCGCATTGATGGGTTCAGAGCCAGGTACCCATTATCAGCTTGATCAGGGAGCCGGCCATGGCCGTTTTTGCCACCATGCGCACCACTGCTTTGTGTCTGTTAATGGCGCTACTGATGCTGTTGGCTCCAACACTTCAGGCCGGCGAGGTGGTGCGTATCGCAGCCGCCTCAAGTATGCGCAATGCGCTCGAGGAGATTATCGGGCGCTTCCAGCAGGCTTATCCGGCCGTTGCTGTCGAGGCGATTTATGGCTCCTCCGGCAAGATGACGACGCAGATCATCAATGGCGCGCCTTTCGATCTGTTTTTCTCAGCTGATATGGGCTTTGCACAGCAGTTATGGGCGGCAGGACTGGCGGCAACCGAACCGCGGGCTTATGCCCAGGGCCGCATCGTATTGTGGAGCACCACAGTGGATGCCAGTGCTCTGACCCTTGAGGACTTTACCGATCCGGCGATCCAGCGGATTGCTATCGCACAGCCCGCGCATGCGCCCTATGGCCTGCTGGCCCAGCAAGCCATGACTCAGGCCGGCGTATGGGAGGCTGTGCAGGACAAGCTGGTCTTCGGTGAGAATATCAGCCATGCCGCGCAGATGACCCAATCCGGAGCCGCTCAGGTCGGGATTATTGCCCAGTCGCTGGCGGTTTACCCCGAGCTCGCGGTGCACGGCCATGCCCTGATTGATGCTTCTTTGCACAGCCCGTTGCAACAGGGTTATGTCGTTACTCGGCGCGGGGGCGATAGACCATCGGTGTTGATCTTTGCCGATTTCATCAGCAGTACGGCCGCGCAGCAGATACTGCTCGCCCACGGTTTTGAGTTGCCCTGATGAGTTCCCCGTCCGCGATGAGAGCAGCTGATGTTTGAATTGGGCCCGGCAGAATGGCAAGCCATCCAGGTCACCTTCAGGCTGTGCCTGTACACCACGCTGATTCTGCTGGTGTTGGCCACGCCACTGGCCTGGTGGCTGGCGCAGAAACGTTCGACAGCCCGCGTCATGGTGCACGCACTGGTCGCCCTGCCGCTGGTCTTGCCGCCCACGGTGCTGGGCTTTTACCTTTTGATTGTGCTGGGTCCACGGGGTTTTATCGGGCAAGGGCTGGAAAGCATCGGATTGCAGCATCTGGCCTTTACCTTTGAGGGCATTCTGATTGCCTCGGTGCTCTACTCCATGCCCTTTGCCGTGCAACCCCTGACCCAGGCCTTTCAACAGTTGGGGCGGCGCCCGGTTGAGGTCGCCAGTAGCCTTGGTGCTGGATGGGTCGATCGTTTTTTTACCGTGATACTGCCACTGACTCGGGGCGGCTTTGTGGTGGCCGCAACCCTGACCTTTGCCCATACCCTTGGCGAGTTTGGCGTGATCCTGATGCTCGGCGGCAGCATTCCCGGTGAAACCAAGGTGCTCTCGGTACTCATCTATGACCATGCCGAAGCCATGAACTATGCGGCGGCACACAGCCTGTCGCTGCTGCTGCTGATCTTTGCCTTTATCACCCTCTTTGTGGTCTACAGCATCAATAGCCGCTTCGTGGTGAGCAAGCTATGAGCCTGCAGATTCAGGTCCGCTGGCAGCCTGGCCGCGACTTTGAGTTGCAAGTGGACTGCCAATTGCCGCTGACCGGCGTAACCGCCCTGTTCGGCCGCTCCGGATGCGGCAAGACCAGCCTGCTAAGGATCATTGCCGGGCTTGATCGGGTGCCGGATGCGCAGGTGCAGTTTGCCGGTCAGTCCTGGCAGCGCGGCCGTCATTTTGTACCGCTCCACAAACGGCGTATTGGTCTGGTGTTTCAGGAGCACAGTCTGCTGCCGCACTTATCGGTGCGCGACAACCTGCTGTATGGCTACCAGCGCACGGCGTCTGCCCTGCGGCGACTGCATCCGCCCGAGGTGACTGCCATGCTCGGCATCGATGATCTGCTCGAACGGCGTATTGATCAGTTGTCCGGCGGCCAGCGCCAACGCGTGTCCCTGGGTCGGGCTTTGCTGATCAGTCCGCAGTTGCTGCTGCTGGATGAGCCCATGGCCGCCCTGGATACCCAGACCAAGGCTGACATCATGCCCTTTCTGGCGCGCATGGCGGCCGAGGCCGGGGTGCCGATCATCATGGTCAGTCATGCCCCGGATGAGGTTGAGCGTCTGGCCGACCATGTGGTGTTTATGCAGCAGGGGCAGATTGAGCGACTCGAAAGCCTGCAACAGGCCCTCGCCCGCCCGGATTCGCCCTTGTTTGCCGACAGTGGCGCCGTCTCCGTATTGCAGGGCCCACTGGGCGAGCCAGATCAGCATGGCATGCGCCCATTCGGCCCGCCCGAAGCGCGTCTCTGGGTGCCAACGTCATCTTCAAGCGGCGCAGCAGAGGCTAGCCGTCTGCGCATTCTGGCGCGGGATGTCAGCCTGTCGTTACTTGAGCCTCGCCAGATCAGCATTCAGAACCAGTTGCCGGTTACCATCGAACACCTCTACCCCAGCCATCAACAGCGCTGCCTGATTGCCTGCCGTACGGCGGAGGGTCAGCTGCTGCTCGCCGAAGTCACGCCGCGCGCCGTCAGTCAGCTGGATCTGCAGGTCGGGCAAAAACTGTATGCCCTGATCAAGTCGGTGGCTCTGCTCGCTTAGGTAGAACGAAAGGCAGCCCGGCAATAACACTGGATAAGCCTCCGCATAAAACGCCTTGCCATCTAATTCGCATGTAAACTATATTTAGTTCATATGCAAAGTAAATGGCAGGATCATGGATACGCGAATTTTCTATTTGCTCAACAAGGCCCGACATCGGGTCTACAAGTATGCCGACCAGCATGTTGAGCAGGCGCTGGGCATTTCGGTGACGCAGTTGGGTGCGCTGCTGGTCATCAGTGCCGATGAGGGTTGCCTGCAGAAAGACCTAGCGCACAGCCTGCAACTGAACAACTCGGCCCTGACCGGTCTGGCCAATCGCATGGAAATCAACGGCTTGCTGGAGCGCCGCGCCTGTGTCTTGGACGGCCGCGCTTCACGCCTGTATCTGACCGAGCTGGGGCGGGGAAAAATCAACCAGGCCCGACCCTTGTTGGACGCACTGAACACCAGTCTGACTGCCGGATTCAGCGACGAGGAGATGATCGTCATCATCAGGTTCCTGAACCATCTGGCCAACGATTATTGAATTGGGGAGTGCCGTGATGAGTACCCTTCAGCCCACGCCAACCGAGGCTGCATATGAAGAGCTTGCCCTGACCACCGCCGGTGGCCATCGCCTCGGTCTTCGCCTGTTTACCGCGCCGGAATCCAGCTCGGTGGTGATCCTGGCCGGGGCCATGGGCGTCAGCCAACGCGCCTACGAGCGCTTTGCGCGCTTTCTGTGTGCCGAGGGTTTTACCGTTATCACCTTTGATTACTTTGGCTCCGGTGCCTCGCTGCACAGCCATTTGCGTGATTGCCCGGTCAGCGTGACTGATTGGGGGACGGAAGATTGTGCGGCGGTGATTGCGTTTGCTCGTCAGCAGTTTACCGGCCAGCGCTTGCAGTGGATGGGCCATAGTGTCGGCGGGCAATTGCTGGGCATGACGCCGAATGTGAGTCAGCTCGACCACGCTATTACCATCGCCTGTGGCAGTGGCTATTGGTGGCAGAACGCAGCACCGACCAAACGTATTGCCTGGCTGCTCTGGTACCTGGTGGCGCCGGTCAGTTTGAGGTTCTGTGGCTACTTCCCCGGCAAGCGACTGAATATGGTCGGCGACCTGCCACCGAATGTCATGCGCCAGTGGCGGCAATGGTGTCTGAATCCGGAATACGCCGTAGGCGTGGAAGGTGATGCCCTGCGTGCACAATTCGCTGCGGTGCAGATTCCGATCACGGCGGTGGCCTTTACCGACGATGAAATGATGTCGGAAACCAACACCGATTCGCTGCACGGCTTTTTTGCCCAGGCCCCCGTCACCATGCAGCGCATCAATCCGGCAGACATTGGTGAAAGCAGAATCGGCCACCTTGGCTGGTTCCGCGAGCAGTATCGGCAGTCTCTATGGCAGACCAGATTGTTGCCGTTGTTGCAGTGAGTCAGGTGGCTCAAACCAACTGAGTTATGCAGGCATAACCCAGTTGGAAAATGCTTAGTTGGCGTTGCCCAGCAGACCATCATTCTTCAGCCGTAGTACCAGATTGCGGTAGACGTTCTCATCCACTTCTTTGGCGGCGGTGATGGGTGAGCCGGTAAAAGGCATGACGAAGATCATTGGCAGCCACTGCACCATAGTCATCGAGTCAGACAGGTTGTAGCGGGTTTCGCTGGTGTCGGCGGTCGAGGTGGCCGTGGCTCTGATTTCTATCTTGCCGGTCGCCCAGGACGGGATGACGCCAAAGGTAAAACCAGTAATAAAGGCCGGAATCACGGCCGCCTGGTTGAAATGATTAACGGCCTGACCCTCTACAATCACGTCGGCTTCAGTCGGGCCTTCTACCAGCACACAGCAGTTGGAGTTGTTGATGGCGCGATCAAAATAGCTCTTGTGGATGGCAGCGGCAGCTGCGCGTGCGTCGGTATTCATGTGGGTATTGTTGGACACGATGGACCAGCGGCTGAACACCTTGACCCGCTCGGTATTGTTGACCGACATCTGGTCGCGGGTAACGGTGGGCAGATTGTTGGCTTTGAAGCCGGCGCAGCCAGAGCCGGCCAGCATGGCGGCTATTACAACGGCAGCAAGGGTGAAGTTCTTCATGGTATTTCCTTTTTGTTGGTTGAATGGGTCAAGCTTGAGCTGACAGGCGCAGGTACCTTTCCCGATACCTTATGCCTGCCAGCTAGGGCCGAAATCGGGCTGCAACGGCTTTCTTCATCGCCAGGTTGTGTTTATGAGCCGCATATTGTTTGTACAAAACCCGGCTCTCGGGCTTGAGCAGCCAGTGGGCGCACATTGCCGTGGGTACGATCACGCACAGGAAGGCCGCCATTATTTGCAGAAAACCGAAGTCTCGGGCGTTCAGGCTGATATTGAGAATCAGCACGGCGGTCAGCAGTGCAAACACGCCGCCAGTGACCAGACAGATGACGTTGTTGAGTTTGCCAACGCCGATCATCAGGCCGATGATCAGAAGCGCCACCCCGGCATTGAGTTGCTTGGCCGTTTGGGCCTGCAACTGGGCTAGCTCGGCATAGCCTGCCACCAGCTGCTGGAAAACCAGCCCCAGGCACAGGAAGACCCAGACCAGAATAAGCCAGATGACCCAGGGTTTTTTGATCTCGGAGATCAGGGCATCGGGCAGTGTGTCCGCTGATGCTGCAGCATCGGCCGGTTGCCGGGTGTGTTCGTCCATGAGCTCTCCGAATCTGGCCTTCGGGCCAAACGCCATGCAAAAAGGCTTGTCAGTGGTGTTTCAGATCAGCGTAGGCGTGCCAGATTCATAGGGCTGGGTGGATGCTGTTGAGTCGCATCTGGCATCCATGCCGGCAGAGGGGCTTTGCGTTCGCAGAGGGTGGCATATTGCTATGCTTTTGCGCTTTTGCCAACTAGCGTGCAGTAAAAAACCGATAGTAGCTGGCGTGCAGTATTAGCCAAAGTAATCCTGCATCCAGTCGAACAATGTTGCGCTGCTCATGGCTGACAGGGCCATTTGCTTGAAGTCGCCGCTGACCTCTTCTGCGCGGGTGACAAATTGATAGAGCACCAGACCGGGCTGCTGATCGTGCAGTATCAGGGTGATCCGGCGCTGGGTGCGCAGGCAATCAATGGTCAATACGTCGGCAGGGATACCACTGTCACGCATGCCCTGGCGTACTTCAATCACTGGGTTGATGTGCTGGTGGGCTGCCTGGATACGGGCGTGGGCCTCGCTGGCGAGATCGGAGAGGGTTTTGAGTGGGGCGTCAGACATGGCTGAGTCATTCCGGTTCAAATAGGGGGCTTACGGCGGATCGCAGGATACTGTTGGCTTAGCACAACTGAGCATATCACGCGAGTGCCTTGAGCATCAGCAAGGCGCCGGTGATCACCAGCAGGCCGTACACCATCTGGCGAAACCGCTGCTCGTCCAACCTGTGGTGCAAAAATTCACCCAGCAGTACGCCTATGACCAGCAACGGCAAAAAGCCGGCGACCCGTGGCAGGCTGGGCAGCAGGCTGCCATCCAGCAAAAACAGCAGACTCAGACTGGCATTCAGGCTGAACCAGACGCTCAAGAGCGTGGCGCGCAGTTGTCCCTTGTTAAGGGTGGTACCCGCCAGCGCATAGACCAGTAGCGGCCCACCGGAAGCGAACAGACCGTGGGTCAGGCCAGCGCCAAAGGTCAGGCTACGGCTCAGCCAACCAGGGTGTGGATTGGCGATCTGCTGACGAGCCATGCGCCATAGCTCACGGGCTGCAAACCAGAATACCAGGGCGCCAAACAACAGCTTCAGCAGGTTATCCCCCAGCCAGGGGCGCAAGCCATAGCCGAACAGGGTGCCGATCAGCATCAGCGGCAGGATCAGCCGGAGCAGGGTTGGCCAGTGAATATGCTGGCGGTGGCGCCAGGCGAGAAAACCGCTCATCAGCACGTTCAGCGGCACCAGTACCGGCATCAGCTCGGGAATCGGCAACAGCAGTGCGCCAAGGGACAGGGCAATGACCAGACTGCCAAAACCGGTGATGGCCTCAACGGTATAGGCCAGCAGAATAAACAGGGCAATCCATAGCCAGGGATCAAGCAGCATGGTCAAGCCTTATTGGGAAGATAAGCCAGGCTCCAAGGGGCAGGCGTTTGCCCGGTGGGAGCGCTGGCCTAAGCGCGAAGGCGGAGGCTGGTTTCGCCACGGGGCCGTGGCGCCCACCATTCAGAATGGGGTTCATGCTCAGCGCAACTCGCCAGCAAAGCGTTTGCGCACCTGGCGCAGATACAGCGCCGGGGCGATACGCCAGAGCAGGCTGGCGAAGCGCGAGATCGGTTCGGGCAGCAGCCAGCGCTTGCGTTGGTGCAAGGCCTGGTCGATGCGCTCGGTCATCCACTCGGCGCTGCGCATGCCACCGACCATCGAGCGTGGGTGCCTGGCGGTTTTGCCGTCCTTGCCAAGCGCATGCTGCTCGATGGGTGTATCGAGAAAGCTCGGGTAGACCATCAGGACATGAATACCATCGGCTTCCAGCTCCAGTCGCAAGACTTCAAAGAATTGCGTGAGCGCCGCCTTGGCAGCGCAATAGGCGGCGCGCCCGGGTACCGGCATCCAGCCGGCCATGGAGCCGATACAAACAATCTGCCCGACCGATTCGCGTAGCAGTGGCAAGGCCGCCAGGGTCAACTCGACCGGGCCTTGCCAGTCCACCGCCATGACCTTGCGAAACACCGCCGGATTGGTCTGGTGTGCCGGTGAGCGATGGGTGATGCCGGCATTGTTGACCAGCAGATCCAGTCGACCAAAGCGTGCCTGGGTCTCGTCAACCAGAAAACGGATATCTTCAGCGCGGGTGATATCACAGGTGACGCACAGCACCTGCTCGCCCCCGCTCAGCTCCGCTGTTTTGGCGGCCAGCTCGGTTTCATCAATATCGGCCAGCACCAGACTGTGGCCGGCGGCGAACCAATGCCGGGCCATGGCCCAGCCCAGGCCGGAGGCGGCGCCGGTGATCAGAATGACGGACATCTTGGGCTCCCGTTGGTCGCCAGCTGCAAGTTTTAAGCTGCAAGCTGCAAGATTAAAGCAGTTCGAGCTGCTTGTGATTTGAGTGTAAAAAAGTAATGAAGTGTTGTTGACAAGGGTAAACAACAAATCACCCTGAATACTTGCCACTTGCCACTTGCCACTTGCCACTTGCCACTTGCCACTTGCCACTTGCCACTTGCCACTTGCCACTTGCCACTTGCCGCTGCGCGTCAGCGCCTCAACCCGTTGGCTTCGACAAAATACTCGAACACCTCGGCCGAGGTCTTGGCCAGCGGGTAGCCGAATTCTTCCTTGAGGCGGCGGTTGCTGAGCACCGGGCGGTAGCGCAGGAAGTTGACTTGCGCGGGGCTGGTCGGTTTGCCGCGCCATTGTGCGACCTTCAGGCCGGCCTTGACCAGCCACACCGGCAGGGTCAGCAGCGGTTTGTGCAGGCGCTGGGCGATCTCGGCCATGGTCAGGGCGCCATCGCCGGCCATATTGTAGATGCCGGTCTTGTCCTGGCGCAGGCCCATGTCCATGGCGCCGATCACGTCCTGATCCCAGATGAATACAAAGGGTGAGTCGCTGCCCTTGAGTGCCAGAATCCTCGGCGCCATAAACAGCTCGGTAATCTGGTTGCGGGTCTCGCTGCCCAGTACCGTGCCGGGGCGGAAGATCAGTTGTTGCAGTTCCGGATGGCGCTGGCGGTAGTCGGCGAGCATTTCTTCTACCAGGCGCTTATGGTCGGAATAGGCAAACTCGGGATTGCCGCGCAGGGCGTCCTGCTCGTCAATCCAGGCCGGGTTGTCGGCATGATAACCGTAGGCGGCGCCGGAGCTGGTCACGGTCAGGTGCTGGACCCCGGCCTTGAGGCAGCAGTCGAGCAGATTACGGGTGCCGTTGACGTCTATGTCGTAATCCCGGGCGCGGTCTTTGGAGGCTTGCAGTACCGAGGCCAGATGCACCACATGGGTGATCTGCTCGCGTTGCAGCAGGCCGGCCAGCGCCGGGTCGCGGATGTCCATCTGCTCCAGCCAGAAGGCCAGATCGTCGCGCGGGCGGATGTCGGTGCCCATGATCGGGAAATCGGCGGCCAGACGGTTACCCAGTTGATGGCCGATATAGCCGGCGGCGCCGGTAATGAGGATGCGTTTGCTCATGGTTGCTGGTCGTGTTGTGCATAGGTGGAAGTCATGGGATCACCGGCCGGTAGCGGCAGGCGCGCCCATATCTGTGACAGGGTCAGTCCACTGACCAGATGCCAGACGCCCCAGAAGGCGGTGATCAGCATCATGCCGCCGGCCTCGGGGAAGAAGGTGAAGAGGATGACCAGGCCCAGCCCGGAGTTCTGGATGCCGACCTCCATGGTCACCGCGCGGCGGTCGCTGACCGGCAGTTTAAGCAGCAGACCGATGCCGTAGCCGAGCGCCAGGGCGATCAAGTTGTGCAGCACCACCAGCCAGAAAAAGCTGTGAAAACGCGCGATAAACAGGTCAACATTATTGAAAAAGGCGATGCCGACAAAACCCAGAAACACCAGCAATGAAAGCAGGCGCAGGGGCTTTTCGCTGCGTGCTACCAGTTGCGGCAGTTTGCGCCCGGTGGTCATGCCCAGCACCAGGGGCAGCGCCAGGACCAGCAGGACCAGCAGCAGAATGCCACCCGGTTCGAGGCTGATCTGCGTCAGATACTCGCGGGTATGTGGATTGAGCCAGCCGTAGAAGGCGAAATTCAGTGGTGTCAGCACCGTGGCGGCGAGGCTGGAGACGGCGGTCATGCTGACCGATACGGCGACGTTGCCGCGTGCCAACCAGGTCATGATGTTGGAGAAGCTGCCGCCCGGGCAGGCGGCGACCAGCATCATGCCCAGGGCCAGTTCGGCGTCTATCTGCAGGGCCCATGTGAACAGGCAGGTCGCCAGCGGCAGCAGCAGAAACTGCGCCACCAGCCCGGCCAGCGGGGCAATCGGTGCCAGCAGGATACGTTTGAAGTCCGCCAGTCGCAGGCTCAGGGAGACGCCGAACATCATGCAGGCCATGATCAGGTTCAGGGCGATCAGGCTGGCCGGGTCGAACTGGATTGGCAGTGCGCCACTCATGCGCTGGCCACGGCTGCGCTTTTGGCGATTGGCTGCGGGCTTTGCAGCTGGTTGATATGGCTTTGCAGGGCCTGCAGATAGGCATCCTTGTTGACGTAGTAGGCCATGCGCGCCAACTTGATATAGCGGTAGCCGCCATCCAGCTGGGTGCTGGCGCGTTGCCGCTTGAGCTGGTTGAAGGTCTGCGCGGCGCTGCTGCCGGCCTGTTGCTGTTGTATGTACAGCGCCACCAGCCGAGCCTGCTGGTTGCGCCCTTCCCAACCGAGTCCGGCGGCTTCGACCATACCGAGCATGAACAGGTTGTGATGCTCGGGGTGAAAGACGTTCATATACAGTTGCGGGGCATCCGCCTCGGCCGGCCAGTTCAGGTGCTGGCGCGCGATAAAGGGGTAATCGAGCAGGTAGCCGGTGGCTTGCAGTATCAGGTCATAGTCGGCTGACTCGCCGTCGCTGAAGTGCACGGTGTGGCCGTCGATGCGGGCGATATCGCGGCGCGGGGTGATGTCGCCATGACCCAGGTGATGCAGGATCAGTGAGTTCATCACCGGGTGTGATTCGTACATGCGGTAGTCGGGGTCGGGCAGTCCGTAGTCCGAGGGTTTGCCCATCAGCAGGCGGATCAGGGCGGCGTCCAGCCGTTGTTTCAGGGGGCGCGGCAGTTTGATCTTGCCGCCCAGGGTGTCACTGGGTTTACCCTTGATAAACTTGGGGATGAAGTAGTAGCCGCGGCGCAGGCTCATATCCACCTTGGCGGCCTGGTGTACGGCGTCCACGGCGATGTCGGCGCCGGAGTTGCCACAGCCGATGATCAGTACCCGTTTGCCTTTGAAGACCTCGGGGCTGCGATACTCGGCGGAGTGCATCAACTGGCCGGCGAACTCACCGGGCAGCGTTGGCCGATTGGGGCTGTGCAGGGTGCCGTTGGCGATCAGAATGCCGTCGAAGCGGCGGCTTTGCTGTTGGCCGTCATGCTCGCTGGTGAGGGTCCAGCCGTCGCCCTCCGGGCTGACATTGATTACCCGGGTGTTGAATTCGTAGTGGCGTTTGAGGCTGAAGTGCTCGGCATACTCATGGAAGTAGCGGCGCATTTCGCTGTGGTGCGGGTAGGCGGCGACGTCATCACGCATGGGGAATTCGGCGAATTCGGTCATGCGTTTCGAGGAGATCAGGTGCGCGCTGTGGTACATGGTGCTGTGCGGGTTGTCGATGTCCCACAGGCCGCCCACGTCGCTATGCAGTTCCAGGCCGATAAAAGGGATGCCGAGCTTCTGCAGGTTGCGGGCTGCGGCCAGGCCCATGGGGCCAGCGCCAATCACTGCGTACATGGGTGTTTCCTCGTTGTTGTTCTTTTAAAAACCGTTGGGCCTTGAACTTTCGTGTCTGCGCCGCTGCGAAGGCCCTTTCCCAGACACGCTGTAAATACGTCCCTGTACGCTCGGCGATGCCCTTCCCTGGGCATCGACGGTCTGGGAAAGGGCCTTCGCAGCAGCGCCGTATAGTCCATTGCTAGCTTCCAGCCTTACAGGGCGACCACCGCAAGGTTATGATGCCAAGTCTAGTCGAACGCTTTCGGGCGGTATCGGATAAAACGGGACAGGGGACCGGCAATTCAGGCCATGCACGATTGTTCAGAACATACGGTGACGCCACGCTACAGCCAGGCCATAGTGCAGATGGCCGAGCAGCTCGGGCTGGGCCTGCCGGAACCGCTGGTCAGCCGATTACAGGGTGCCAAGCGGGTGCCGATTGGCTGGCAGGATGAGTTGTGGGAGGCATTTTGTCAGGCTAGCGCTGACCCGTTGATTGGCCTGAAACTGGGCCTGCAGGTGCAGGTCGGGCATCTGGACAGCGTCGGCATGTTGCTGGTGACCTGTGAGACCTTTGTCGAGGCACTGGAGGAGTTGGTCGAGTATGCGCCGGTGATTGGTGATGGCGGCGAGTTCCTGCTGCACCGTCAGGCCGGGCAGGTGTTTATCGACTACCAGCCGCATTTGCGTGTGCGCACGGCCGAGCGGGTCGAGGCGGTGCTGGCGAGCATGCTCAGTCTGACCCGTTGGGCGACCGGTGGGCGCTTTCAGGCCAGTGGCATCTGGCTGGCGCATGCTCCTTTGGCACCCTTGGCTGACTATGAGCAATTGCTCGGCTGCCCGGTGCACTTTCAAGCGGGCTGCAATCACCTGGGTTTTGCCGAGTCGCAGTTGGCCCTGCCACAGATTCAGGCCAATGCCGCGTTGCGTGATCATCTGCGCCAGTTGGCCGATCACACCCTGTCCGAGATGGGCCAGCAGAGTCTGAGTGCCGAGGTGCAGCGGCTGGTGCGCGCCCATCCGCGCTGGGGCAAGGAGCGGATTGCCGAACAGCTGGATTTGAGTGGTCGGCATATGAATCGCAAGCTGGCTGAAGAGGGGCTGTCGTTCAAGAGTCTGCGCGAAAGTGTCCTGCAGCAGATGGCCTGTCAGGCGCTGCGCGCCGATCAGCGGGTGGCCGATATTGCCGAGCAGTTGGGCTTTTCCGATGAAAACGCCTTTGTCCGCGCCTTCCGCCGCTGGCTCGGTGTGACCCCGGCGCGCTTCAAGGCTGGCAATGTAAATACGTATTGTTAGATTAAACGAGATTAATTTTAAGATATGGGCAATATATCAAAATAGAGCTAAATTTTTGATAATTATATAAATTGGGAAAATAATAATGAGCGCTAAATTTTTGCTAGGGTGTGTTTTTTTTGCTGCGATGGTTATGCTTGGCTGTAGTCCTTCAAATGAGCCTCCAATAGGTATGGATAACGAAGCTTACCGTACAATGACTATTACGGGTTTTAGTCAAAAAGAAGTTGAGCTAAGTTCGGAGTACATAGCTCTGCACTTGCATCCGATTGATGCGAAAATTCTTGATGTTAATATTCGTTACATTAATCTTCAGTACCAACTTGATAACTTAGGGGTATCAGATACATTTTTTCGCTATGAGGCCAACATAAACGGTAAAACTGCTTCTGAGATCGCGATCCTTGCTGATGATCTCAGGAATGGAATAAGGCTAAGGGTCAATAATGTCAATTCTACTGAATTTTCTGTAAGTGACCTCAATAATGGATTTACAAATTTTGTAGATAATTTAAGAGGTACTGATATTTTCCCATCTCTTGTTGAAGCAGGTGACGCAATTATTTTTAACGACTCTGGAATGTATCCTGGTGGTGGAAGTCCTGCATCGTTGGCCGCAACTTATAATGGCTTTACAGCTAAGGAGATTATAAACGTTTATCAAATGATCAAGGCAAAGGAAGATGCCCAAGCTGTCCAGTGATATAAGTAAATCAAAACTTATTGTTTTAGTTTGTGCTTGATGGTGTTTTCCAAGGCTGCACTTATATACAGTAATACCTTAGTTTATTCGTTACAGTTATTTATTGAAGTTGAGCAGACCGCCACGCAAACTGGCAACCTTGTCCCAACCGTTTTCCTTGAGGATGCTGGCGGCCATGGCAGAGCGGCGGCCGGAGCGGCACAGGGTTATGACCGGCTTGTCGTGCGGTACCTCGTCGAGGCGCTGGCGCAGTTGGCCGAGTGGGATATGCAGGCTATGCAGGCCCTGTGGGCATTCGCCGTCGATCACTTCATTGTCTTCACGCACATCCAGCACGCTGATCGAGGGCTGATTCTGGATCAGCCATTCGGGGTTCACCTCGGGTACGCCGGCAAAGGTGATGCGCAAGTCGGCCCAGTCTGGCTGATCCGGCAGTTTGCCGTCCGGCGGGCGGCCACTGAGCAGGTTGGCGGGCACGGCTTCGTCGATTTTCTTTGGGTGTGGCAGCTGCATGGCCTGCATATAGCCGACAAAATCGGTTTCGTTGGCGTCACCGCCAACCCGGGCATTGAACTGCTTTTCTTCGCCAATGCTGCTGCGGGTGCGACCGTGGTAGTCATGGGCTGGATAGACTGCGCAGCTGTCCGGCAAGCTGAACAACTGTTCGGTAATGGAGTGGAACAGGGTGCTGGCGTTGCCCTGCTGAAAGTCGCTGCGGCCGCAGCCGCGGATCAGCAGGGTGTCGCCGGTGAAGACCATGGACTGGTCGGCCAGCACATAACTCATGCAGCCGTCGGTATGGCCCGGTGTGGCGCGGGCCTGCAGCGCGACACCCTGCACGCCAAAATGCTGACCGTGGTCCAGGGGCAGGTCGACATGCTCGGCTTGAATCACCCTGGCCGAGGCAATCCGGCAGCCGGTGTGCTGTTTGAGTAGCCAGGCGGCGGTGATGTGATCGGCGTGGGCATGGGTATCGACCACCAGCTTCAGGTTCAGGTCGAGTTCACGTAGCAGCGCCAGATCACGCTGCACCTGCTCAAAGACCGGGTCGATCAGCAGTGCTTCGCGGCTCTGCTCATCGGCCAGCAGATAGCTGTAGGTGGATGAGCTGGCATCGTACAGCTGTCGAAAAATCATCATGCTCTCCAAGGGTGTTTGCGCGCGGTCAATCCGTTCTCTGAGTAACATACTGCCGGGACTACGCCACTACAACGGGATATTGTGCCTATAATCTTTGCAGTTCCCTGCCTTTGACCCCGGATGCCTGCCATGTTCCCCGCTGCCCGTCTTTTTATCCTGCTACTGCTGTCCAGCCCCTTGCTGTTGGCCTGCTCTCCTGCCGCCGAGCCGCCGGGTTCGATAGTGCGGCCGGTCAAGGTATTCACCATCACCGATCCCCTGACGGAACAGCAGCGGGAATTTCCGGCCCGCTTGAAGGCGCCCGAGGAGGCGCAACTGTCATTCCGGCTGGGGGGCCAGTTGCAGCGTCTGCAGGTGCGTGAAGGCCAGAAGGTTGAGCGCGGTGAACTGATCGCCGAGCTGGACAACACCGATTATCAACTGCGCCTGAATGACCGGCAGGCCACCTATGACCTGACCCGCAGTCAACTGGAGCGCATGACCCAGTTGCTCGAGCGGCAAATGGTCTCGCGGGCTGAATACGAAGAACGTCAGGCGCAGTTCAATTCGGCCGAGGCTGCCCTGAATCTGGCGCGTCAGGAGCTGGCCTATACGCGGCTGGTGGCACCCTTCAGTGGCACGGTGGCGCGTACCCATGTTGAGCGTTTTCAGGTGGTGCAGGCAAATGCGCCGATTGCCACGCTGTACTCCAGCGACAGCATGGATGTGATCTTCCAGTTACCGGAAACCTTGCTCTCGGGTTTGCGCGCGGATATCAATCCGAATGACTACCGGCCCACGGTACGTCTGGAAAACCTGCCAGGTGTGGAGTTGGCTGCCCGCTACAAGGAACACTCCAGCCAGCCTGACCCGAAAACCCTGACCTATCAGGTCACGCTCAGTATGCAGCCGCCCGAGGGTCTGGTGCTGTTGCCCGGCATGAGTGCCAGCGTGCAGGTGGACTTTGCCAAGATCAGCCTGATCGATGAGTTGGCCATGCGTGTATTGGTCCCGGTCGAGGCGGTGTTCAGTCCCGATAGCGCTGACGCCAGCGTACGTCAGGTCTGGATTATCGAGGAGCAGGGCAATGCGCTGCAGGTCACGGCCCGGGATGTGACGGTGGGGCAGTTGACCCATAACGGCATTGAGGTGCTGACCGGGCTGACCACCGGTGACCGGATCGTCGCGGCGGGGGGCGGTGAGTTGACTGAAGGCCAGCCGGTTCGGATCTGGGAACGCGAGCGGGGGCTGTGATGGATATTGCCGGTTATTTTATCCAGCGTCGGGTCACCAGTTGGTTGATTGCGCTGCTGCTGGGGATTGGCGGCCTGATTGCCTTTCTGGACCTGGGCCGCCTGGAAGACCCGGCCTTTACCCTGAAGATGGCCATGGTCATCACCCCCTATCCGGGCGCCTCACCGCAGCAGGTTGAGGAAGAGGTCACCTACCCGCTGGAGAATGCTATCCAGCAACTGCCCTATGTGGACAAGGTCAGCTCGATTACCAGCGCCGGCCTGTCGCAGATTACCGTGGAGATTCAGACCAGCTTCGGCCCTGATCAATTGCCGCAGATCTGGGATGAAATGCGCCGCCGCATCAATGATCTGCGGCCCAATCTGCCAGCCGGGGTCGGCGACCCCATCATTCGTGATGACTTCAGCGATGTCTACGGCACCTTTCTGATGATCAGCGGTGAAGCCTTCAGTTATCGGGAGTTACGCGATTATGCCGACTATCTGCGCCGTGAATTGGTGCTGGTGCCGGGCGTAGGCAAGGTCTCGCTGGCCGGTTTGCCGCAGGAACAGGTGTTTGTCGAAATATCCCGCACGCGCATGACCAGCCTGGGTATTGCCCCGGCGCGGTTGAATGATTTGCTGCGTAACCAGAATGTGGTGTCCGATGCCGGGCGTATGCTGGTGGGCAGTGAGTCCATTCGTCTGCATCCGACCGGTGAGTTTCAGAGCGTCCGTGAGCTGGAGCGGCTGATTGTCAGTGAGCCTGGCAGCGCCCAGCGCGTGGTGCTCGGTGATATTGCGCAGATCAGTCGCGGTTTTACCGAGCAGCCGGATAACCTCTATCGCGCCAACGGTCAGCGTGCCATCGGACTCGGCGTATCCTTTGCCAGCCATGTCAATGTGGTGAATGTCGGCAACGCGGTGGCCAGTCGTCTTGCCGAACTGGATGAGGCCCGACCGGCCGGTATGCAGATCGAGCTCTTCTACAACCAGGCCGATGAAGTGCAGGCGTCGGTCAAGGGCTTTGTCATCAGCTTTATCCTCTCGGTCATTATCGTCATTGGCGTGCTGCTGATCTTCATGGGCCTGCGCAGTGGCCTGCTGATCGGCCTGGTATTGGCGCTGACGGTGCTCGGCACCTTTATCTTCATGCAGTTGCTGGGTATCGAGCTGCAACGGATTTCCCTGGGCGCGCTGGTGATTGCCCTGGGGATGCTGGTAGACAATGCGATTGTGATCGTCGAGGGTATTCTGGTCGGGCGTCAGCGCGGGCAATCGACGCTGGAGTCGGCGCGGGCTATTGTGCGCCAGACCAAGTTGCCGCTGCTCGGCGCTACGGTGATCGCCATCATCGCCTTTGCCCCCATTGGCCTGTCCGAGGATGCCACTGGCGAATACTGCCTGTCCCTGTTCCAGGTATTGATGATTTCCCTCCTGCTCAGCTGGGTCACGGCCATTACCCTGACGCCGTTTTTTGCCAATCTGCTGTTCCGTCAGGCTGTACCGGCTGCGGACACCGCGCACGAGCCTTACCAGGGCATTATCTTCACCCTGTATCGCGCCCTGTTGCTGACTGCGCTGCGTCACCGGGTGCTGACGCTGGTGTTGCTGTTCGGTCTTATGCTGGCCTCGATCATCGGTTTTGCTCAGGTGCGTCAGAGCTTCTTTCCGGCTTCGAATACGCCGATGTTCTTTATCGATCTGTGGCTGCCCAAGGGTACCGACATTCGTTACACCGAAACCGTGGTTGCCGAGATTGACCAGCATGTGCTGGCCCAGGACGGTGTGGTGTCGGTGACCTCGACCATCGGCCAGGGTGCCTTGCGCTTTATTCTCACCTACTTCCCCCAGCGTCAGCATGCCAACTACGCGCAACTGCTGGTCCGGACCGCCGAACGTGAACAGATCGAACCCTTGATCGCCGAGCTGGATGAGTATCTGCGTGCCGAGCATCCCGGGGTGCAGGCCAAACTCAAGCAACTGATGCTGGGGCCGGGTTCGGACAGCAAGATCGAAGCGCGCTTTACCGGGCCTGACCCGGTGGTATTGCGCCGACTGGGGGCCGAGGCGATCAACATCATGCGCGCTGATCCGGTCTCCGCCTCGGTGATGCATGACTGGCGTGAGCGCACCAAGCTGGTACGACCCCAGTTTGCCGAGGCCCAGGCGCGTGAGCTGGGTGTCGACAAGCGCGATCTCGACAGCCTGTTACGGATGAACTTCAGTGGCGTGAATCTGGGTTTATACCGGGACGGTACGCGCATGCTGCCGATTGTCGGACGTACCCCGGATGCCGAGCGTCTGAATGCCGACAGCCTGAATGACCTGCAGATCTGGAGTAACGCGCGAGCTACCTATCTGCCGATCGAACAGGTGGTCAATGGCTTTGTCACCGCCTGGGAGGACCCGTTGATCATGCGCCTGAACCGCAAGCGGACCCTGACAGTGCAGGCTGATCCGAGCATTGTCAGCGGTGAAACCGCCGCACAACTGTTCGAGCGCCTGCGGCCGCAGATCGAGGCGATCGAACTGCCCCGCGGCTACCAGCTGGAATGGGGTGGCGAGTATGAAAGCTCACGGGATGCGCAGAAAGCGGTGTTCGGCAGTTTACCGCTGGGTTATCTGGCGATGTTCCTGATTACCATTCTGCTGTTTGACTCCTTCCGGCATGCCATGGTGATCTGGCTGACGGTGCCGCTGGCGATCATCGGGGTGACCCTCGGCTTTCTGATCACCGGCATCCCCTTCGGCTTTATGGCTTTGCTCGGCTTTCTCAGCCTGAGCGGCATGCTGGTCAAGAATGGCATCGTCCTGGTGGATGAAATCGCCCTGCAGCTCGAGAGCGGCAAGCAGGCCTTTGATGCCCTGGTTGAGGCCTCCATCAGCCGTGTCAGACCTGTATCCATGGCCGCTATAACGACTATTCTCGGTATGGCCCCACTGCTCACCGATGCGTTTTTCCAGAGCATGGCGGTGGTCATCATGTTTGGTCTGGGTTTTGCCACCTTGTTGACGCTGGTGGTCCTGCCGCTGTTCTACAGTCTGTTTTACCGGATCGCCGTGGTAACACCGACCCGCGGCTGATTCAGGCTGCGGGTTTATTCAGGATGCTGGCTTCATGCCAGCGATTCTGTGCAATACTCAGAGGGTGTAACAGCCCCTGACAGGGCTCTCTTGAACAGTTATGGGTCAGGTGCCGATGCACAGACGCCGTTTTCTCAGCCTGCTGGGTCTTTCCACACTGTTGGCGGCTGTGCCGCTGACAGTCAGTTGCAGCAGTGACAGCAGCCTGCGTATCGGCATCCATCACTGGATTGGTTACGGTACTTTGCATCTGGCCCGGGATTTTCGCTGGTTACCACGCAGCGCCAAGCTGGTTCAAGGCAGCAGTTCAAAGGAGTCGCTGGCGCGACTGCTGGCCGGTGATGTGGATGCCGCCTGCCTGACCCTGGATGAGGCCTTGGGTGCCAGTGCCAGCGGCCTGCCACTGACCGTTGTGCTGGTCTTTAACGTGTCTGCCGGTGCTGACAAGTTGCTGGTTCGTCCGGACATCCGTTCCTTGCCGGCATTGGCAGGGCGGCGTCTTGGTTATGAGGAGGGTACCCTGTCAGCCTTGATGCTTCAGGCCATCCTGGCTGAGGCTGGCCTGTCGCGCTCGGAACTGCAGCTGCTGGCGATACCGCTGGACCAGCAGCTGGACGCCTGGTCCTCTGGTCAGGTGGACGCGATGATCAGTTATGAGCCGACCGCCGGGCTGATTGAGGCCAGCGGTGCGCAGACGCTGTTTGATAGCCGTCGTCTGCCGGAAACCATCTTTGATGTGCTGGTGGTGCGCAATGATCGCATCAACGCCCGCGCGGATACCCTGCGGGCGCTGTTAGTCAGTCACTTTCAGGGCTTGGAGCATATCCGTATGAACCGGCAGGATGCTATCTATCGTCTGGCTGGTTTACAGGGAATCCCGCCGGCCATGATCCAGCAGGCGCTGGCCGGCGTGGTTTTTCCCAGCCGCTCAGCCAACGGTAATTATCTTTCCGCCAAAGACAGCCGTTTGCGCAGCGCTGCTGAGAAGATCAGCGTTTTGATGCAGGAACAGGGGTTGCTGCCGCAGCCAGTGGTAATCGATAGCCTTTTCAGCAGCCGCTGGCTGCCCGATCCCGGTGTTTGAACCATGCGCCGACTGCTGTGCTTGCTGTTGAGCTGCCTGGCGTTACCGGTCAATGCCGCACCGGATCTGGTGCTGGGGGTTTTTGCCAGCGGTCCGGTCGAGCGCTTGCAGGCACGGTATGAGAGGTTGGCCGTCTACTTGTCCGAGGCGCTGGGAGATACCCAGGTGCGGCTGCTGGTGCTGACCCAGGCTGAGCTGGACGAGCATATTGCCCTGAATGCGGTGGATCTGTTGCTGACCAATCCCAGTCACTACAGCATTATCCGTCATCACAATGCGCTGACCGGTGCTCTGGCAACCCAGGTGGTGCAGTACCAAGGCGAGTCTACCCAGGCCGTTGGCGGTGTGATTCTGGTCCCGGCTGACTCGGTCATTGAAAGCCTCGCGGATCTGTCCGGCAAACGCATTGCGATTCCGGGCGAGCATTTCCTCGCGGGTTACCAGGCGCCTGTATACGAGTTGATGCAAGCTGGTGTGGCCCTGCCACAGAAAGCGCAGTTAATGGTTGCCGGACACCATGTTGGTGTTATTGATGCGCTGTTGGCGGGTGAGGTTGAGGTGGGCTTTGTTCGAACTGGTGTGCTGGAGTCGTTCATCGATCAGGGCCTTATCCCGCCGAACCGTTTGCGGGTGATCAACCAACAGCGTTTGCCGGGCTATCCCTTTGCCGTGTCTACCCGTTTATATCCGGAGTGGCCGTTTTTTGCCCTGCCGCACGTTGATCAGCAGCAGATTCGCAAGATAGTGGCGGCGCTGCTGGCGCTTGAGCCGGACCATCCGGCGGCCGTTCAGGCCGGTATTGCCGGCTTTGTACCGCCCAGTGATTATCTGGCCGTCGAGCGCCTGGCGCGCACCCTGCGCGTGCCCCCCTTTGATGCCTTGCCGGAATTTACCCTGCTTGATGCCTGGCACAAGTACCGCAATTGGCTATCGGCGCTGGCGTTGCTGTTGCTGCTCTTTGCCCTGGCGATGCTCGGTCTGGTCATGCAGAACCGTCGGGTACGCAACAGCCAGCAGGACCTGCGTCTGCAGCGCAAGCGTTTGCAGGAGGTGATTCGCGGTACCGATATCGGCACCTGGGAATGGGATATGCGCACCGACCGGCTGGTGATCAACCCGCGCTGGGCGAGCATGCTCGGGCGTGATCCTGCAGCGCTTGAGCCGCTGTCCATGCAGGACTGGGTAGCACTGGTGCACCCCGAGGATCGGGCGCGTTTTCGCCAGGCCATGGATGAGCATGTGTTGGGCGCTGCCGATGCTTTCAGTTGTGAGTACCGTTTGCGCCACGCCAGTGGCGAGTGGGTCTGGGTCAGCAGCAGTGGGCGGATTGCCGAGCGTGACAGTCTGGACCAGCCCTTGCGCATGTCCGGAACCCAGCAGGATGTCAGTGCCCGCTATTTGGCTGAGCGGCAACTGAAATTGGCGGCCAGTGCTTTTACCCATGCCAGCGAAGGCATCATGATCACCGACAGCGAGGGTTTGGTGATTGATGTCAATGAAGCTTTCAGCCGTATTACCGGCTTCAGCCGGTCCGAGGCGCTTGGGCAGTTGCCCTTGTTTCTGCGCTCCGATCAGGATGACGAGCCTGTGCATCAGGAACTCATGCGAGCGCTACGCGAGACCGGAGAATGGCAGGGTGAAGTCTGGAATCGGCGCAAGGACGGCGAGCGCTTCGCCGAAAAGGTTAATATCAGCAGCGTGTATGACGAGCATGGTGAGCGTTTGCACTATATCGCGCTGTTTTCCGATATCACCGCCAGCAAACTGCATCAGCAGGAGCTGGAAAGCATTGCCCACTATGACCGCCTGACCGGGTTGCCGAACCGTGAACTGCTGGTTGATCGCATGCAGCTGGCAATGCAGCTGGCGCGTCAGCAGGATCGGCTGTTGGCGGTGGCTTGCCTGGATCTGGATGGCTTCAAGCTGATCAATGATCGTCACGGTCACGAGGTGGGTGACCACCTTCTGGTCGAACTCGCTGCGCGCATGCGCCAGATCATGCGTCCGGAGGATACCCTGGCACGCCTCGGCGGTGATGAATTCATCCTGGTGCTGACTGGCCTGGATCAGGTATCCGATTGCCTGCCGATACTGGATAACCTGCTCACGCTGGTAGCCCGTCCGGTGGTCATGGATATCCTCATGCCGGCGCTGACCGCCAGTGTCGGCGTCAGTTTATTCAACCCCGGGGATGATATGGATGCCGACCAACTGCTGCGTTATGCCGATCAGGCGATGATCAATGCCAAGCAGGCTGGCCGTAATCGCTATGAGTTGTTTGATCATGTTCAGGAGCATGCCCTGCAAGCGCGCCAACGGGCCCTGCAGGATATCCGTGTAGCGCTGACAGAAGAGCAGTTCTGCCTGTTCTATCAGCCCAAGGTGAACATGCGCACCGGTGCTCTGGTGGGCGTCGAGGCCTTGATCCGCTGGCAGCATCCCGACCTGGGCCTGCGTAGCCCGGCCGAGTTTCTGCCGGTGATCGAGGGTCAGCGGTTGGGTCTGGAGGTTGGCGAGTGGGTGATGCGCACGGCACTGTGCCAATTTCATGCCTGGCGCGCGGCCGGAGTGCATGTGCCGGTGAGTGTGAATGTGGCAGCAGATCAACTGCAGCAAGTGGATTTCATCGAACGGCTGGACAGCTTGCTAGCGAACTTTCCGGCCCTGCCTGCCGGTGCTCTGGAGCTGGAAATCCTCGAGTCTAGTGCGCTGGACGATATGCAGCACGTTGGCCAGGTGATTGATGCCTGCCATGCACGCGGTATCACGTTGTCGCTGGATGACTTTGGTACCGGGTACTCGTCCCTGACCTATCTGCGTCGCCTGCCCGTGGATGTGCTGAAGATTGACCAGAGCTTTGTGCGGGATATGCTGGATGACCCCGATGACCTGGCGATTGTGGCCAGTATCATGGGTCTGGCTCGCTCTTTCAGTCGCCCGGTGATTGCCGAGGGGGTTGAGACCATCGAGCATGGAGAGCTGCTGCTGTTACTGGGCTGTGAGCAGGCGCAGGGCTATGGCATCGCGCGACCGATGCCGGCGGATCAGGTGGCAGCCTGGATTGCCAACTGGCAGCCGGCCAGCCAATGGCGAACCTTTTTCCCGCGGTTACTGGATGCCCGTGCGCAATCGCTGCTTTATGCCGAGGTGGAACTGCGCGGTTGGCTGAAAAGTGTCGAGCATTTTGTGTCCGGCAAGAGCCCGGTCCGCCCGCAGTTGGATGCGGCCGCCAGTCGTTTTGGTTCCTGGTATCTGGCTTTTGCCGAGAAATACTTCAGGCAGCATCCGGCCTTGAAACCGATGAAAGCCCTGCATGCCGACATCTACCAGCAGGCGGCTACGCTGGTGGCGCTGGCTGATGCGGGCCAGTGGCAAGGTGCCGAGGCCGGGTTGGCTGGAGTCAGTGCCTTGAGTGATACCCTGCTGTCGCGGCTGCGCGAGTTGCTTGAGGATGTTGCCACTGGCGTACGTGACGCCCAGGCCTGAGGGGTTAAAAGATCACTTCGCGGGTTTGTCGGGCCACGTAATAGGCTTTCAACTGCGGCTCGAAGGCGCTCAGGGTTTCTTCCGGCATCCACTCGCGATACATCTCGACCATGGCCTCGGGATCAGTGGCCATGATGCGAATGGCGGCATCGATGCGTCGGGCCATGTCCAGCCCCCAGGCGTTGCGCGTGCAGTAGATACCCGACTCGATCAAACCGCGATCCTCATCAATCGGCACGGACAGCAGGTTATTGTCCTCGTCCATCTGCTTGACTACGGCGCGGGTAATGCTGGCCAGCTCAAAGGTAAAGTCAATGCGACCGTGGCTGACCATCAACAACAGGTTTTCGCCGCTCTGGGAACCGCTGACCCGGTATCCGCGGTCGCGTTGTTCCAGCAGGGGGTACCATTCTCGGACCGCCCCAGGATAGGTGCGAAACTGTGATATGCCACCACGTAGCGTGGTTTCATCCAATAACCTGTTCAGGGACACGCGGCCATCCACCAGTGGGTAAGCAGCAAGCTCGTCCCGGCGAATGACCATCTGGATGGGTGTACTGCCGAGAAAGGGAATGAAATAGCCGTTCTGATCAGTGTCTTCGCGGCGAAACAAGGGCGCCGAGCAAATATTGTGGCCTTGCTCAAGGCGGTATTGCTGGCGTGGCCGGTTGGCCAAATGATAGGCCGGCTTAAGGTCGGGCAGATGGGACATCAGTTTTTCGATGGCGAAAAAGCTCAGGCCACTGACGGGTTTCTCCCCGTCCAGAATGACATTGCCAGGTATCGGCCACAGCGTCCACTCCAGCGTATTGTCCTGTGCCGGTAGATGCTTCGAGAAGAGTGACAGGCCTGCCAGCAGGCCAAAGGCAAGTCTGCGCAGGGAGCGGCCAGCCGGGTGTATCATGGCGTACTCCAGCTTTTATGATTATGAGTAAAGAGTAGGTCATCTGCTCGAATTTGGCTCAGTTTTGAGCCAATCAATCCCCTTCAAACGCGGTCTTGCCGGACAAGGCAGAACCTTTATTCGTCCTTGAAGTCGAATCAGTTGACTCCTTTTATTGCGGAACACCGCCATGTGGACCTTGATACCGCTGAATGCCGCCCGATCTGCCGCCCTGGTTTTGGCTGCGCTGGCACTGCTTGGCTGCCAGACAGCCGCCGTTGTACGCGACTATGACCTCAACCGTGACTTCACCCAGTACCGTGACTGGCGCTGGGCTGATCCGGCTGTCAGTTATGCCCCTGCGGGTGATCCGCGCATTGAAAGTGATCTGACGACCCAGCGCGTGCGAGATGCGGTCAGTGGTCAATTGGATGTGCGCGGTCTGCGCCCGGCGCTGAACCCGGCCGAGGCCGACTTGCAGGTCAGGGTGTATGTCATCAGTGAGCTGCGCAAGGATAATGTCACCACCAGTTACGGCGGCTTCTTTGGTGGTTATTGGGGCGGTGGCTGGGGCGGCGGGCCGGGCTTCAGCGAAACCCGTTCGGTAGATTATCAGGTACTGACCCTGCAGATTGACCTGCTCGATGGTCGCGACGGACAGCTGGTCTGGCGTGGCAGTGACGAGCAGCAACTGCGTTCTACCCCGTTGACGCCGGTGCAACGCAGCGAGCTGATTCAGACCCTGGCAACCCGCATTCTGGGCGGCTTTCCGCCCTAGATCTGACCTAACGACCGCGCAATGACCCCAGCAGGCCGCGCATGATCTGTCGGCCCAACTGAGTGCCTATGGTGCGCATGGCGCTGCGCCCCACCTGCGTGGCGATATCACCCAGTACCGATTTTTCTGCCGCAGGCCGGCGTGGTTGCCGTGCTTCGGACTGGCGGCGGGTGACCACGGTTTCCTCGGACAGTGCGCGGGCCGCCTGCTGCTGCAGGATTTCATAGGCTGACTCGCGATCCAACTGTCGATCAAACACCCCGGCCAGCACCGAGCGCTGCAACAGGGTGCTGCGCTCCTGGTCGCTGATTGGGCCCATCTGACTGGCCGGTGGCCGGATCAGCACGCGCTGCACGGGTGTAGGTACGCCCTTGCCGTCGAGCACCGATACCAGGGCTTCGCCCACGCCCAGTTCGGTAATGGCGCTTTCGGTATCCAGCCCCGGATTGCTGCGAAAGGTCTGGGCTGCAGTGCGCACGGCCTTTTGATCCTTGGGGGTAAAGGCCCGCAATGCGTGCTGCACGCGATTGCCCAGTTGCCCAAGAACGGCTTCGGGCACATCCAGCGGGCTCTGGGTGATGAAATAGACCCCGACACCCTTGGAGCGGATCAGCCGGACCACCTGCTCGATACGATCAACCAGACTCTTCGGCGTATCCTTGAACAGCAAATGGGCCTCATCAAAAAACAGCACAAAACGCGGTTTATCGGCATCCCCGACCTCCGGCAGTTGCTCGAACAGCTCAGACAGCAGCCAGAGCAGAATGCTGGAGTAGGCCAATGGACTGTCGCGATACAGGCGAGAGGCATGCAGGATATTCACCACGCCTTGCCCCTGCTGATTGGTCTGCATGAAGTCGTCCAGGGTCACCGCCGGTTCACCGAACAGCTGATCGCCGCCAAGGCTGTCGAGATTCAGCAGTGCACGCTGAATGGCACCGATACTGGCCGGGGAGACATTGCCGTACTTGGGCCCAATCTCGCTGCGGTTGTCGTTGACATAGGTGAGCATGGCGCGCAGATCCTTGAGATCGAGCAGCAGCCAGCCATTCTCGTCGGCGACCTTGAACAGCACCTGCAGAACGCCGCTCTGGGTCTCGTTCAGATTCAGTAGACGCGCCAGCATGATCGGGCCGAAGTCGGCCATGGTCAGGCGCAGGGGGTGACCGTGCTCACCGTAGACATCCCAGAATACCGTCGGTGCACCGTTCAACTGCAGATCATCCAGGCCCACCTGGGAGGCCCGCTGTTGCAAGCGCTCACTCATGACGCCGGGTTTGGCGATCCCGGAAAAGTCGCCCTTGATATCCGGCACCAGTACCGGCACACCCATATCCGAAAAGGCCTGGGCCATGATCTGCAGGGTGATGGTTTTGCCGGTGCCGGTCGCGCCGGCCACCAGTCCGTGACGGTTGGCCATGCGCGGCTCTATGGCCACGCGCAGCGAGCTGTTGGCGCCAAGCAACAAGGGTGACGGGTTGGTATCGGTCACGGGCATACTCCACAAGGTGTAATCAGCCGAGTGTAAACAGCTTGGTACTTGCAGGTGAAGTTGTATTTTGCGCGTGGGCCAGAGGCGGCCAACTTCAGAAGTTGGCCGGGGTGGTCGCGCTGATCAGCACGCAGGGCTCGTCAAAGGGATTGCGGAAGCGGTGTGGCTGGCTGCTGTCAAAGTAGTAGCCGTCACCACTTTCAAGCACAAAAAGCTCCTCGCTGACGGTCACTTCAAGGCGTCCGCTGACCACGATGCCGGCTTCTTCGCCTTCGTGATTGAGCATGTCAGGGCCGGTATCCGAGCCAGGCGGATAGGTTTCATTGAGAAAGGAGAAGGCGCGATTGGGGTGGCCCTTGCCGACCAGTTTCATGGTCACTTCGCCGGTGCCAATGTCGAGCAATTCATCGCCGCGGTATATGACCTTGCGCTGGGCATCCTGCTCTACTTCGAGGGAAAAGAAATCCACCAGTGACATGGGAATGCCGGACAGTACCTTCTTCAAGGAGCTGACCGAAGGGCTGACACTGTTTTTCTCGATCATGGAAATGGTGCTGTTGGTCACACCAGCGCGCTTGGCCAGCTCACGTTGGGACAGGCCCTTTATTTTTCGAATGGTCTTGAGGCGGGCACCGACATCCAAGTTGTAATCCTCCAGGAAGCAACAGTCACACTTTAAGTGTGGGGATGATTGCACGCCCGTTCAGAATTTTCAACACGCTGACCTGCCCGCTTCAGCCTTGATAGCGGCGCGGGACGCGGTTCAGATTGCAAAACAGCTGGTAGGCGATGGTGTCGGCATGGGCAGCCACCTCACTGGCCAGCAGTTGCTTGCCCCATAGCTCAACCTTGCTGCCCAGGCCGCTACCTGGCAGATCTGTCAGGTCAAGGGTCAGCATATCCATGGAGACCCGGCCAATCAGTTGGCTGCGTTGGCCATCAACCATTACCGGCGTGCCGTCCCGGGCATGCCGTGGATAACCGTCGGCATAACCCATGGCAACCACGCCAACCCGGGTCGGTCGCTGGGTGATAAAGCGCGAACCGTAGCCCACCGGCTCGCCGGCTGGCAGGTCGCGCACGGCAATGATCGTGGACTCCAGCTGCATGACCGGTTGCAGTTGGCTGGCCAGATCCTGCGGAAAATCGAAGGGAGTCGCGCCATATAGCATGATGCCCGGGCGTAACCAGTCAGCGTGGGCCTGAGACCAGGCCAGTACGCCGGCGGAATTGCACAGGCTGGCCGCGCCGCCGAGACCGGCGATGGTCTGCTGAAATAGCGCCAGTTGGGTTTCAGTGCGACCGCTGTCGGGCTCATCGGCGCGGGCGAAATGACTCATGCTGGTCAGGCTGGCGACCTGGCTGGCAGCCTGCAATTGCTGCCATGTGGCCGCATAGTCAGCTGGATTGAAGCCAACCCGGTGCATGCCGCTGTCCATTTTCAACCAGATGTGCAGTGGCTCAGCAAGCCGGGTTTGCAGCAGCTGCGACACCTGTTCGGCATGGTGCACTACGGTCCAGAGCTTGTGTTCGACCAGCAGTGGCAGCTCGTTCGGTTCGAACCAGCCCTCCAGCAGCAGAATCGGGGTTTGAATGCCGGCCGCGCGCAGTTCCAGGGCTTCCTCGATCGAGGCCACGGCAAAGGCGTCGGCATCGGCTTCCAGGGCTTTGGCGCAGGGCACCGCGCCATGTCCGTAGGCATTGGCCTTGATCACTGCCAGGGCACGGCGGCCGGAAAGCGATTTGGCCAGACGATAATTGTGCCGCAGGGCATTGAGGTCGATCAGAGCGTGGGCTGGGCGCATGCAGGTGTCTATATGAAATGGGGCGGAGCACCCTGCTCCGCGAAGGCCTAGGGTATCAGAGCGCGGCAATCACCGACATCTCGACCCGTATCTCCGGCTCACAAAGTCGGGCTTCAACGGTGGCGCGAGCAGGTGCGCTGCCGCTCGGCAGCCATTGATCCCAGACGCTGTTCATGGCGGCAAAGTCGGCGTCGATATCCTTCAGGTAGATGGTCACCGAGAGCAGCCGGGTCTTGTCGGTACCGGCGTCAGCCAGACGCTTTTCGATTTCCGCCAGCGTGCTGCGGGTCTGTGTCGCGGCATCGGCCTGCAGATCGTCGTCAGCGGCTACCTGACCGGCCAGATAGACGGTGTTCTGATGAATGACGATCTGGCTCAGGCGCGCATCAGTGTGCAGACGCTGGATGGGCATAGCGGTGTTTCTCCTTGGGTCGGGTATAGCGGTCCAGGCCGAGTTCGCAGTTGACCGCCAGGCGGTTGCCGCTGATCAGATCGGCCAGCAACTGGGCAGAGCCGCAGGACATGGTCCAGCCCAGTGTACCGTGGCCGGTATTCAAATACAGGTTGGCCAAGGGGCTGGCGCCGATAATCGGCGTGCCATCCGGGGTCATGGGCCGGAATCCGCTCCAGAAGCTGGCTCGACTGCTATCCGCACCGGCCGGGAACAGGTCATTGACCACCATGCTCAGGGTAGCCTGGCGGGCCGGTTTGAGTTGTGTATCAAAGCCTGCCAGTTCGGCCATGCCGCCGACCCGAATACGTTGCTCAAAGCGTGTCACGGCGACCTTGTAGCTTTCGTCCATGACCGTTGAAACCGGCGCCATGGCCGGGTTGCTGACCGGCAGGGTCAGGGAGTAGCCCTTGACAGGATAAACCGGCAGATCAATTCCCAGTGGCCGCAGCAGCTGTGGCGAGTAGCTGCCCAGCGCCAGCACGTAGGCATCCGCCTGCAGGCGCTGGCCATCGACGCGCACGGCGTTGACGCGGCCGCTATCGGTTTCCAGCGCTTCAATTCGACTGTTGTAACGGAACTGCACGCCAGCCTCGGCACAGCGCGCCGCCAGTCGGGTGGTAAATAGATGACAATCGCCGGTTTCATCCTGGGGCAGCCGCAGACCGCCTGCCAGCGGGACTGAACTGGCGGCGAGTCCGGGCTCTATGGCCACACAGCCGGCGGCATCCAGCAGCTCGTAGGGCACGCCGCATTGCTCCAGCACAGCGATATCCTTGGCCGCCGCGTCCAGTTGTTTATTGCTGCGAAATAGCTGCAGGGTGCCCAGTTGACGTTGCTCGTAGTCCAGGCCGGTGTCATCACGCAAGGCGATCAGGCAGTCGCGGCTGTAGTCGGCCAGGCGCATCATGCGTGCCTTGTTGACCTGGTAACGGGCCGTGGTGCAGTTGCTCAACATGCGCAGCATCCAGCGGTACTGATGCGGGTCGCCGGTGGGTGTGATGGCCAGGGGGGCATGTTTGGCCAGCAGCCATTTGATGGCTTTCAGCGGCACGCCGGGGGCAGCCCAGGGCGCGGAATAGCCAGGCGAAATCATGCCGGCGTTGGCAAAACTGGTTTCCAGTCCCGGGCCGGGTTGCCGGTCGATCACGGTAACCTGATGCCCCGCGCGTGACAGGTACCAGGCGCTGGTGATACCGATGATGCCGCTACCGAGAATCATGATGTGCATGACAAGTCTCCCGCCTACCGAAATCAGCTTTAAATCCTTGTGGACGATATTGCTATTCTAAGGCGGCTAGAGCATGGTCATGTTTTGAATAAAGTGTGAAATGCAGAAATTGAGTCTGAATAAAATTTGATTTACAGGATTATTCTATGAAAACACGCAGAGCCTCGAGTCGTGAGCTGGACAAGATTGATCGGCATATCCTGCGCCTGCTGCAGGCCGAAGGGCGGATGTCCTATGTCGATCTGGGTGAGCGTGTGGGCCTGTCGACCACGCCGTGCATGGAACGGGTCAAGCGTTTGGAGCGGGAAAAATTCATTCTTGGCTACGGTGCCCGGCTTAACCCGCAAAAACTCGAGGCGAGTCTGCTGGTCTTTGTCGAAATCAGTCTGGCATCCAAGTCGGCGGATATCTTTGACGAGTTTCGCCGGGCGGCCATCAAGCTGCCACAACTGCTGGAGTGCCATCTGGTATCGGGTGATTTTGACTATCTGATCAAGGCACGGATTTCCGAGATGACCTCCTATCGACAGTTGCTTGGCGATATTCTGCTCAAGTTGCCGGGGGTGCGTGAGTCGAAGAGCTATATCGTCATGGAAGAGATCAAGGAGAGTCTGGCGATTGTTGTGCCGGAGGCCGATTAGTGTTTATGCTGATGTCAATTTTTATTGACATTAATCCATGATTTCACACGGCCAACCCATGTCCCTGACCCATACTGACCAGCACGCACCCTCCTACTACGCCGCCAGCGTCAACCGCCAACTGGCCTTTGCTCCATTGCAGGGTGAGCAGCAGGCTGATGTGTGCATCATTGGTGGCGGCTTTACCGGCCTTAATACCGCAATCGAGTTGGCCCAGCGCGGACTCTCGGTGATTCTGTTGGAGGCACATAAGCTTGGCTGGGGGGCCAGTGGTCGCAATGGCGGGCAGCTGATTCGTGGTGTTGGCCACGATCTTGATCAGTTTCAGCGGATCATCGGCGCCGATGGCGTTCGCGATCTCAAACTGATGGGCATTGAGGCGGTGCAGATTGTGCGCCAGCGCATCGAGGACTTTGCCATCGACTGCGACCTGACCTGGGGCTACTGTGATCTGGCTAACAAGCCGCGTCACCTGGAGCAGTTTGCCGCCGAGCGTGAATCGCTGCTGGCGCTGGGTTATGAGCATGACATGCGTATGGTCGCGGCCCAGGATATGGCCAGTGTGGTTGGCTCCGAGTGTTATGTCGGCGGCATGGTCGATATGGGCTCGGGGCACCTGCATCCGCTTAATCTGGCACTCGGTGAAGCGGCGGCAGCGGCCAGTCTGGGCGTGCGTCTGCACGAGCAGTCAGCGGTGACCCGTATCGAGCTGGGTGCCAATCCGGTGGTTCACACCGTCCAGGGTCGGGTCAGGGCCGGACAACTGGTGATTGGCTGCAACGCCTATCTCAAGGATCTGCATCCACAGCTCAGCAGCACCGTGATCCCCGCCGGTAGCTATATCATTGCGACCGAGCCACTGGGTGATGCGCTGGCGGCTGAACTGATCCCGCAGAACATGGCGCTGTGTGATCAGCGTGTGGCGCTGGATTACTACCGGCTGTCTGCTGACAAGCGCCTGCTGTTTGGCGGTGCCTGCCATTATTCCGGACGTGACCCGGCGGACATCGCCGCCTATATGCGGCCGAAGATGCTCAAGGTCTTCCCGCAGCTTGCGCAGACGCGGATCGACTTCCAGTGGGGTGGGATGATCGGCATAGGTGCCAACCGCCTGCCGCAGATCGGCTGCCTGCCCGGTCATAGCAATGTATTCTATGCCCAGGCCTATTCGGGTCATGGGGTCAATGCCACCCATCTGGCGGCGCGGATACTCGGCGAAGCCATCAGCGGTCAGGCCAGTCGCGGTCTCGAGCTGTTCAGTCAGGTGCCGCATATGGCTTTCCCCGGCGGTCAGCGCCTGCGCGCGCCGCTGCTGGCGCTGGGGATGATGTGGGAAAAGCTCAAGGAAGCAATCTAGGCCTTGAGCCTGATGGTGGGACCTGAGGTCGGCTTTGGCGTCAGCGAGCTATCTCAACCAGGCCCCAGGGTAGCTCGGCGACCTTCGCCGGTTGCCCGCTGAGGTCAATCAGGTCGCCGTTGTTCGGCACCAGTCCGCCCAAGCCCAGACTGCGGGCAAAGTCCCGATGTGCCTGCTGGTGATACAGCTCACCGTGCACCGGCAGCAGGTACCTGGCCTTGAGCCAGCCATACAACTGACGCAGATCTTCCTGGGGTGGATGGCCCGAGGCGTGGATCGGCGCCATATCGTCATCGATGACCTGAATCCCCTGCTGCTTGAGTCCGGCCTTGATACGCTCCAGGGCAACTTCATTGCCGGGAATCAGGCGCGAGGAAAACAGCACACAGTCGCCCGCTTCCAGGCTCAGGTGTGGATGGCTGCCGTTGGCCAGCCGTGCCAGTGCCGCAGCCGGTTCACCCTGACTGCCGGTGCAGACCCAGAGTTGTTGCTCACGGGGCAGAAAGCCCAGCTCCCAGGGGCCGATAAAGCCGGGCTGACCCTGCAGATAGCGGTGTGCTCGACCGGCGCTGTGCATGGTCAACAGACTGCGGCCCAGCAGACTGCTGTAGCGGCCGGTATCAAAGGCAATTTCCGCCAGACTGTGCAGGCGCGCCAGGTTGCTGGCAAAGCAGGTCACCACCACCCGCTTGCTGCAGCCGCGAATGGCGTCCAGCAGGCCGTTCTGTACCCATTGCTCGGAGCGGCTGGCACCGGCCACCGGAGCATTCGTGGAATCGCCAATGATCACGTCAACGCCGCCGCGGCCAATCGTCTGCAAGCGGCTTTGGGCGGTCAGTTCGCCGACCAGCGGCTGGGCGTCGAGCTTCCAGTCACCACTGTGGTACAGCCGCTTGCCGGCGACTTCAAGCAGAATCCCATGGGATTCGGGGATCGAATGGGTAACGGGTATCCATTCAGCCTGAAAAGCGCCGATACCTATGGGTTGCAGCGGCTGGATTTCAATCAGTCTTGGCCATTCGATAGCCGGATCGAGCTTGTTGCGAATCAATCTGGCGGCGAAGGGGCTGGCATAAATCGGACATTTGAGTGCCTGCCAGAGATGTGGAATGGCGCCAATGTGATCCTCATGACCATGGGTGATCAGTAGCGCGGACAGGGTGATGTCGTGCCGTTCCAGGGCGGCCAGACTGGGCACTGAAACCTGATTGCCACCGGCTTCTCTGGATTGCAGGGCAAAGCCGCAATCAACGGCGATCCATTGACCTCCGGAGCCGAACAGGTAGAAGTTGGCGCCGAACATGCCTGCACCACCCAGGGCCAGAAAAAACGGGCCGGTTTGGCTGTGCAGTTGTTCGAAGCGGGGTGCTGGCATGGTCGATTCCGTCAGACTGAATGACGTTCAGCTTAACAGTCGGCCCAAGGACCCGGCCAGTGCAGTGAGGAAACAGGGCATTTCAATCCTTGCACTTGTGCATGGCATTGGCGACCCTAGTGACAGCCTTTCCCCAGGAACAGACAATCTCGGAGTTCCGGCATGACCCCTACCCTGCTGAGGTTTGAGTGCAGCGCCTGCGATTTCCAGCATGAGTACCTGCTCGCCGGACAGCCGCGTCAGTATTGCAGCGATGACGGTAAACAACACTGGCCCCTGCGTGATCAGCCGGGCTGGTGTGCCGACTGCCAGGCACTAGTGGCCATGGAGAGCCTGCCCACGGCCGAGTATCAGGCGGTTCTGGTCAAGCAGTTGCTGTGTCTGCGTCTGGATCTGGCCAACCTGTTGGCGGCGCATAAAGTTCAGCGCCGCTGGTGGCAATGGCGGGCCCGGCCCATACCGGGGCTGGCTCAGTTGGAGCAGCAGATCGAGACGCAGGAAGCGGAACTGGCTGCCTGCCGGTCCTTGCGTGAGGCCTTGTCGGCGCGTGATGCCGGTCCGCATTGTCTAGCCTGTGGTTCGGAGCAGGTCGCGCCAGTGCCCTTGGGACCGGCCGAGGCGACACCCAGGGAACTGGGCATTGAACATCCAGGTTGTGGCGGGGAAATGAGCCTGTCGCATTTAACCACCGTGCAGGGATCAAGCCCGCCGGTTGTGCAATACGATTTGCAGGGTCGGCGCTGCGTTCTGACATGAAAGTGTTCCAGGTTCCTCCGCTGACAGCGCTGCAGACCCCGGCAGTCCGGCATTTGGCCTGGCTGCTGCAAAGTCCGCAATTGATCATGGGTTCCGATGTGTTTGTCCCCGGGCAGTGGCTAACTGAGCAGATGCTTGAGCGTCTGTTGGCCTGGGATTGCCGGCCCGAGTCTGCCCCGGACTTGCTCCAAGCGATACCGCCGCGACGACTCGGGCTGTATTTCGAAAGTCTCTATGCGGTACTGATGGCGGATCTGCTCGGTTGGCGCCTGCTGGCGCGTAATCTGCCAATCCGTGAGCTGGGACGTACTCTCGGGGAACTGGATTTTGTTCTGCTCAATCCGCACAGCGGCGAGATCGAGCACCATGAGGTGGCTATCAAGTTCTACCTTGGCTATGCCGCCAGTGTTACCGATGCAGCCCGCTGGTATGGCCCCAATCCGCACGACCGGCTGGACTTGAAAACGACCAACCTGCGTGATCATCAGGTCCTGCGCAGCGCTCTACCAGCGGCTCAGGCCGTGCTGGCAGCGCAGGGTATCAGTGCGCCTGTGCAGCGGCGCCTGTGCATGCCAGGCTATCTGTTTTATCCGCTGGACAGTGACATCGATCCGCCAGATCAGGCCGATGCGGGCCATTGCCGGGGCAGCTGGGTGTACCGCGATCAGGTTCATCGGCTAGACACTGCGGATTGGTTGCCGCTGCTCAAGCCGCACTGGATTGGTCCCTGGGTTGATAGCCAGGGCCCAGATCCACAGGCGGTGCAAGCCGCTCTGCAGCAGATCGATAGCAGCGCCACCCCACGGCTGTTTGCCCGTTTGCAGCGCTCAGATTCAGGCCCGTGGTGCGAGGCCGAGCGCTTCTTTGTGGTGCCGCCGCATTGGCCGAAGGATCAGCCAAAGAACCAGTAGCACACGCCAATGGCGGTCAGCATGCCGGCCAGGTCAGCCAGCAGGGCGCAGCCCAGGCCATGACGTATGCGGGTGATACCGACGGCGCCAAAGTACACCGCCAATACATAAAAGGTGGTTTCAGTGCTGCCCTGAAAGGTCGCGGCCATCAAGGCCGGAAAACTGTCGACACCAAAGGTGTTCATGGTTTCGATCATCATCGCCCGGGCGCCGCTGCCAGACAGCGGTTTGACGAAGGCGGTGGGAAGCGCATCGATAAAGCGCGTATCCCAACCGAGTCCTTCAATCAGCCAGCGAATCCCGTCCAGTCCGGCGTCCAGCACACCGCTGGCGCGTAGCACGCCAACGGCTACCAGCATGGCGACCAGAAAGGGCAGCAGCGAAATGGTAAAGCTGAAGCCTTCCTTGGCGCCTTCGATAAAGGTGTCGTAGACCTTGACCTTACGTAGGGCGGCGATACTCAGAAAGGCAATCACAATACCGAACAGGGTCAGGTTGCCGACCAGGGTCGAGGTGGCGGCCAGTGCCTGGGCAGACATACCGGCCAGCGTCGTCAACAGCAGACCGAGAGCCAGTCCACCGGCGCCCAGGTAAGCCAGCACTACCGGGTCCCATAGCCTCAGACGCTGCATGAAGGCGACGCTCAGCAAGCCGACCAGGCTGGAAGCGGTGGTGGCCAGCAGTATCGGCAGGAACACGGCAGTCGGATCGGCGGCACCTTGCTGCGCGCGGTACATGAAAATGGTTACCGGCAGCAGTGTCAGGGACGAGGTGTTGAGCACCAGAAACAGGATCTGCGCATTACTGGCGGTGTCCTTGCTCGGGTTCAGGCTTTGCAGGGCGTGCATGGCCTTGATGCCGATCGGTGTGGCGGCATTGTCCAGGCCGAGAATATTGGCGGCAAAGTTCATGCTGATATGCCCAAGCGCCGGGTGGCCGCTGGGCACCTCCGGCATCAGGCGGCGGAACAGCGGGTCAAGTACGCGTGCAAGGAGGTTTATCAGCCCGGCCTTTTCGGCAATCGCCAGAAAACCCAGCCACAGAGTCATGGTGCCAACCAGTACCAAGATGATCTCGACGCTCAGCCGGGCCATGTCAAACAGGGCGGCGACCAGTCGACTGAACACCTCGGCATCACCCAAGCCCAACCATTGCCACAGGGCCGCGGCAAAGGCAGCCAGAAAGAAGCTTAGCCAGATTCCATTTAGCATGCGGGTCGGGGTGTCCTGTAGAAGACGAATTAATCCTGTGTCATTCTAGCGGGCATTGGCACTGGAGGTCAGTCTTGCAAGCGGTTCATAATGAACTTTTGTCCAACAAGGAAGATAACCATGCCCAGTCTCAACCCGGCTCCAGGCAGTATCGAGGAGATGCTTGCCAAGGTCCCTGCCGATACCCCGATTCTGATGCTTAACCTGCTGCGCTTCAACGCCCAGGCCCAGTACCCCTCTGAGAGTGCCCATGCGCCCTGTTCCGGCCGCGAAGCCTACGGTCGATATGGCCAGGTAGCCGGCCGCAAGGTGGCCGAAGCCGGCGGCCGGGTGCGCCTGCAAACCCGTGCCCTGCATGCCCTGATAGCACCCCAGGGTGAAAACTGGGACCAGATGCTGGTGGTGGAGTACCCCTCCATTGCGGCCTTTCTCACCATGCTGGCTGATCAGGAGTACAGTGCGGCCACTGTGCATCGGACCGCGGCATTGATGGATTCTCGGCTGATTTGCACAGTAGAGCCGAATTAAGCAAATCCGGCACCAGCGCTGCCAGTATGGCGGCGCTTTCGACATCCGGTTGACCGTCAAACCGGCTTGGCCTGAAGCGCATCTGAAAGGCGGCCAGGACGTTGCGGCTGACCACGGCCTGGTCAGCCGTCCCCTGCAGACTGAAGCCGAGTTGTTGCAGACCCTGCTCAAACCACACCATGGGTGGCGTCTGACCTTCCAGCCGGCGCAGATTGTCTGCCACTCGCTCCGCTTCTGGCCACACCGCTACACCCGCCTCGGCCAGGCGATGCCAGGGGAACAGTGGACCGGGGTCTACCTTGCGTTGGGGTGCCACGTCGCTGTGGCCCAGCACGTGCTCCGGTCCCAGGCCATGACGCTTGAGAATGTCCTTGAGCAAGGGAATCAATACCTCAACCTGTGCCTCTGACCAGGGATGCCAATAGCGACCTGCAGGCCCATCGGTATAGCCAGGGTGGACTATTTCGATGCCAATTGAGCTGCCGTTCAGCCAGGTTCGACCCTGCCAACTGCTTTCGCCCGCATGCCAGGCACGCCGGTCTTCATCGACCAGGCGGTAGATGGTCGGCTGGGTATCAATCAGGTAATGGCTGCTGACCTGACCCACGGTCAGGTGTTGCAGGGCACGATCAAAATCCGAGGAGGTGTAATGCAGGACCACGTACTGCACACGACTGTCGTGGTTCTGCGAACTGTAACGGGTATCGATCACCGGGGCACGGTTACAGCCGCCCAACAGGACAGTCGCCAGAAGCACAACAATCAGACCACGCCACATCACTTTCCCGTCCTCAAGACCAGCACCACAGGAGCCTAGCATGCAGATGTGTTTGCTGCAGCGCTTGTTGAGCTAGTGGCGGGTTTCGACAGGGGTTTTGGCTGCGGGCTTGCTCTGGCCCTTGAAATCAGAGCGCCAGGGCGTGCCGTTGCAGCTTTGTCGATTTGGGCAATCGGGCAGACAGCCGCGGCAGGGCAAGCGGGTAGGAGTAGTCCGGGTCATGGCTGGTTACGCTCTTGGGGTTAACAGCTATACAGATTAGCATTATTGTATAAGTACTGTACACGATGAAGGCCTGCCATGCGCTCCCTGATCTGGTTGAAATACGATCTGCGATTGATAGACAACGCGCTGTTCTGTGCTGTGGCTGCTGACGAGGAATGTTTGCCAGTGTACTGCCTCGACCCGCAACTGCTTATTCAGAACGCTGAAGGCTTTCGCCGCTGCGGTGCCCGACGAACGGCCTTTCTGCTGGCGAGCCTGGCTGATCTGCGACGGCAACTGCAGGCGCTGGGTTCCGATTTACTGGTTGTGCTCGGTGCGCCTGAAAGCCGCTTGCCGGCACTGTGCAGCAAACTCGATATACAGCGTCTACTGACCCACGATGAGCCCGGACCGGATGAGCGTCGGCAGATTGAGCAGGTACGCCACGCATTACCCAAAACAACCTGTGTGCAGCTATTCGACGGCAATGCGCTGTTTGATCGGGTCGATCTACCCTTCGATTTGCAGGCCATGCCAGGGGTGTTTACCGGCTTTCGCAACCGCGTGGAAAAGCGGCCTCCTCCCGTGCATTTGCTGACAGCGCCTGAGGGTCTGCCGCCGCTACCGGCAGAGGCCCTTGCGCTGCTGGAGCCGTTACCGGTACTGGCTGATTTTGGCTTGGCTACACCGCCAGCGGATGCCCGTAGTGCGTTGCCGGGCAGGGCGGGTGAGTCAGCGGCCCTGGCCTGGTTGCAGGACTACCTGTGGCAGCGCCAGGCGGTGCGGCACTACAAGGAGACCCGCAACCAGCTGTTGGGTCATGATTATTCATCCAAACTCTCGCCCTGGTTGGCCCATGGTTGCCTGTCGCCGCGCCTGGTGGTGCATGAACTACGTACCCACGAGGAGCGTCTGGGGGCCAATGATTCAACCTACTGGCTGTGGTTTGAGCTGCTCTGGCGTGAGTTTTTTCGCCTGAGTTTAAGTCGCCATGGTGATGCTTTCTTTCGTCATGGTGGGCTGCATGGTGGCCGGCCCCCGAGGGGCAATGGGCAGGGCTTTCAGGACTGGCGAGATGGCTGCACTGGTCAGCCCTTTGTCGATGCCTGCATGAACGAGCTGAACAGTACCGGCTTCCTGTCCAATCGTGGCCGCCAGATTGCCGCCAGTTACCTGGTCCATGATTTGCAGCAGGATTGGCGCCTGGGTGCGGCCTGGTTCGAGCAACAACTGATTGACTACGACGTGGCCAGTAACTGGGGTAATTGGGCTTACATCGCCGGTGTTGGTCACGACCCGCGGGGCGGTCGAGCCTTCAATGTGGCGATGCAGGCCGAGCGTTATGATGCTGAGGGCCGCTACGTGGCGACCTGGGCCAGTCTGCCGTGATCCAGCTGGTCTGGTTCAAGCGTGATCTGCGTATCCATGACCATGCTGCGCTAAACGCAGCGGCGCAGGCCGGGCCGGTTCTGCCCCTGTATGTGATAGAGACGGCGCTCTGGCAGCAGCCGGATACGGCGCTGCGGCACTGGAAGTTCATAGCCGAAAGCCTGCAGGAGCTGGATCAGGCCTTGCGGCAGCGTGGGCAGGGCTTGCTGGTGGAGCAGGGAGACATGATTGCCGTGCTGGAAAAGCTGCATCGGCGAGTTGGTCTGGCTGCTGTGCACGTCCATGAGGAAACCGGCAATGCCTGGACCTATGACCGGGACCGTCGTGTCAGTCGTTGGCTCAAGGCACAGGGTATAGCCCTGCATGCCTATCCCCAGTTCGGTGTGGTTCGGCCCCTGACCGATCGAGACCAGTGGGCGCAACGCTGGGATGCTTTCATGGGATCGCCGCGACTGACAGCGCCTGGACGATTACCCGCCGTGCTGGAAACGCGGTTGCCAGATTTGCAGGCACTGAACCTGGGTTATGAGCAGCGCCCCTGCCCTGGCCGCCAGCGTGGTGGTCGTGGTGAGGCCCTGCGATTGATGCAGTCCTTTCTCGACTGGCGCAGCCGCCATTACCGCAGCAGCCTGTCGTCCCCGGCGCGCGCCAGTCGGGCTTGCGCCCGACTCAGCGCGCATCTGGCCTATGGTTGTGTCAGCCTGCGCGAGCTGGTGCAGGCTACCGATGCCGCCTTGGCGGCACAGCCGGACACGGCCTGGCAGCGCAGTCTGGCGGCCTTCAAGTCGCGTTTGTATTGGCACTGCCATTTTATTCAGAAGCTCGAGGATCAACCGGATATCGAGTTTCACAACCTCAATCCGGCGATGAACGGTCTGCGTGAGACACCGCTACCGGAGCGTCTGCAGGCCTGGAGCGAAGGACGCAGCGGTTATCCGCTGATCGATGCCTGTATGCGCCAGCTGCACCATGATGGCTGGCTGAATTTTCGAATGCGCGCCTGTCTGGTCAGCTTGGCCAGTTACCAGCTCTGGCTGCCCTGGCGGGAGACAGCACTGCACCTGGCACGGCAGTTTACCGATTACGAGCCGGGTATCCACTATTGCCAGATCCAGATGCAATCCGGTACCACAGGTATCAACAGTTTGCGCGTCTACAACCCGTTGAAGCAGTCGCTGGATCAGGATCCGCAGGGCGACTATATCCGCCACTGGGTTGCCCCTTTGCGCACCCTGCCGACGGCCTGGATTCATCAGCCCTGGTTGATGCCGGAAAGTCTGCAGCGTCAGTATGGCTGCCGGATAGATGTCGATTACCCGGCACCGCTGGTGGATAGTCAACAGGCGGCACGGCAGGCGCGGGCGATGATCAAGGCGCATCTCGAATCACAGTCGATGCAACAGAGGCAGGATTGGCAGGCCCAGATACGTCAGCGACATGCCAGTCGCAAGCACGTGCCGGTAAGGCGGAAAGTAAAAGATGTAAATGCCGACCAGCTCAGTCTGGATTTCTGAACCAGCTGCTCAATCGGCCTTGACCAGCTGGTTGCGACCCTGCTCCTTGGCCTGGTACATGGCGCGATCGGCGCGGTCAAAAACCTGATCAAGACTGTCACCGGAACGAAAATCGGTATAGCCGATTGAGATGGTCACCGTCACAGGCTCTGCCTTGAAGTGAAACGGGCTTTCTTCAATGCCGGCGCGCAGTGCTTCCAGCACGATGCCAGCCTGTTCCAGGCTGGTGCCGGGCATCAGCAGAACAAATTCCTCGCCACCAAAACGCCCGATAAAGTCGGTTTTACGCAGACGGCGTGACAATTGCTGGGCAATCAGGCGCAGGACCTTGTCGCCGGACAGATGGCCAAAGCGATCATTGATGCGTTTGAAGTGGTCAACGTCCAGTACCACCATGAGCAATTGCCCACCGTAACGCTGCCAGCGCTCGAACTCTTCTTCCATGCGCTTCTGCAAGCCGGCGCGGTTGGCCAGGCCAGTCAGACTGTCGATCATCGCGCGTTGACGCTGCTCTTCCAGGTGACTGCGGAAGGATTGCGCCTCGACCTCCATGATCTTGATGCGATGGACCATGGTTTTCAGCTGGCCCGAGATCAATTCTTCGCGCTCTTCACGGACCTGGCGCGCCTGTTCGACTTTTTGCAGCAGGGTGTCGAGCTTGTTCTCGACGTTGGCCTTGAGGCTGTTCAGGTCAGTGGCTTCACGCACATCACCGTGCAGGCCCTGTACCTGTTCGCGGATGCTGCCTTCGAGCATCTTGCCGGCCTCGACCGACCCTGAATAACTTTCATGCGCCTCTTCCAGATTGCCCTGGAATTGGGCCAGGCGGCTATTGAGTTGCTGCAGGTAGCGCTCAAAGTCAGCCTGGCGGCTATGCTGCGCGGCGAGCACCAGTACACCCAGCTCGTCCAGCGCGGCGGCCAGTTCATACCAGTTCAGCCCGCCAGTAATGCGCTCACGCAACTTTTCACAGCGTGATTGATCGGTGTCCAGCACCTGTAGCTCACTGAGCAGATTGAGCAGGATAGTTTCTATATGAGCGGCAATCTTCGAGTATTCCTGATCCTCTCCGGCCAGTACCCCAGTTGTTGTATCGTCTGGCTGGGTAACAGGCTCCTGAATGATCAGGTCGGTGTCTTGCGACTCAGGTATCAGTTGAGCGGCTAAGCCAAAATCAGTTGGTGCCTGCAGGGCCTGCTTAAGCGGCAGGGTGTCTGGATCATCCTTGCCAGTGACGCTGACGGGGTCCTCGGTGACTTCAAGCAGTGAGGATTTACTCGCGCTTGAATTGTTGTCGTGAAGCTTTGGCTCAGTTGCGCCAGTGCCGAACAAGCGCGACCAGAGCCCGCCACCGGATTGCCCGGTGCCAGATGCATTCAGCACCATTGCCTGCAATGAGACCAGTTGTTCTATCAGCCCAGGGATATCGGCAGCATGCTCTATTTGCTGGTCAAGCTGCTTGCCCAAGCGTTTCAATTGATTGGCGGTATCATGCGGCGGATTGTGTTGCTGAAGCTGGCGAATCAAGGCGCGCAGAGTCTGGGTGGTTTTTTCCAGGCGACTTTCGCGTGAGCGGTCTGCGGCCAGTACCGCGCGCTCAAGGTCAGGCATCAGCTCACCCAGCAGGTGCTTCGGTGCATCGCTGCGCAGGGCATTGCGGAGTTCCTTGAGGCGCTTGTCAAGCAACGGGTCCATGCCATCGGCCGCGATACTGACGCGCACCAGACCACGCTTCAGAAGCTCTTCCTGATCGCTGTCAATGCTGGCTTTAGCGTCGCTTTCACTCTCGGTGCGCGGCGGGTGGCGATGATCGTTCATGAAGCATCCTGCTGATTTTTACCTGCAAGATTATAGGTAAAATGCTGTCCGTGACTAGTCCACCCGGATGGGGATGGGTTTTCAGTCTGTTTTGCCGCTTTTGCAAAGGGTGCTCGGCAGTCGAATATGCATGGCTACCGGTAGATGATCCGAGATGGCATGGGGTAGTACATCAACCCGTTCAATACTCAGGCTGGGGCTGATCAAAATATGATCGAGCACCTTGGCCGGCTTCCAGCTCGGATAGGTGCCGGGCAATGTCGCGGTATGCAAGTGCGAGTCGCGCAGCGGCGAGTTGTGCAGCAGGTCGTCGGCGTGGGTGTTCATATCGCCCATCAACACCACATGGCGGTGATCGGCAATGCGTTCGCGAATATAGGATAACTGATAGGCCCTGGTCTTGGTGCTCAGGGCCAGGTGCATCATGACCACCAGCAAGGACTGGTTACCTTTGCCAAAACTGGTGAGAATCGCGCCACGTCCGGGCAGAATGCCAGGCAATTTGTGATCCTCCAGCAGCTCAGGTGCGTAGCGGCTGAGCAGGCCGTTGGAGTGCTGAGCAAAGCGCCCAAGGTTGCGGTTGAGTTGCTGATACCAGTACGGGAACTGGGCTTCTCGCGCCAGATGTTCAACTTGATTGACGTAACCTGAGCGTATGCTCCCGCCATCCACTTCCTGCAGCGCTACCAGGTCAAAATCGTGTAGCAATTTGCCGATCTCGCCAAGCGTGTGTTGGCGTCGACGGTGGGGTAGCAGGTGCTGCCAACTGCGGGTCAGGTAGTGGTGGTATTTCTGGGTGTTGATGCCGACCTGAATGTTGAAGCTGAGCAATCTCAGAACATCCGGCAACGGATTGTCCTGAGAGCCACACAGCAGATTGGTCTGCAGATTGCCGGGCAGCATCAACCCGTGGGTTGATCTGCGCCGGGGAATCGGAGCGGGGAGTGTCATCAGTTGCTGGCGCGGGCCTGACGTTCCTGCTCAATCAGGAATTCTGCAACCTTGAGCATCTCGTCGAAGCCGCCAACCATGGCACCCTCGATACGATACTTGCCGTCAACAATCAGGGTTGGCACGCCAGTGGCACGGTAGGCACGGGCTAGTCGTGTTGCCTGATCAAGTTTGCTGCGTACGCCAAAGGATGACCATGCTCTGCTGAAATCGTCGGCACTGACATCGTAGGGCTCCAACAGCGCGATCATGGCGTCTTCGTCGGCCAGACGGTTGTTCTCGCGGTGCAGGGCGTTGAAGATCACCGAGTGGGTCTCGTCCAGTTTGCCCAGCGCTTCAACGGTAAAGAACAGTTGCGCGTGGGTATTCCAGGCGCCGCCAAACATGGCCGGGACGTAACGGAAATGAACGTCGTCTGCCAGGGTGGTCTTCCACTCGCGGATAATGGGGTCGAACTCAAAGCAATGTCCGCAGCCATACCAGAACAGCTCGGCTACTTCGATCTTGTCGGGATCCTGGGTCGGCGCTGGTGCGGGCAGCTCAATGTAATGTTCGCCGGCACGATAGGTGGCGTCCTGCGCTTGCAGCAGGGCGAAGCTGCCGAGTAACCAGATCAGGCTGAAAGAAAGTAATGCACGCATTTGCTGCTCCCTATGGAATTGTTCTGTTGTTATGACTGCGTCCGGCGGGAAAAAATTCAATTGCCTGAACAATCAGTTCATAAAGGGTCGGGTAAAGACCCGAAGACAAAAAAGGGTGACCGAAGCCACCCCCTGTGTGAAGCCGGACGACACGCCCGGCAACACCTTTTGTTCAGCGCAGGCCCTGAATGTAGGCCGATACTGCTTCGATGTCCTTGTTGCTCAGGCGGCTGGCAATGGTCCGCATGATCATGGTGTCACCATCGTTCTGGCGGACACCTTCGCGGAAGTTGGTCAGCTGTGTGGTTGTATAGGTGGCATGTTGGCCTGCCAGACGCGGATAGCCGGCCAAATCGTTGCCGGAACCGGTTGGAGAGTGGCAGCCGGTGCAGGCAGGTAGGCCAGTGGCCAGATTGCCACCACGGAAGATCGCTTCACCACGGGCGACCAGTTCTGCATCATTGGCTACGCCGGGTGCAGGCGTCTGGGTGTCATAGAACGCGGCGATATCACGCAGATCCTGTTCGTCGAAGCTGCTGAGCATGCCGGTCATTTCAACAATCACGCGGCGACCTTCCTGAACGTCCAGCAACTGCTTGTACAAATACTTTTCACCCAGGCCAGCAAGCTTGGGGAAGTTTGGCAGCGCGCTGTTGCCGTCGGCGCCGTGACAGGCGGCGCACATGGCAACCTTACCGGCACCGGCTTCCGCATCGCCCTGCATTGCATGGGCCGAACCGGCCACACCGAGGCATAACACCAGACTCATGAGTAATTTATTCATCGGCTAATCCAATTACGGCTGAATAGAGTGGGCCTGTTCTACCCGGCTGGTCGGTATCGACCATGGCAATGGGCAGCATGCCTCGTTAATTTTGCACCTTGCGGCGCAGTGCATAATACGAATGCTATCTGTCGTGCTGCAGCGATGCAATGTACAGACTGTCGCACTAAGCTTTCGCGATATAAAACCGCAACAGTATATACTAAGCGGGTGGCCAAGGTGAATGTCATCGGCCCATCATGCTCGACCTATTAATGGATTCCCCCATGTCTTCAGCCGTACCCGCAACAAAACACCTTGTCACCCTGTGCCAACAGGCGACTTTTATCAAGAGTGCCAGTGAGGTCAGCCAGTGTCCGGCAGACCGCGGCTACGAGGTAGCTTTTGCCGGGCGTTCGAATGCCGGCAAGTCCAGTGCTCTGAATACCCTGACCCATGCAAGGCTGGCGCGCACCTCGAAAACCCCCGGCCGCACGCAGTTGATCAACTTTTTTGGCCTGGATGAGCAGCGCCGCCTGGTTGACCTGCCCGGCTACGGCTATGCCAAGGTGCCCCTGGCGCTCAAGGAGCACTGGAAATTGCACCTAGACGCCTACCTGACCGAGCGTGACTCACTGGTCGGACTGGTATTGGTTATGGATATCCGCCACCCGCTGTCGGAATTTGACCGCATGATGTTGCAGTGGAGTGATGTCAGCGGCTTGCCAGCGCATATTCTGCTGAGCAAGGCGGACAAGCTGGCCTACGGTGCGGCCAAGAATACCCTGCTCAAGGTGCAGACCATCGTGCGCAAGGAGTATGGCAATCGCGCTACGGTTCAGCTGTTTTCTGCGCCTAAGCGGCAGGGGCTGGAGGAAGCCTATGCGATTCTCGATACCTGGTTGTTTGCCGAGCAGGACCAGCTGGACCAGCAGGACGAGGATAATCAGGACGTTGAGCAGCAGGACTGAATGACGGGCAAAAAAAACCCCGAACTTTTATGGGGGGGAAAGTTCGGGGTCCAACGACCGGGCTGTGCTAGGAGGGGTCGCCCGGCTATTTCTGCCAACACTAAATCACATCCAGGAGCATGAGCGGCTTGACTGACCACTCAAAATATCTGACCGAGGGCTGATTCGAATAGTTCAAAAATATTTTTCTGAACGGCTACAACCCCCTGTTTCAAGGCCTGGCTTCCCCTTCGCTCAGTGCGCCTCGTCCCAGTTGTCACCTATCCCGATATCCACCACCAGCGGCACATCCAGGCTCGCGGCTGAGCCCATGCAGTCACGCAGACCGCGACTGACCTCGTCCAGTTGATCTTCACGGACCTCAACGACCAGTTCATCGTGTACCTGCATGATGACTCTGGCATTCAGCCCGGATTGGCTCAGCCAGTTATCCACAGTGATCATGGCGCGTTTGATGATGTCGGCGGCCGTGCCCTGCATCGGCGCGTTAATGGCGGTACGCTCAGCGCCCTTGCGCAGGGACGGGTTCTTGGCATGAATGTCCGGCAGATACAGGCGGCGGCCAAACAGGGTTTCCACATAGCCCTGCTCGCTGGCCTGAGTCCGGGTCCGCTCCATATAGGCGAGCACGCCGGGGTAGCGGGTAAAGTAACGATCGATGTACTCCTGGGCCTGCTTGCGGTCCACATCGATCTGTTTGGCCAGACCAAAGGCGCTCATGCCGTAGATCAGGCCAAAGTTGATAGCCTTGGCTTTGCGTCGTTGCTCGCTGCTGACCTCGTCCAGCGCCACGCCAAAGACTTCGGCGGCGGTGGCCTTGTGTACATCCTGATCGTGGCGAAAGGCATCCAGCAGGCCAGGATCCTGGGCCAGATGGGCCATAATCCGTAGTTCGATTTGTGAATAGTCGGCGGCCATCAATTTGTAGCCCGGCGCGGCAATGAAGGCCTGACGAATGCGTCGGCCTTCGGCGCTGCGAATGGGGATGTTCTGCAGATTCGGATCCGAGGAAGACAGCCGTCCGGTGGCGGCAACGGCCTGATGGTAGCTGGTGTGGATGCGTCCGGTGCGCGGGTTGATCTGCTCCGGCAGGCGGTCGGTATAGGTGCTCTTGAGCTTGCTCAGGGTGCGGTAGTGCATCAGCACCTGGGGCAGCTCGTAACCCTCTTCGGCCAACTCAGCCAGCACCGCTTCGGCGGTCGATGCCTGGCCCTTGGCGGTCTTCGACTTGACCGGCAAACCCAGCTTGTCATACAGAATCACGCCCAATTGCTTCGGTGAGCCCAGGTTGAACTCTTCGCCCGCCAGGTCAAAGGCCTGGCGTTCGAGGGCCACCAGCTTTTCACCCAGCTCGCGGCTGTGCAGGCCGAGCAGTTTGGCATCTACAAGTGCGCCGGTGCGCTCAATGCGTGCCAGTACCGGTACCAGCGGCATTTCAATATCCTGCAGCACTTTGGCCAGGCTCGGCTCGGCCTGCAGCTTGTGCCACAGACCTTGATGCAGGCGCAGGGTCACGTCGGCGTCTTCGGCGGCATAGGGGCCGGCCTGCTCCAAAGCAATCTGGTCAAAGGTCAGCTGTTTGGCGCCCTTGCCGGCGATATCTTCAAAATGAATGGTGCTGTGACCCAGGTACTTGAGCGCCAGGCTGTCCATGTCATGACGGGTTGCCGTGGAATTCAGCACATAGGACTCCAGCATGGTGTCGAAGGCCACGCCCTGTACCTCGATGCCGTAATGCGCAAGGACGTTGATGTCGTACTTGGCATGCTGGCCAACCTTGGCCTTGTTCGGGTCCTCCAGTAGTGGTTTCAGGCGTTCCAGTACCTGATCCCGATCCAGTTGTTCGGGAACACCCATATAGCTGTGGCACAGCGGTATATAGCAGGCCTGGTTGGCACTGACGGCAAAGGACAGGCCGACCAGCTCGGCACGCTGGGCGTGGATGCTGGTGGTTTCGGTATCAAAGGCAAACAGCTCGGCTTGCTTGAGTTTGTCTATCCAGCGCTCCAGTCCGGCCTGATCAAGAACGGTTTCGTATTCGGCAGCTTCACCGGCCATCTCGCCATCAGCTGCCGGCATGGCCAGCTCAGTCTGGCTGTCGGCCTTGGCTTCTCGCAGCAGGTCATCCATCCAGCTCTTGAATTCCAGCTCGCGGTAGAGCTCGATCAGGGCTTCGCGGTCGGGTCGGGTGGGGATCAGCGCGTCAGCTCGAATATCCAGTTCGACATCGACCTTGATGGTCGCCAGTTGGTAGGACAGATAGGCCATGTCCTTGTGTTCAAGCAGCTTCTCGGGGAGCTTCTTGGCGCCGCGGATCGGCAGCTCGGGTACCTTGTCGAGGTTGGCATACAGGTCATCCATGCCGCCGCCAATGCCAACGAGCAAGCCCTGGGCGGTTTTTTCGCCGACACCGGGTACGCCCGGAATGTTGTCGGACTTGTCGCCCATCAGCGCCAGGAAGTCGATGATATGCTCGGGCCCCACGCCGAACTTGTCGCGCACACCCTGGATATCCAGCACCGTGCCGGTCATGGTGTTGACCAGGGTGATGTGTTCATCCACCAGTTGCGCCATGTCCTTGTCGCCGGTGGAAATCACTACTGGCCGACCACTGGCGGCACTTTGGCGGGCCAGGGTGCCGATTACGTCATCGGCTTCCACGCCTTCAATACACAGCAGTGGCAGTCCCGAGGCCTTGACGCTGGCGTGCAGCGGCTCGATCTGTACCCGCAAGTCGTCGGGCATCGGCGGGCGGTGCGACTTGTAGTGCTCGAACAGGCTGTCACGAAAGGTCGGGCCCTTGGCATCGAAGACCACGGCAAAGGGGCTTTCGGGATACTGCTTGCGCAGACTCTTGAGCATGTTCAGCACGCCCTTGACGGCGCCGGTCGGCAGGCCCTTGGAGGTGGTCAGCGGCGGCAAGGCGTGGAAGGCGCGGTACAGATAGGATGAACCGTCGACCAGAATCAGGGGAGCGTTGTCAGTCATGCGTCAGGTCAAGATTTCCGTGGTGAAAAGGGGCTAGAATGAAAGCATCATTCCACGATAGGACAAGATTACCATGATAAATCCAGTTGGCCGCGGTTTGGCCGTGATCGGCCTGGCCCTGAGTCTCAGTCTGCCCCTGCAAGCCCAGGATGCTGCCGGTGAGCCGGATGTGGTGATTCGCCAGGAAGGCGACCGCACCGTTGAGGAATACCGGCTCAATGGGTTCCTCTATGCGATCAAGGTCACGCCGCAAAATGGCCCGCCCTACTATCTGGTGGCGGTCGATGATGAGGGTAACTTTGTGCGTTCCGACCAGCCAGAGGGGATGCGTATTCCGTCCTGGAAAATCTTCGAGTGGTAGCGGGCTGAGATGTCGGTCTTCACCGAGGTCGACCACGCCGAGATGGAGGCTTTCCTCTCCACCTTTGCCCTGGGTCGGCTGCTGGGGCACCAGGGTATCGAAGGGGGCAGCGAGAACAGCAATTTTTTCGTTGCCACCGAGACCGGTGATTATGTACTGACCCTGGTAGAACGGGGTCCGGTTGCCGATCTGCCGTTTTTTATCGCCTTGCTTGAGCGTCTGCATCAGGCTGACCTCCCCGTACCCTACGCTCTGCCCAACCGTGCCGGGCAGAGCCTGCACCAGCTCAAAGGGCGCCCGGCCTTGCTACAGCCGCGCTTGCCCGGTCGGCATATCGAGCAACCCGATCCCAGTCATTGTCAGGCTGTCGGCCAGGCGCTGGCTCGATTGCACCGGGCTACTGCACAGAGTGGCCTGCTGCGCGAGAGCGACCGCGGTCTGCAGTGGATGCAGCACGAGCTGCAAGGGCGTCTGGCACACTCAGGCAACGCTGATCGCGAGCTGTTTTTGCCGCTGGCCGGGCTACTTGAGGACTGGCATGCCTGCCCGCCTGATTTGCCCCAGGCCGTGCTGCATGGCGATCTGTTCCGCGATAACGTGCTGTTCGACGGCCATCACCTCAGCGGTCTGATCGATTTCTACAATGCCGCCAGTGGCTGGGCCCTCTACGATGTGGCGATCTGCGTCAACGACTGGTGTCTGACCCCGCAGCAACAGCTTGATCCGCTACGCACTCAGGCCTTGCTCCGTGGCTATGCGTCCTTGCGTCCCTTCACCCCGCTGGAGGCGCAACACTGGCACGCCGTGCTGCAGCTCGCTGCCCTGCGTTTCTGGCTATCGCGTCAGGCGGCGGCGGATCAATTTGCCGGTCAGGCCGGTGTGCTGGTCAAGGATCCCCGGCACTTTCTGGTGCTGCTGGGGAATTTGCGTAAGATCGACAGCAGCCTGCCATTGGCCCTGTAATGGTTTTGGACGGCGTTGCAGTTGCTGCACTATGCTGGCGCCGTCCATGAGTGCGCAGGAGAATCCGGTGTTCAATCTCGATGATATCCAGCTTGAAACCTGGCAGGTTGCTGGCCTGAAGGCGCGGGTGGCCGGAGTCGGGCAGGGCCCGGTGGCGCTTTTTGTGCACGGCTGGCCGGAGTGCTGGTATTCCTGGCGCCAGCAGATGCTGGAGCTGGCCAATGCTGGCTACCGCGCCATCGCCCCCGATATGCCGGGTTTTGGGCAGACCGCTGGCTGGCCACAGGTGTCGGACTATCACATGGATAATACCTGTGCCTTCCTGCTCGATCTGATTGCCCAGTGCGGCGTCGAGTCGGTGTTGCTGATTGGCCACGACTGGGGCGCGATCAATGTCTGGGGCTTTACCCTGCGCCACCCCGAGCGGGTCTCACGCCTGGTGGCCATGAGCGTACCGCTCAAGCCGCTGGCCGAGCAGCCGCCGATGCAGCAGTTGCATGGGCTGTTCAAGGATCAGTTTTTCTACCAGTTGTATTTTCAGCGTCCTGGCGTTGCCGAGGCTGAGTTTGATGCTGACCCTGAGGGCATTCTGCGCGCCCTGTTCTGCTCGCCGGACACCCCGAGGGAAGCGCCGGTGCTGGGTAAATCGATAACCCTTGGTGGTGGCTGGATAGAGCGCCTTGGCAAGCCGCTGGAACAGCCGGCCTGGCTGTCTGACCAAGCTCTGGCCTATTATCTCGACAGTTATCGGCACAGCGGTTTTGCCGGTGGCCTGCATTACTACCGTAATATGGATCATAACTGGCGCCTGAACAGGCCCTATGCCCAGACTCGGATCGAATGCCCGGTGATGTTTCTGGCTGGCAGCGAAGACTATGCCACCCAGCGTGCCAGCGCCGAGGCATTACAGACGCTGATGGGCGAGCGGGTGACCGATCTGCGCATCAGGGTGTTTCCGGGTGTGGGGCATTGGCTGCAGGCTGAGGCCAGGGCGCAGGTAAATACCGCACTGTTGGAATTCATAGCAAGCTGATGCAGTGGGTGTCAGCCATCAACGGATAAGCATACCGATGTCGCCAATGCTCGAATATGGCCAGCAGGATGCCTCCTACCAGGCCGCGGGTGGTCTGGAGGGCATTCGTCAGCTGGTGGATGATTTCTATCGGTTCATGGATCAAGCTGACATGGCCAAGGAGATCCGCGCCATGCACGCAGAGGATCTCAGCGCTGCGCGTGACAAACTAAGTTGCTTTCTCAGTGGCTGGCTGGGTGGGCCGCGTCTGTATCAGGAGCGCTACGGTCAGATCAGCATTCCGGGTTTCCATGCGCGCTGGCCTATCGGTGAGTCACAGCGTGATGCCTGGCTTGGCTGCATGGCCGAGGCGATAGCGCGCCAGCCGTGGACGCCGGCCTTCAAGCACTATCTTCTGCAACAGCTACGCATCCCCGCCGAGCGTGTAGTGCAGGCCGCGCAGGCCCGACGCCAGCCCTGAGCGCTGCCAGTCGTTACAGGTTGCGCGCGCTGAAGGTATCGCAAGCACTGAACTTGCCTGACTCGAAACCACGCTGGAACCAGGCCATGCGCTGTGCCGAGCTACCATGGGTAAAGCTGTCTGGTGTGACCCTGCCCTGAGACTGCTGCTGCAGGCGGTCATCGCCAATGGCTGCGGCGGCGGTCAGTGCTTCGCCCAGGTCCCCCGAGTCGAGCAACTGACGTTGGGTGTGAGCATGAAAGCCCCAGAGTCCGGCAAAGCAATCGGCCTGCAATTCCTGGCGTACTGATAACTGATTGGCTTGGGCCGGAGAGGCGCTGCGCCGCGCCTCGTGCACGCGCGCCGAGATGCCCAGCAGGGTCTGCACATGGTGACCGACCTCGTGGGCAATCACATAGGCCTGGGCAAAGTCGCCGGGGGCACCGTATTTTTCGCGCAGATCGTTATAGAACGACAGGTCGATATAAACCCGTTGATCAGCCGGGCAATAGAAGGGCCCCATGGCTGAATTGGCTGAGCCACAGGCCGAGGAGACCTGGCCGCTGAAGATCACCAGCCGGGGCTGCTGGTACTGGCGACCCATGGACTGGAACAGGGTTTCCCAGGTGTCCTCGGTATCGGCCAGCACCACCGAGACAAACTCCACCAGCTCGGCCTGTTCAGGCGGAATGGCTCGCTCGGGCCCGCCACCTGTTCCTTGGCCAGAGAGTAACGGCAGCAGATCAATTCCGGCCAGACGTGCGGCAAAGAACAGCACCACCCCGATAACCAATACCCAGCGTCCGATTTTCGAGCGGATCAGCAGCGGCAGCAGGCGCAAAGCCGCACCGCCTCCCGCCGCACCGCCGGCTGAGAGCCCGCGCCGATCTTCGACATTGCTGCTTCGCCTGCCGCCTTTCCAGCGCATAAGTGCTCCTTGCCTGTTCGCTCAATGCCGCAACAATGCGGTTGGTCGGGGTATTTTGCAAGTGCCCGACTACGCCGTTGATCAGAGCCGTTCCAGACAGCCGGCCAGATTGTCGGCCAGTGTCTGCAGGGATTGCTCGTAGCCACGGGCAGAAACCGCTGTGGCACTGCCAAGCGGATCGAGCTCGGCCTGCTCAACAGGGATGCCCTGGGTCAGACTGTTGATCAGCCGCGGCGTGAACTGAGGTTCGCTGAAAACACAGCTCGGGGCGTTAGCGATCAATTGCTGGCGCAGCACATTGATATGCCGTGCGCCGGGTTGAATCTCGTGCGACAAGCTGAATATGCCGCGTGCGCGCAGACCGTAATGGTCTTCAAAATAGCCATAGCCGTCATGGAAGACGAAGTAGGGTTTGTCGACCAGCGGTGCCAGGCGCGTTTTGATCTGTGCGTCCAGTGCCGCGAGGCGTTGTTTGAAGTTCTCCAGATTGGCTTGCAGACGGGCTTCATCCTCGGGATAGAGTGGGCGCAAATCGGTGGCCATATGCTCGGCGATGTGCGCAGCATTGAAGGGCGACAGCCAGATATGCGCATCCAGGCTGCCATGATCGTGGCCGTCATCATGGTGATGATGCTCATGCTGCTCGCTGCTCTGGAAGTTCAACGATTGTGCCTGTTCACGGATGCGCAACGCGGGCAGCGACATCATCGCACTGGCCTGCGGCTGCTGCTCCAACAGGCTTTCGAGGAAGCGTTCAAGCTCTGGACCAATCCAGTAAATGCGTTCTGCATGCTGCAGCGCACGGCGATCCGAAGGGCGCAGAGCATAGGTATGGGGCGAGCTGCCAGCCGGCATCAACAGCCCCGGCTGGTCAATGCCATCCAGTACAGCGGCAGCAATCTGTTGCAATGGCTGGATGCTGGTCAGGACCCGCGGTGAGTCGGCCAGCGCGGCCATGGATACCAGCCAGCCGCCGATCAGGCAGCTGAGAGTGCGCAACAGCATGGTCATACCTCCGAAAGCATATTTGTTATATGATAACAGCCATTCTCCAGCCGCATAGACTTCCTTTACAGGCGCCCTGCCATGACCGAACACAGTATGCCCGCGGATCCCCATCAACCCCACGATCACAGTGCCTGTGTCAGTGGCGCCCTGGCGTCTGCTGAACAGCTTTGCGATAGAGCTGGCGTACGCTTTACCGCACTGCGCAAGCGGGTACTGGAACTGGTTTGGGATAGTCACAAGCCGTTGGGCGCCTACGATATTCTTGAGACGCTGGGACGCGAAGACGGCCGCCGCGCTGCACCACCGACCGTGTACCGTGCGCTGGATTTTCTGCTTGAACAGGGGCTGGTACATCGTATTGCTTCGCTGAATGCCTTTATCGGCTGCTCCAGTCCGGATCATCAGCACCAGGGGCAGTTTCTGATCTGTCGAGCCTGCCATGTTGCGATTGAGTTGGACAGCGCCGGGATTGCTCGGGCGATAGCCGCCGATGCCAGTGAGCTGGGATTTCAGGTTGAAAATGAGACTGTGGAAATTACCGGGCTGTGTGCCCAATGTCAGGCCGGCCAATGAGCCAGCCGCTACTGAGTCTGAGTAACGTCAGTTTACGTCTACAGGGCACGCCGGTGCTTGAAGGCGTGAGCCTGGCTGTGCAGCGCGGTGAAGTGGTGACCTTGATTGGCCCGAATGGCGCCGGCAAGACCAGCCTGGTCCGGGTCGTGCTCGGGCTGATCAAGGCCGACAGCGGTCAGGTAGAGCGTCAGCCACGGCTACGCATTGGTTATATGCCACAAAAATTGCAGGTCGATGCGACCTTGCCCCTTACCGTCATGCGTTTTCTGCTGTTGGCCCCGGGAGCCCGTCAGGCAGATGCGCTGAATGCCTTGCAGGACGTCGGTGCCGAGCATCTGCAGGGACGTCCGTTACAGCAGGTATCGGGTGGCGAGATGCAACGCATCCTGCTGGCCCGTGCCTTGCTGCGCAAGCCTGATTTGCTGGTGTTGGACGAGCCGGTTCAGGGTGTTGATGTGAACGGCCAGATCGAACTTTATCAACTGATTACCCGCCTGCGAGACCGCTACAACTGCGGCATTCTGATGGTCTCCCATGACTTGCATCTGGTCATGGCAACCACTAATACCGTGGTCTGCCTGAATCGCCATGTCTGTTGTTCGGGCCACCCCGAGCAGGTCAGTCTGGACCCGGCCTTTGTTGCTCTGTTTGGCGAGCAGGCCAGTGCCCTGGCGGTGTACAACCACCATCATGATCATGACCACGATTTGCACGGCGAAGTCGTTGAAGCCGGCCAGAGTCATACCCACCAGCACGGACCCAACTGTAACCATGCCTGATTTTTTATTGCTTGCCCTGGTTGCCGGCCTGGGTCTAGCCCTGGTTGCTGGTCCCCTGGGCTCCTTTGTGGTCTGGCGGCGCATGGCCTATTTTGGCGATACCCTGTCGCATTCCGCCCTGCTGGGTATCGCCCTGGGCATGTTGCTCGACATCAATCTGACGGTTGCAGTGATTGCCGGCTGTGTCCTGCTCGCGGTGTTACTGGTGGCGCTGCAGCACAAGCACTGGTTGGCCAGTGACACCCTGTTGGGCATCCTCGCGCACAGCACGCTGTCATTGGGTTTGGTGGTGCTGGCGTTGACCGACAATGTCCGTGTCGATCTGATGGCCTATCTGTTCGGCGATCTGCTGGCGATTACCCATTCCGACCTGTACTGGATGCTTGGCGGGGTGCTGGTGGTGATGTTGTTGATGGCCTGGATGTGGCGTTCTCTGCTGTCGATCACCGTGCATGAGGAATTGGCCCGGGTTGAGGGGCTGCCGGTCACCGCCATTCGCCTGGGTCTGATGCTGTTGATCGCCATAGTGATTGCCGTGGCCATGAAGATAGTTGGCGTACTGCTGATCACCTCGTTGCTGATCATCCCTCCGGCAGCCGCCCAGCGGCATGCTCGCACGCCGGAGCAGATGGCGCTGGGCGCCAGTCTGCTGGGCTGTCTGGCGGTCGTCGGGGGGTTGAGCATGTCGTGGTATCTGGATACCCCGGCCGGACCCTCGATCGTGGTCTGCGCCGCCGGGATATTCATGCTGGCGATGGCGGTTCCGCGTCGTTCCTAGTCTGAGCCAATACCAGGCCGGGCCACGTTGTGCTGTGTTTGATCAGGGCAGCGCCATGATCTTGGGCAGCCAGAGTGCCAGTTCCTGTGGTTTCAGGGGCGGACGGATAAAGCCGACATACTGACCCTGTGGATTGACCATCACCACCTGACCACTGTGGTCGACCAGGTAGTTCTCGGTGCTGGTGTCCGGCTCGATATAGGCAATCGACAGGGCCCGGGCCAGGCTGGCCAGTTGTTCGGGTTCACCGGTCGCGCCGTTGAAACCGGCCTTGAAGAACTCAAGGTAGGAGGCCATCTGCTCCGGTGTATCGCGATTTGGATCGACACTCACCATGGTCACCTGCAACTGCGCACGACTGTTTTCCGGCAGGCTGGTGACCAGTTGGCGCAGCTCCGCCATGGTGGTTGGGCAGATATCCGGGCAGAAGGTATAGCCAAAGAACAACAGGTCCCACTGGCCATTCAGATCGTCTTTGCCCCAGGCCTGTCCCGCAGCTGAAGTCATGCTGATATCCGGCAAGGCGCGCGGCGTATCAAACAGAAAAATGCCAGCCCGCGACAGCTGATCACGGTCCAGCGGTACCGGCCGGCTGACCTTGTTGACCACGGCGCCAATTACCAGGGCAATGGCTGCCAGGGTTACCAGAACGGTTTTTTGCACGCCATTCATAGCCATCCGGCCACTCCCACATAATGATCGACCAGCAGTGCCACAAACAGCCACAGCAGATACCAGAGAGAAAACTTGAAGGTCTTGATTGCCGCATGCGGGCGGCTGTCACGCCAGAGTGCCCAGGCCCAATCGATAAAGCGCACACCCAGAACCAGCGCAACTCCTAGATAGAGTAAGCCACTCATGTGAATGACATAGGGCAGCATGCTCACGGCAAGCAGGATAAAGGTGTAAAGCAGAATGTGCAGTTTGGTGTAGCGCTCGCCGTGGGTCACGGGCAGCATGGGGATATCGACTTTGGCGTACTCTTCTTTGCGGTGTATGGCCAGCGCCCAGAAGTGCGGGGGCGTCCAGGCAAAGATGATCAGGACCAGCAGCAGCCCTTCGGCATCGATCTGGCCGGTCACCGCAGTCCAGCCGAGCAGTGGTGGTGCTGCACCGGCCAGTCCGCCAATCACGATGTTCTGCGGCGTTGCCCGTTTCAGGAACGAGGTATAGATCACCGCATAGCCAAGCAGTGATGCCAGCGTCAGCCAGGCAGTAAGGGCGTTGATCCATTGCAGCAAGATGGCCATGCCGGCCAGGCCGAGGATCAGGGCAAACATCAGCGCGTTCAGCGGGTTGACGCGACCCTGGGCCAGGGGGCGGCGCTGGGTGCGGGCCATATGGATATCAATGCGCCGATCAACCACATGGTTGACTGCGGCGGCTGAGCCGGCACACAGAGCGATACCCAGATTACCGAGAATCAGTACGTGCCAGGGCACCATGCCTTCGGTGGCCAGCAGCATGCCGATGGCTGAGGTGATGATCATCAGCGCAACTACCTTGGGCTTGGTCAGCTCCAGATAATCGCGCCAGCCGGCCGTGGCCTGTGCACGCTTGGTCAAGGTGGTCATGTGTTACTCCCCCGACGCCTGGGGCGCCTGTTTTTTATTCTTTTGATCTCGGCCCAGTATGCGCCAGCCGTCAGCGGCTGGCCAGCATTCCTGAGCCACTGCCTTTGTTTAGCAAGGGTTCTGCGACGGGTGCACGCAGGCGATAATTGATGCTGACAACGACCAGCAACAATGCTGCACCCACGGCGTTGTGGGCTACAGCAACGGCCAGCGGCAAATGCGCCAGGACATTGGTGATGCCCAGGCTGACCTGGGTCGCCAGGATCAGTACCAGGAGTCCGGCGAGCTTGTTCAGGCGCAGATCCAGCATGCGCCAGGCCAGCACCAGCAGCACCAGGGTGGTAATCACCGCGCCAATCCGGTGGGTAAAGTGAATGGCTGTGCGCCCGGGGCCGTCGAGTATGCCGCCGAGGTAGTTAGGGCCGATTTCATGAAACAGGTGAAATCCAGCGGCAAAATCCATCTCATCCGGCCACCACTGTCCATGGCAGGTTGGCAGATCGACACAGGCCACTGCGGCATAGTTGGTGCTGGTCCAGCCACCCAGCATGATCTGCACTATGACCACCACCAGAGCCAGTCTGGCAAAACGGCGCACACTGAGCAGTATGGGGCGTTGCGGCAGGGGCGGGAATTGATTGTATAGGCGCAGGGACAGTAACAGCAGCAAGGTCAGGGTGGCGAAACCACCAAGCAGGTGCAAGGTTACGATTTGTGGCCAGAGTTTCAGGGTCACCGTCCACATGCCGAACAGGGCCTGACAGATCACCAGCAGCAGCAGGCCAAAACTCAGGCCAATCGGATAGCCCGGGACTTTGCGTTGCTTCAGGCTGAACAGCGCCAGCCCGAGGATCAGCAGGCCAAGAATGCCGGCAACATAACGATGGACCATTTCCGCCCAGGCCTTGAAGATTTCCACCGGTTCATCGGGAAAACGCATTTCCGCCAGGGCCAGGGCATTCTCACTGCGCGGCACGCCAAGGAAGCCATAACAGCCCGGCCAGTCCGGGCAGCCTAGTCCGGCGTGAACCAGGCGAGTGTAGGCACCTAGGATCACAACAACGAAACCGAAGGCCAGGGCGCCAACGGCAAACAGGTATCCGGGTTTACGCATGGCCTTAACCTACCTTGGAGACTTTCAGGAGATGTTTGAGATCGTCCAGCAGCTTTTTGCCGGGTGCGGCGGGATCCTTATGCAGTACCACGCGCCCCAAGGGGTCGATCAGCCAGAGTTGCGGCCCTTCAGACCAGGCCGCTGGATGCACGCTGAGGCTGGACATATAGGCAAGCGGATCAAGGCGTGCTTGCTGCATGCGCGGAAAGTCGCTGTGCAATTGGGCCAATTGCGTCTCACTGGCCTGATCACCGGTCGCCAGCAAATGCTGGACCCGTGACGCCTCACGCCCGATGGCAACATTGATTTGTCGGGCTTCGTGCAGCAGTGCCAGGCAGTCTTCCTGGCACTCGCCAGGTGCGGTCACCAGCAGGCGCCAGGGTGCGCCGTAACCTACCTGCTCCAGCTCAACCCGCCAATCATCGAGGGTGATTATCGGTTCAACCAGGTCGGTACGGTTGGTATGGCTGCCGGGGATGAATTCGCTCTTGGCCATGATCCAGGCGACCAGCATGGGGCCTACGACGATCGCGACTATTGCCAGTAGCTTGAGTTGCCCGCGCGGTTTTTGCGTGGTCTTGAGGTTGTCTTCGGTCATGCTCATCTTATTATTATTCCCCCCGGGGTTCGGGCCGAAATCCGGCCCAGATAAAGAGTGCCAGCAAAGCTGTAGCCAAGGCAAACCATTGCACCGCATAGCCGGTGTGTTTGCTTGAGGTCATCGGCAAGGGTGGCCAATCCAGCGTCAAGGCCGCGGGGCTGCCGATGCGCAGCCGGGCGATCCAGGGCAGCAGTGGCTGGCCCGATTCGATTCCCAGCTGCTGCATGTCAATACGGCTGATCAGGCGTGGCCAGTTGTCGCCTGGACTGTCAGCGCCCAGGGTAAAGGCCTCGCCTGCTTCGGGCAGCAACTCGGCATCCAGTGCCAGTGTGCCTGCTGCAGGTGGCAGGGCCGGTAGCTGTTGACGGTCAGGCCAGGGCAGCCAGCCGCGGTTGACCAGTACGCGATGTCCCGACAGGTCATTAAAGGCCTGAAGCACCTCCACGCCCGCTTGTCCGTTGCGGGTGCGGTTGTCGAGCAGCCAGATGGCCTGCTGGTCAAATTCGCCCTGCAGGTAAACCGGTCGCCAGGCCGGATCAGCTTCATTCAGTAAGTCACTCAGGGGTAGGCTCAGATTGCCGCGATTCTGGTCCATCTGCGCCTGCATCTGGCGCTTTTCTTCGGCGCGATCGAGCTGCCAGAAGCCAAGGCTGATCAGCAGCGGCATAAAGGCCAGCAGAAACAGCCAAAGTGGCCATCCTGGTGCAAAACGTAGAGAATTTCGACTTTCAGACATGGCTACCTGGATCCACAGCAGGGTCTATACTGGCACCACTTCAACCCTAAGGATTCATACTATGTGGCTAAAATTGGCCATTCTGGCTTTGATGCTGGCGATTCTTGTCAGCCTGTTCAGCGGTCTGTTCTTTCTGGTCAAGGACAGTAATGGCTCTGGACGACTGGTCACGGCATTGAGTGTTCGTATCAGTTTGACGGTATTGCTGGTAATGCTGCTGGTATTCGGATTCTGGACTGGCCAGTTGGGCTGGCATACGCCCTGGCTGAAATAAAGCGGACCCCGCAGGGCCCGCCATCCGTTCAGAATACGTATACGAACAGGAACAAGCCGACCCAGACCACGTCAACGAAGTGCCAGTACCAGCTGGCGGCTTCAAAGCCGAAGTGGTTTTCCGGGGTGAAATGCCCGCGGTAGATACGCACCAGCATGACCGTCAGGATCAGGGTGCCCATGAATACGTGCACACCATGGAAGCCGGTGAGCATGAAGAAGGTCGCGCCGTAGATCCCGGAGTTCAGCGTCAGACCAAGATCGCGGTAGGCGTGGACATATTCGTAGCCCTGTACAAACAGGAACACGACAGCCAGGGCGATGGTCAAAATCATCCAGTTTTTCAGCGCGGTACGCTTGCCAGCACGCAATGCGTGGTGGGCAAAGGTCACGGTGATACTGGAGGTGATCAGCATAATGGTATTGATCAGCGGCAGTTGCCATGGGCTGATCACTTGCTCCGGCCCAGGGAAGAGTTTCGGATCCGGATTGGTCATCAGCGGCCAGGTGTATTCAAAGCCTTCCCAAAGCATACCGCTTACACCTTTGTCGCCCTCGCCGGCCAGCCAGGGACCGGCAAAGGTGCGCACATAAAACAGCGCGCCAAAGAAGGCGGCAAAGAACATCACTTCGGAAAAGATGAACCAGCCCATGCCCATGCGGAAGGAACGGTCCATTTGCGCGCTGTACAGGCCCTTGTGGCTTTCGTCGATGACATTGCCGAACCAGCCAGTGAACATCCAGGCGAGGATCAGCAGGCCAACCAGCATGGCGATCAGCCCGCTGTTGCCGCTTGAGGTCATCAAGGTACCCATGCCGACCAGGGTGGTCAGCAGGCCGATTGAACCGACGATCGGCCATTTGCTTTGCGCCGGGACGTAATAGGCTTCGTGCGTTGAGTCGTGACTCGCCATCTGTTGTTCTCCTTATCAGGCAGTCAAATTCAGTTGCTGTGCACCGCCGCCAGATCAAAGCTGGCAGCCATGCGTTCAGTCACATCAAACAGGGTATAGGCCAGGGTCAGGCGTTGGACTTCACCGGGCAAGGCCGGGTCGACAATAAAGCGCACCGGCATTTCTATGCTTTCACCTGGCTGCAGTAATTGCTGGGTAAAGCAGAAACATTCGGTCTTGTGGAAGAAGGCAGCGGCCTTGGACGGCGACACGCTGGGTATCGCCTGGGCAATCATCGGCCGGTTGGTCGGGTTATGGGCAAGAAAGACCATTTCCCGGGTTTCTCCCGGATGCATGACGATTTCATTGGCCTGGGGCCCAAAGGACCAGGACATGCCTTCGGCATTGGTTGAAACAAACTGCACGCGGATGGATCGCGCTTCGTCTATCTCGCCTGCGTTGCCGGTAAAAGCGCTGTCGCTGGTTTTGCCATTGATACCGAAAGCGTCACACATCACGTCATAAATGGGCACCAGCAAAAAGCCGAAACCAAACATACCGACCACCAGTATCAACAGGCGACTGACCAGGTTTTTGGTGCTGATGCCTTGCTCTTTCATGACCGGGCCTCTGCTTATTTCACTTCAGGCGGTGTGCTGAAGGTGTGGTAAGGCGCTGGTGAGGGCACTGTCCATTCCAGACCTTCGGCACCATCCCAAGGCTTGGCTGCTGCCTTCGGGCCACCTCTGATGCACTTGATGACAATGAACAGGAACAATAACTGGGTTGCCGCGAACATGAAGGCTCCAATCGAAGAGATCATGTTGAAGTTGGCGAACATCATGTTGTAGTCCGGAATCCGGCGCGGCATACCCGCCAGGCCGATGAAGTGCATCGGGAAGAACGCCAGGTTCATACCGATGAAGCTCATCCAGAAATGCGTTTTGCCCAGCACTTCGTCATACATGTGGCCGGTCCACTTGGGCAGCCAGTAATACGCTGAAGCGAAGATACCGAAGATCGCACCAGGCACCAGTACATAGTGGAAGTGAGCGACCACGAAATAGGTATCGTGGTACTGGAAGTCAGCCGGCGCAATGGCCAGCATCAGTCCGGAAAAGCCGCCAATGGTGAACAGGATGACGAAGGCCACCGAAAACAGCATGGGCGTCTCGAAGCTCAGCGAACCCCGGAACATGGTTGATATCCAGTTGAACACCTTGACCCCGGTGGGGACGGCAATCAGCATGGTGGCGTACATGAAGAACAGTTCGCCGGTCAGGGGGATGCCGACGGTGAACATGTGGTGAGCCCAGACCACAAAGGACAACAGTGCAATCGCTGCTGTGGCGTAGACCATCGAGGCATAACCGAACAATGGCTTGCGACTGAAGGCCGGGATGATTGCGCTGACGGCACCGAAGGCCGGCAGAATCATGATGTAGACCTCGGGGTGACCGAAGAACCAGAAGATATGCTGGAACATCACCGGGTCACCACCACCGGCGGCATTGAAGAAGCTGGTGCCAAAGTTGATATCCATCAGCATCATGGTCACCACGCCGGCCAGTACCGGCATCACCGCGATCAGCAGGAAGGCGGTGATCAGCCAGGTCCAGACGAACAGTGGCATCTTCATCAGGGTCATGCCAGGCGCACGCAGGTTGAGGATGGTGGCGATAATGTTGATCGCGCCCATGATCGAACTGATACCGGCGATATGGATGGCAAAAATGAAAAAGGTCACACTCGGTGGCGCGTAGGTGGTGGACAGTGGTGCGTAGAAGGTCCAGCCGAAGTTCGGACCGCCACCTTCCATGAACAGGGTCGATACCAACAAACCAAAGGCGGCTGGTAGCAGCCAGAAGCTGAAGTTGTTCATGCGTGGCAGGGCCATGTCCGGTGCGCCGATCATCATCGGAATCATCCAGTTGGCCAGACCGACGAAGGCCGGCATGACCGCGCCGAAGACCATGATCAGACCATGCATGGTGGTCATCTGGTTAAAGAATTCCGGCTCGACCAATTGCAGACCGGGCTGGAACAGTTCGGCGCGAATAACCATGGCCATGCAGCCGCCGAGCAGGAACATGGCGAAGCTGAACCACAAATACATCGTACCGATGTCCTTGTGGTTGGTAGTCAGTACCCAGCGCATCAGGCCTTTGGCAGGACCATGGGCATGGTCGTCGTGATGGTGATCAATCACTGCACTCATGATGGTCTCCTTATTGGCTGTTCTTGAAGTTGAGAATGTCGACTGGCGTCACTACGTCGCCGGTGTCGTTGCCCCAAGCATTCCGCTCATAGGTAATGACCGCGGCAATGTCGACTTCGGATAGCTGGGCTGCAAATGACGCCATTGAGGTGCCAGGCTTGCCGTTAACGACGATATTGATATGCCCCTGAATATCGTTGAGTGCCATGTCGCTGCCTTTGAGAGCCGGGAACATGGGCGGAATACCCTCGCCTCCGGGTTGGTGACAGGCGGCACAGGCGCGGCCATAGACCTCTTCGCCGCGCGTCATCAGCTCGGCGAGCGTCCATTCCTTGCTGGTCAACTCGGCTTCGCGGGCCGCGGCTTCCTTCTTCTCTGCCAGCCAGATATCAAAGTCTTCCTGGGTCTTGGCTTCGACTACCACGGGCATGAAGCCGTGATCGCGACCACAAAGCTCGGTGCACTGGCCGCGATATATGCCGGGTTCGTCAATGATGGTCCAAGCTTCGTTGACGAAGCCCGGGATGGCGTCCTTCTTCACGGCCAGGGCCGGTACCCACCAGGAATGGATGACATCGGCGGCGGTGATCAGGAAGCGTATTTTCTGGCCGATTGGCACAACCAGTGGCTCATCCACTTCCAGAAGATAATTGTCATTTTTGTCGGTGAGGTTACGGATTTCTTCGCGGGGGGTGGTCATGTTGCTCATGAAACTCACGTCCTCACCCAGGTAGCTGTACTGCCAGCGCCACTGGTATCCGGTGACCATCACATCGATATCGGCATCCCTGGCGTCGTAGATGCTGATCAGGGTCTTGGTTGCCGGCACGGCCATGCCAACCAAAATGAGCAATGGGATGGCGGTCCAGAGGACTTCAACGGTGAGATTTTCATGGAACTTGGAAGCGACCGCGCCCTTGGACTTCCGGTGCGCAAACATGGAGTAGAACATCACGCCGAAGACGACGATGCCAATGACGACGCAGATCCAGAAGATCAGCATGTGCAGGTCGTAGACCTCATTGCTGACCTGAGTGACCCCTTTGGGCATATTGAATGCCCAGTCGGCGTGTATGGTGCCGCTGAGTGCGAGCAGGACTAATCCACTCAGCCAGGCCTTTGCATATCGCAACATTCCCGGTTCCCCTTATTGTTTTTATCAGATCTGGTGCGGGGGACTGTCAGCGGTTAAGAATACCGCCTTCGTCGTCAGGCAATGCCGTAGTCACGGATATCGGTGCGCTGTACGTCTGCCCCCCAAAAACAGCCAGACCAGTTGAGTATAGACCTGAGAGACTCCTTGGCAATCCCCTCATTGACTTTATTTTTTGATATCTGTCAAGGCGTCGTGCACCTGATTATGCTAGTTCTACGTTACAAAGTGCTAACAAGGCGCGGCCAAATCAAGGTGCATATTATTCCAATGACTCATATATGAGTCACTTTGACGATATCATTGTGCTCTGCTAGCTTTTAGCCAGCCCATTCATTGTCTTCCCGTTGCCAACCGGCATCGATTCAGGCATTGCCGGAGTGACTCCATGGATATTCAAGCACTGCGTGAGCGTGTTGATCTGGCTGCTCAGCAGGAACAGCAGGCTTCCAGTCTGGGTCGTTGGCTGGAGCAGCGTCTGCCTTCACTGCACCCGACCATTGCGGTAAAAGACAGCCCGCGACACAGCCTGCTGCTTTTCATCGATGGCTATATACGCCAGGTTCCGGACATGCTCGAGGCCGCCCAGCGGGTAGCTGAGCGGGCCGATATGCGCAGTCAATTGCGGCCGGTGCTCAAGGTAGCCGAGGCTTTTTTTCTGCAACCGCCGGACCTGCCTGCCGATCACAGCGGCATGCTGGCGCTGCTCGATGAGGCCTATCTGGCTCACCGGCTGATTGAAGAAGTGAATGACCGTTATGCCACCCATGGCGGGGGTTCTTTGTTGCCACTGGATACCACGTGGGCCAACCTGATTGCCCACCATTTGCTGGGTGAGCCCTTTGCCAACGAGCTGGATGCGCTGGTCATGCGTGCGGTGGACGGTCTGTTGCCGGAAACCCTGTTTGCCAGCCAGTCTTTTTCCGAGCACTGTGCAGCACAGCAAGCTGAGGGCGCAGACAAGGTCTGGGCACAGTGGCCCTGCCTGTCACGGCAGTTGGGGCTGGATATCCAACTGCCAGGCATGACGAGCTGATCAAGCCGAGGGTCAGGCGTCGGGTTTTTTCAATCGCGGATTGGGGAAGAACTGCACGGTTTGTGCCTTGACCGCCGGCTTGCTGGCTTTGGCCTTGGTCACCCGTGTTGGAATCTCCTTGGGTACCGAGTTACCGCGCTCGTCGAGGGTGTCAGCATAGCCACAGCTGACGCATTCTCGATTGGGCACGCCATCCTGATCGAACATCCGAATGGTATCCATGCTGCTGCAGGCCGGACACACGGCACCGGCTATAAAGCGCTTGATCACCGCCGGTGCGTCCATTATGCCGCCTCACTGATCAGGCCGCTGTGGCGCAGCAGTGCATCGATGCTCGGCTCGCGTCCGCGGAAGGCGACAAACAGCGCCATGGGTTCACGGCTACCGCCCTTGGCCAGAATCTGCTCGCGGAACGCGCGGCCGGTCTCGGCGTTGAGCACGCCCTCCTCTTCGAAGCGCGAGAAGGCATCGGCTGACAGCACTTCAGCCCATTTATAGCTGTAATAGCCTGCTGCGTAACCACCGGCAAAGATATGTGAGAAGCCGTTCTGGAAGCGATTGAAAGCCGGTGGCGGGAACACTGAAACCTCGGCGCGAACTTGTTCGAGAACCGCCTGGGCCTTGAGTTCTGGCTGGTCACGACGGTGCAGCAGAAAATCAAACAGTGAGAACTCGATCTGCCGCAGCATGCCCAGGCCAGACTGGAAGTTCTTGGCCGCCAGCATCTTGTCGAGCATGTCTTGTGGCAGTGCTTCACCACTCTGATAATGCCCTGAAATCAAGGCCAGCCCCTCGGGTTCCCAGCACCAGTTTTCCATGAACTGACTCGGCAGCTCGACCGCGTCCCAGGCCACGCCATTGATACCCGAGGCGGCCGGGTAATCCACCCGGGTCAACAGGTGGTGCAGACCATGGCCGAACTCATGGAACAGGGTGGTGACTTCGTCATGGGTGAGCAGCGCTGGCTTGTCGCCAATCGCCGGATTGAAGTTGCAGACCAGGTAGGCAATCGGCTTCTGCAACTCGCCACCCGGCATCTGCCGACGATCACGGCAACCATCCATCCAGGCACCGCCTCGCTTGTTGCTGCGGGCGTACAGGTCGAGGAAAAAGCGACCAATCACCTGGCCCTGTTCGATCACTTCGAACAGCCGCGCATCGGCGTGCCAGCGTTCAAACTCGGCTACTTCCCTTAGCTGGATGCCATACAGACGTTCCACAATGGAAAACATGCCCTGCAACACGCGGTTGATCGGGAAATAGGGTTTCAGCGCTTCCTGGGAAATGGCATAGCGGTGCTGACGCAGTTGCTCGCTGTAGTAGCCGACATCCCAGCTTTGCAGCTCGCTGCAGCCGTGCTCGGCGGCAAAGTTGCGCAGGGCCGCCAGATCCTGCTCGGCATAACCGCGGCTGCGCTGACCCAGATCGCGCAGGAAGCCGACCACCTGATCGGTACTGTCGGCCATTTTCGTAGCCAGTGACAGTTCGGCATAGTTGGCAAAGCCGAGCAGCTCCGCCAGTTCATGGCGCAGAGCGAGAATCTCGTCAATCAAGGGGCCGTTGTCGTGTTCACCGGCCCGCGGGCCCTGATCTGAAGCCCGTGTGGAATAGGCGGTATACATTTCTTCGCGCAGGCCACGATCATGGGCATAGGTCATCACGGCGTAATAGCTGGGGAATTCCAGGGTGATCAACCAGCCATCCTGGCCACTGGCCTCGGCAGCCTGACGGGCCTGGGCCAGCGCAGACTCAGGCAGGCCGTCCAGGCTGGCGGCGTCGGTGATCAACTTGGTCCAGGCCTGGGTCGCATCCAGAACCTGGTTGGAGAAGCGACTTTGTAGCTCAGACAAGCGCATCTGCAGCTCGCCATAGCGCTTTTGCTGAGCTGCTGGCAGGGCAATGCCGGACAGTCGGAAGTCGCGCAGGGCATGGCGAATGATGGTCTGCTGGGCTTCGTCGAGCGCGCTAAACGCCTCGCCTTCAGCCAGTTGAGAGTAGGCCTGGAACAGCGCCTGGTTTTGTCCAAGCTCGGTATAGAACTGGCTGAGTAGTGGCAGGCACTCGTTGTAGGCATCGCGCAGTTCAGGGCTGTTCATCACGGCATTCAGATGGCTGGCTGGCGACCAGGCCCGTGACAGCCGCTCGCCCATATCGTCCAGCGGAACGATCAGGTTGTCCCAGGTCCAGCTGGGCGGAGGTGAGTCCAGCAATGACTGCAGACGGGCACGGTTGTCCGCCAGAACCTGTTCTATGGCCGGCTTTACGTGCTCGGCACGGATCTGGCTGAAAGGGGGCAGGTCGTATGGCTGCAGCAGCGGGTTACTCATGGTCATCGGCTATCCTAAAAGACGTTCGGCATTACATCGGGTTGCATACTATTTACTATGACAGCACAGGCTAGAGCCACTGTCTTTTAATAATGGTCACAAGAGCTTTCTTCAATGGGAACAGAATCAATGAATATCCGCCGTTACCGCGAACACCAACCCAGGCTTGGTCAGTCGGTGTTTATCGATCCCTCCGCCGTGGTGCTCGGTGATGTGCAGCTGGGGGATGATGTCTCGGTCTGGCCTTTGACGGTAATCCGTGGCGATATGCATGCCATTCGCATTGGTGCGCGTACCAGTGTTCAAGACGGCAGTGTACTGCATATCACCCATGCCGGTCCCTTCAACCCGGACGGTTTCCCGCTGCAGATTGGTGAAGAGGTGACCATCGGCCATAAGGTCCTGCTGCACGGCTGCACCCTGGGTAACCGGGTGCTGGTCGGCATGGGCAGCATCGTTATGGACGGTGCGGTGGTCGAGGATGAGGTGATCATTGGCGCGGGCAGTCTGGTGCCCGCTGGCAAACGGCTGCAGTCCGGCTTCCTGTATATGGGGAGTCCGGCTCGCCAGGTGCGGCCGCTGACTGACCAGGAACGGCAGTTTCTCGGTTACACCGCCGCCAACTACGTGCGCTTGAAGGATCAGCATCTGCAGCAGGCTTGGGCAAACTGATTGGCAGTGGCTGGCCGGTAGCTATACTGGCATTCAAATCTTGCTGGAAACACGGGTGATGCGCGCAAGGAAGGTCCGCACAGACAACAGATCTGACCAGCCGGGGCAAACCGGCCTGGTGGATGCCGACCAGCGTTCGCTTATTCGGGTGATCTTTTTGATCACTGGCGTCACCCTCGGATTTTTTGCCGCTCTGCAGGTTGGTCAGGGCAATGCGCTGTTTGCCGCGCTTGAGTTACTTGCCACGGCGTTGCTGCTCTGGGGTGCCTGGCGTATTCCGGTGGCGCGCCGACCGGTCCTCTGGATCGTGGCTTACCTGCTGCCGCTGAATGCCTTCATCATTTACATCATTGTCATGCCTGGGGCGTCTGTAACAGCTTTCGTCTGGGTTTACATGATGCCGGTGATGTCCTACCTGTTGCTCGGTCGTCTGGTCGGCTTGTGGCTGGCCATGCCTTTCATGCTGTTTGCCACGCTGGTTTATCTGCAGCGTTTTGGCTTGCCGGGTGATGCATCCGGCTTTATCGATTTGGGTAATGCCTTGATCTGTGGCGTGTTGATACTGGTCTTTGTGCATCTGTATGAACGGCGCCGCGCCGCTGCGCAACAGGCTCTGGAACGCATGGCCGATACCGATGCATTGACTGGTGTGGCCAATCGCGGCAGCTTTCAGCGCAGTCTGGAGCGAAGCATTGCCGAGGCGGCGCGTAACCAGTCGCCCTTTGTCCTGGTCCTGCTGGATGTCGATCTGTTCAAGCAGGTCAACGACCGCTGGGGACATGCGATTGGTGATGCGGCGTTGCAACATATCTGCCGTGTGCTCTCTGCGCGGATAAGGGAAACCGATACTATCGGTCGACTTGGCGGTGAGGAATTCGGCGTCTTGCTGCGTGGTACCGATCTGGCCGCGGCACGTCCGGTGGTCGAGGCACTCCGGTTACAGCTCAGTCAGGCACCTCTGAACGTTGGTCCGCAGTCGCTCAGCCTGTCCGCGACTTTTGGCATGGCCGCCTGGCCAGTTGATGGTGATAGCGCCGACGTGCTGTTTCGCCGCGCGGATGAACGGCTGTACCGTGGCAAGGCACTGGGCCGTAACCAGCTGGTTCACCATGATGCGTTGCCGGTGGATGTTCTGGATGTGAAATTGACTCGTTGACCCTGTTGGCAGGCAATCAGCCTGATGAATAGTGTCCTGCTGGCCGTGACTTCCGCTGCTGCTTGTTTATGATCTGTCCGCTACGGGGCTTTTATCCCCGCCCATTCAAGATTGCGCAAAGAGGCGAATAATGTCGGCCTATATCAACCGTAAAGTGGTACTCAACCAGCGCCCGCAGGGTGAAATCCAGGACGGCGACCTGCTGATCAGAGAAGAGCCGGTCCGCGAACTCAAGGACGGTGAAGTCCTGATCAAGACCCTGTGGCTGTCGCTGGACCCCTACATGCGCCCGCGCATGAACGACAGCAAAGGCTATATGGATCCGATCGAGATCGGTGCGCCGATTGTCGGCGAAAGCGTCGGCCGGGTGGTCGAGTCCAAATCAGCCAACTATCAGGTCGGCGATCTGGTCACTGTTTATTCCGGCTGGCAGTCGTTCTGCATCATCCCCGGTGATGCACCGATGGTCTACAAGATCAAGGATCAGGGCGCGCCATTGCAGACCTATCTGGGTGTGGCCGGCATGCCAGGACGCACCGGTTATTGTGGCCTGATGTATGTCGGCAAGCCCAAGGCCGGCGAAACCGTGGTGGTGTCTGCGGCTTCTGGTCCGGTCGGCACCGTGGTGGGTCAGACCGCCAAACAGCTTGGTTGCCGTGTAGTTGGTGTGGCCGGTGGTCCAGACAAGTGCCGCTTTGTAGTGGAAGAGCTGGGCTTTGATGCCTGTATCGATTACAAGGCCGGCAATCTTGAAGCCGATTTGGCAGCGGCCTGCCCGGACGGTATCGATGTGTATTTTGAAAACGTCGGCGGTGCGGTAACCCGCGCCGTGGCCAAACTGATTAATCCAGGCGCACGGGTGCCGATCTGTGGTTATGTGTCGGCTTACAATGCCGAAGACGCCAGCAAGGTGGAAACCCCGTTCCACGTGTTCGGCGCACTGGATCCCAAGCCGGAACACCGCTTCTTCCTGGTCACCGAGTGGCAGGATCAGCACCAGGAGGTTACTGCACTGCTGGCCGGTCAGGTAGCGTCCGGCCAGTTGAAGTACAGTGAAACCGTCGCCGAAGGTCTGGATAACGCGGTTGAGGCCTTCAAGGGCTTGCTCAAGGGCAAGAACTTCGGCAAGCAGTTGGTGCATATCGCCGACTGATGAAGACTGGCGCCGGGCCTGCCCGGCGCCAGATGCTGTTCCGTCCCAGCTTTCCCACGCCTATCGCTGTTGCGTCAATATCACATCGCCAGCATATCGACTCTTTTGGAACAGAATCTGCATCCTTTGCACTGAGATGGGCTGATCCGGGTGTATTCCGTGATGGTCTGCCCTTTTTTGAGGCGTGCGCCTGACGGGCGCGCTAGCACAGTGCCATATTGCAGGTATTCGCCATGCCGGTTGCCATGCTCGATGTCCTCTGGGTCGTACTTTGTGCCGGCCTGGTGTTTAACATGCAGTTGGGATTTCTGTGCCTTGAGTCGGGACTGACCCGCAGCAAGAACGCTATCAATGTAGCGGTCAAGAACATGGCTGACCTGAGCGTGGCCATCCTGCTCTATTGGCTCTTTGGTTTCAGCATCATGTTTGGTCTGAGCCACGACGGCTGGGTTGGCAGCGGTTTTTTGCTGCTGTCTTTCGATGATACCTGGCAGGCGGCGTTCTTCCTGTTCCAAGCCATGTTCTGCACCACGGCCGCGACCATTGTGTCCGGCGCTGCCGCCGAGCGTATGCACTTTAGTGGTTATTTGCTGGTGGCGGCGCTGACGGCAGGACTGATCTATCCCTTTTTTGGTCATTGGGCCTGGGCTGGCAGCATTACCGATGGCGAGGGTTGGCTGGCGGCACGTGGCTTTGTCGACTTTGCTGGCTCGACCGTGGTGCATGGCGTTGGCGGCTGGATAGCCCTGGCGGTCATTCTGGTCCTGGGTCCGCGTCAGGGTCGCTTTGACCAGTCCCGCGAGGGCCGCAGTTTGCCGGGTTCCAACTTGCCCATGGCCATGCTTGGCGCCTTGCTGTTGCTGTTTGGCTGGTTTGGTTTCAATGGTGGCAGCACATTCAGTTTCGATCAGAGCGTGCCCGCTATCATTGCCAATACGGTGCTGGCGGCGATCGCCGGCATCCTCGGCGGTATGGGACTGTCCTGGTGGCGCTGGCGTCTGGTTGATCCGGTCTATCCCTTGAACGGCATGATTGCCGGTATGGTGGCGATCACCGCCAGTGCCCATGTGGTGGATGCCGGGGTGGCGTTGTTTATCGGTCTTGTCGGCAGTCTGGTGATGTATCTGGCTGACCGCCTGTTATATCACTTCCGTATTGATGATGCGGTGAGTGCAGTGCCGGTGCATTTAGCCAGCGGTATCTGGGGCACCCTGGCCGTGGCGCTGTTTGCCGATATGGAGCGGCTGGGTACCGGGCTGGACCGCTGGCAACAATTGCTGGTGCAGGGGCAGGGCGTGATAGTAGCTGGCATATGGGCCTTTGGCGTGACCTGGCTGTTGCTGCGACTGTTGAATCGGATCATGCCGCTGCGCGTATCGATCGAGGATGAAAGGGTGGGACTGAATGTCTCCGAGCATGGGGCTCGTACCGAGTTGATTGATCTGCTAGATGCCATGGCAACGCACCAGCGTGACGGGCATTTTGCCCGTGAGGTACCGGTTGAGCCCTTTACCGAGGTCGGACAGATTGCCGGGCAGTACAACAAGGTCATCCGTGCCCTGCAGACAGCGGTTGGCACTACCCAGTCGATCATTCGCGATATTCGTGACGGCATCGTGACGTGCACTCCAGAAGGGGTCCTGGCAAGTTGTAATCCCGGAGCCGAGCGACTGTTTGGCTTGCCTGCCGAGCAACTGGTGGGCCAGTCGTTGCAGCGGTTGGTGGCGGAACAGGACTGGCTAGGTTTGCCTTGCCCGGAAGCCGGTGGTGAACTCAAACAGGAAGTCCTGTTCAGTCGTCGAGGGCATGAGCAGTTCGTCGCCGAGCTGACGGTCAGCCGAGGCGCCTTCGACGAGCATCTGTTGACCTGCATGATTCGCGACATTACCGAGCGGCGACGGATTGAACAGCAGCTGTATCAGGAAAAAATGCTCGCCCAGGTAACCCTTGCCTCGATTGGTGACGGGGTGATCACCACTGGCCCAGACAGTCGAGTCAGTTACATCAATCCGGTTGCGGAAAAACTCACCGGCTGGTCCGCAGATCAGGCCCTTGGGCGCCCATTGGAAGAGGTTTACCGGCTCTACGACGAGCTGTCTGGCAACGCACTGGGCAATCCGGTCACGGCCTTGTTGCGACGTTACCGCAAGGTGATATCCGGGCAGGACGGCAGCGGCTTGCTGCTGCGCCGCCGGGATGGCAGTGATGTGGCGATCCAGGATGCTGTAGCGCCGATCCGCGATGCCGAGGGCCGCATCATAGGTGCGGTATTGAGCTTCCATGATGTCACCGATACCCGCCGGCTGGCCCGTGAGTTGTCACACCAGGCGGCACACGACACACTGACCGGACTGGCCAACCGCGCCGAGTTCGAGCGCCGACTGGCGGCGGTACTTAGCTTGCCCTCAAGTGAACGCGGTGATCAGGTGCTCTGCTATATGGACCTGGACCAGTTCAAGGTGGTCAACGATACCTGTGGACATGCGGCTGGCGACGAGTTGTTGCGTCAGCTGTCGAAGTTGTTCCAGAGCCGTATTCGCAGCAGCGATGTGCTGGCGCGACTGGGGGGTGATGAATTTGGTCTGCTGCTCAGCGGTTGTCCGCTTGAAGAAGCGGTGCCGATCATAGACGGCTTGCGCGCGCTGGTGGAGGCGTTTCGCTTCAGTTGGGAGGGTAAGAGCTTCGCTGTGGGTGTCAGTATCGGGCTGGTGGCCATCGAGCCCGGCGAGTCCTTGGGAGCGCTGCTCAGTGCCGCCGACAGCGCCTGCTATGCGGCCAAGGATGCCGGCCGCAACCGGATCCATATCTTTCAGGCCGACGACCAGAAACTGCTTGAGCGGCGCGGCGAAATGCAGTGGGTAACGCGCTTGCGTCAGGCGCTGGACGGTGACTTGCTCAGGCTCTGCGTGCAACCTATCCAATATGCCGAGGATGGCCGACTGGCTGGCTATGAGGTGCTGGTGCGCCTGCTCGCCGAAGATGGCCGCGAGATACCCCCCGGAGCCTTTATGCCGGCGGCGGAACGTTATGCCTTGGCGCCGGCCATTGACCGCTGGGTAGTCAGTAACTTCCTCGCCTGGGTCGGTGATTATTGCCGTCGCCACCCGGATGTGACGAGCAACTATTCAATCAATCTGTCGGCAGCCAGTCTTGGCGAGGAAAGCTTTCTCGAATTTATACTCGATACCCTTGATCGACATGGTGTGCCACCGCAGTGTATCTGCTTTGAAATTACCGAGACCAGTGCCATTGCCAACTTGAGCCGAGCCGTAATTTTCATGCAACGGCTGAAGGCGATTGGCTGTTATTTTGCCCTCGATGATTTCGGTTCTGGGCTGTCGTCCTTTGCCTATCTGAAGAATCTGCCGGTGGATTTTCTGAAGATTGATGGTGCTTTCGTCAAGGATATCGATACCGATCCGATCGCTCGGGCCATGGTTGCTTCGATCAACACCATTGGCCATGAAATGGGCCTGAAAACCGTGGCAGAGTTTGTTGAAAGCCAGGCGATACTGGATTGTCTACGGGTAATTGGAGTGGATTTCACCCAGGGCTATTTCCTGGGTCGGCCACAACCGCTTGAGGCCCTGGACAGCGTGCGCATGATGCCACGCTGAGTTGTTCCAGAGGCGCCTCAGGGCAGGTAAATGCGAAACTCGCCGCCACCCAGGGCGCCGTCATTGGCCAGCGCAATGCGGCCCTGGACGCCATTGCGCTGGTGCAGTTCGGCGATCCGCTGGCCAAAATACAGACCCAGGCCAGTGCTGCCGCTGCTCATGTTGATGCCCAATACATAGTCGGATTGATGCTCGAGCATGGCTGGAGGGTAGCCCTGGCCGTCATCACTTATGGCAATCACCAGTTGCTCGTCCTCCATCCAGGCCTGCAGATGTATCGCTGAGCGCGCATAGCGAATCGAGTTGTTGATCACGTTACTGACCACCGAGCCGACCAGTTCGGCGTCGATAAAGGCCATCAGACCGTCTTCCTCGACCTCATAACGGCCGTCGATATGCCGTGAGCGCAGAATATCGGCGTGGCGCGCCAACTGGGCCTCGAGAAAATCCTCGACTTCAACCCAGGCCGGGCGCATTGGCAGCTGATTTACCCCTAGCTTGTAGAGCCCGAGCATCTGCACCAGCATGCCGTTCAGGCGCAGGGATTCGTATTCGATCGCACCATGCTCGGCACTGTCGGTGAGATCAGCGGGCAGTGAGGCGGTCCAGGTCTCATAGGCCTGCATCAGCAGCGCCAGGGAATTTTTCATGTCATGCACGGTGGACGCCAACACCGTGGAAAAATCCAGTCCTTCATGCTCCTGATCTGCGCTCATAGTCCCTGTACCGTGGAGCAGAGTTTGCTGTAGCGCGGATAGCGCGGGTCGCTGGTCGGCATGCTGCGAACCTGTTCAAGGCATGCCAGACACTCGGTCTTGAGATCGGCGTCTGGTGTGGTCAGCAACAGCCTGAGCAGTGACTGGGCTGTGTTCAGGGCAAAACTGATATTGCGCGGTTGCAGGGCCTGGGCCTGACGAAATAACGCCAGGGCCTCCGGAAACTGTTTTTGCTGGTAGGCGCGAATACCCTCGCGATTGTGCTGCTGGGCCTGAGTGCCAGCCTGAAGAATGGCCGGGTTGTCGGTATGCTGGCTGATCGCGGACATGATGCTTTCATCATCGCCGTACATTTCTGCACAGGTGCCCAGTACCTCCTCAGCGATGTCTGTGCGCCCGAGCTTTTTCAACTGTGCGGCCACTTCAAGTGCTTTGTCGGCGGAGAAGAAGGTATCCATCTGTGCCAGCTGTTCGGCGGCGGCACTGATCAGCTTGTCAGCGCCGCTGGTGTCGCCAGTTTTTTTTAGCGTACTGGCTTCCAACAGGTTGGCGCGTACCCGCAAGCCTGGATCGTTCTTCCAGCTCTTGCCCAGATCGCCGAGTGTCTGGCGGATCTCGATCATTGCTTTGCTGCCAGGGGCATCGTCACCCACTTGATCATTCAGACTGCCGGCCAGGCCCAGGTGGTTTTCCGGATCACGGAACTGTGAGTTGCGACCCAGGTCGATGGCCTGTCTGAAGGCCTTTACTGCACTGTCATAATCCCCGTTGCTGCGCGCCAGCTGGCCGAGAGCCTGCTGGCGCTGCAGGCTGTTGGGTGAAATTCGTAGCCCCTGAATCAGATACTCCTGGGCCTTTTGCTGATCGCCCCGGGCCTGCTGGACAGCCGCTAGCCCGTCAAACAGCGCAGGCAGCATGGGGAACTGGCTGATGGCTGTGTTGAACAGTTGCTCGGCTTCGTCGAGCTTGCCTTGTTCAAGCCAAAGATTGCCGAGGGCAACGACAGCCCAAGGTATGGGCCGGTCGCCGACCAGTTGGTTGAGCAATGCCTGCAGCTCGTCCTGCATGCCTAGCGCCTTGAGTGCATTGGCTTTGTAACGCAGGCACTGCGGGGCCAGCTTGGGGTTGCTCTTGACCAGCTGGTCACAAGCGGCTACAACGCCACGACTGTCGTCTTTACTCAATGCGTCGAGGACCGGTTTGAGTGCTGTCTTGCGCTCCACCAGCTTGTCGAGTCGTTGCTGCAGGCTGGCGCGGTTGAAGGGCTTGGTCAGATAGGCATCCGGCTCGCACTCCAGTGCGCTCATGACCATGGCCTGACTGCTCTCAGCGGTACACATGACGAAAATACAGTGCGGGCTGATCAGCTTGGCGTGATGTAACTCCTCAAGCACCTGCTGGCCGTTTTTACCGGCGCCCAGATTGTAATCATGCAAAATGATGTCGTATTGGCTATTGCGGCACAGCGCCAAGGCTTCCTCGCCCTTGGCTGCAGCGTCGACCTGCTTGACCGCCATCAGTCGCAACATGCCCGTTACCGAGGTGCGGAACTCGGAAAAATCATCTACCACCAGAAAGCGTTTTTTGCTGTAGTCGATCATGACGTCCCTGCTGTCATAGCGTTGTAATGGTCAGACACAGTGCAGTATAGCTGGCCTGCGCTTCAATATAGTGTAGCAAAGTGCCATTATCGAGTTTGGGTCATTTTCCCTTCACCCAGATGGCAATCTGCTCTGATTCGATAATGCGTGTTCCCGGCTTGGCAGCTAACGCCAGACCGAGCATACACGCTGCGACCCGCACCGCGCTGATTGGCCGGTAACGCGCAGGAATCACCGGCCTGAACAGGCGTGAGAAAAGCAGACCAGCCTGCTCAGCTGGACGCCTCTCAGGTCTTGGCCCCGTGTCCAGAAGCGACGGACGCAGAATCTGTAATGAGTCAAAGCCCAATGCGGCCAGGCCTGCTTCGGTGTCACCCTTGGTGCGCAGATAAAATGAACTGGCGCCTGTGCTGGCGCCGACCGAAGAGATCAACGCACAACAGGGTGTGCCGGCTTGCCGTGCACGTTGGGCCGCGTGCAGCACCAGATCATGATCAATGGCGCGGAAAGCCGCTCTGGACCCGGCTTGCTTGAGTGTGCTGCCCAGTGCGCAGAGCAGTGCATCGGCCTGCCACCATGCGCAATCTGTTGGCAATGTGCGGAAATCGATAACCGGGTTATCCAGTCGCGCCTGAGTGGGCAGCGGGCGGCGGGTCGGCGCGGTGACTCTGGCAACAGTGGGATCAGCCAATGCGGCACGCAGCAGCTGCCCGCCAACCATGCCGGTAGCGCCCAGTATCAGCAGGTGCTTCTTTGCTTCAGACATGTGCATGACCTTTCAGTTGCAATTAACCCGGAACGGATAATTCTGCATTTATCATTGTCTAGTTAGATTGGAAACCTTACGGAGAATGCCATGATTACAGGTGGACTGCTTGATCAGTTGTTGAAATCAGCTAATCAGTTGATTCAGGGGCAAGGAGCACAGGCGCCAACGGCCAGACCCACGGGAACGGCGACCAGCGATAGTGCAGGCGGCCTTAATCTTGGCAGTCTGCTCGCTGGTGCAGGCGGCGGCACAGCACTGGGTCTGCTGTTGGGTAACAAGAAAGCCCGCAAAATGGGTGGCAAGGTTGCCGTCTATGGCGGTTTGGCTGCGGTCGGCGTGCTGGCGTATAAGGCCTACGGCCAATGGCAGCAGAAACAGGGCAACACCGGTATGGCCGAGATACGCACGGTCGATCGTTTACCCGCGCCTCAGGTTGAGGAGCACAGTCGTGCGGTATTGCGTGCGCTGATTGCTGCTGCCAAGGCCGATGGTCATGTTGATCAGCGAGAGCGTCAACTGATCGATGCCGAAGTGGCTCGTATGACCAATGATGCGCAGTTGCAGAACTGGTTTGATCAGGAACTGCAGAAGCCGCTTGACCCGGTCGAAGTAGCCAGCGCTGCAAGCACGCCGGAAATGGCAGCAGAAATGTATCTGGCCAGTCTGCTGGTTATTGATGAAGACAGTTTTATGGAGCGGGCTTACCTCGAGGAGCTGGCCAAACAACTGCGGATTGAGCCGGGCTTGAAGCGCGAGCTGGAAAATCAGGTCAGGAATAATACCCTGATCTGAACAACGGGCCTGTCTGGCCGGCAGCTGGATAAGCCGCCGGCTGATTTATAGGCTTGTTGCGTTTGCGTGCAATGCGCGAACTTCGTTTTACCCCCCTTTTTGTCCCCTTAGTTCGCATTGATAGCTTCTCTTATTGGAATGGGAGCGAGAGTCGGCTGTATTTATATATGCAATTTTATTCTAAGCATAGAATTGAAAAACAGTTAAGATTGATCTTAACTGTATACCCATAGGGGTATAATTTTGGAGTGCAGCATGCAGCCAGATGTAAAGACTTTTTTCGACCCGGCAACCTTTACCTACAGTTATGTTGTGGCCGACCTAGTTTCAGGGCGTTGCGCGATCATTGACTCGGTTATGGATTATGATCCGGCCTCGGGCAAGACTGCTTTCGACAATGCCAACGCCATCATCGACTATGTCAAAAGCAATCATCTGCAGGTGGACTGGCTACTGGAAACCCATGTGCATGCTGACCATCTGTCTGCCGCGCCTTACTTGAAACGCGAGCTTGGTGGCCAGTTGGCGATTGGTGAGCAGATCACTCTGGTGCAGAACACCTTTGGCAAGCTGTTCAACGCAGGTACTGGGTTTGCCACCGATGGACGCCAATTTGATCACCTGTTCAAGGACGGCGATACCTTTGAAGTCGGTAGCCTGACCGCTCGAGCCATCCATACGCCCGGTCATACGCCTGCCTGCATGACCTATCTGATCGGCGATGCCGGCTTTGTCGGTGACACCCTGTTCATGCCCGATTACGGCACGGCCCGCTGTGACTTTCCGGGTGGGGATGCGCACACCCTGTTCCGTTCAATTCGCAAGCTGTTTGCCTTGCCGGGGGAAACACGCCTGTTCATGTGTCACGACTACAAGGCGCCCGGGCGTGACCAGTTTTGCAACGAAACCACAGTGGCGGAGGAGCGTGAACACAACATCCATGTGCATCAGGGTATAGATGAAAGTGATTTTGTAGCGATGCGCCGGGCGCGAGATGCCACCCTGGGGATGCCAACACTGATTCTGCCTTCGGTACAGGTGAATATGCGGGGTGGCCAATTGCCGCCAGCCGAGGATAACGGTGTGCGATATCTTAAAATCCCACTGGACCAGCTCTGAGGACATGGTCATGAAGTCGCTTGCACCTCCGCGGCTGTTCCCTGTGTTTGTCGTCCATGCCGGCGGGGCATCGGCCCAATGAGCCTGCGTCAATGGTTGCCTTGCCTTGACTGGGGCCGCCGCTATAACAAGGTCAGCGCAGCGCAGGATGGTCTTGCTGCTCTGATTGTTACGCTAATGCTGGTTCCGCAAAGTCTGGCCTATGCCATGCTGGCCGGCTTGCCACCGATCATGGGTTTGTATGCCAGTGTTCTACCCTTGTTGCTGTATGCGCTGTTTGGGTCCAGCCGCGCTCTGGCTGTCGGTCCGGTTGCGATTGTCTCGCTGATGACCGCAGCCGCACTGGCCCCGTTATTCCCGGCGGGCAGTCCCGCCTATATCGGCGCGGCCATGCTACTGGCGTTGATGTCCGGACTGATCCTCGTCGGTATGGCCCTGCTGCGGCTGGGGTTTCTGGCCAATTTTCTCAGCCATCCGGTCATTTCCGGTTTTATCAGTGCCTCGGGGATACTCATTGCCCTGGGGCAGGCCAGGCATATTCTTGGCATCTCCGTGCCGGGAGACAGCCTTCTGCAAACCCTCTTGGGACTGCTGCAGTCACTCCCCGAAACCCATCTGCCCACTCTGCTGATCGGTTCGCTGACGCTGGTCTGGTTGTGGTGGGCGCGTGCGCAGCTCAAGCCACTGCTCCAGCGTATCGGCTTGTCCTCGACGCTGGCGGGTAATCTCGCCAAGGTGGGTCCGGTATTGGCGATTGTACTCGCGACCCTGGTCGTCAGCTTGTTGCAGCTGGATCAGGCCGGGGTCAAGGTGGTTGGTGCAATTCCCAGTGGTCTACCTGGATTCACATTACCATCGCTGGATCTGGCGCTAGTTCTGCAATTGCTGCCAGCGGCTCTACTGATCAGTCTGGTCGGCTTTGTTGAGTCGGTATCGGTCGGGCAGACGCTGGCGGCCAAACGTCGTGAACGGATACAGCCGGATAATGAACTTCTGGGCCTGGGGGCGAGCAATCTGGGCGCGGCGTTCAGCGGTGGTTTCCCGGTTACCGGCGGGTTTGCACGCTCAGTGGTCAATCATGATGCCGGTGCGCAGACGCCCATGGCCGGTGTATTCACTGCCATGGCTATTGCTGCCAGTGTGATGCTGCTGACCCCGCTGCTGCACAATCTGCCGCAGGCGGTACTAGCGGCAACCATCATTGTTGCCGTGCTGGGTCTGGTTGATCTGGGATCGCTGGGGCGCACCTGGCGCTATTCACGGCAGGATGGTGCAGCGCAATGGATCACCATTCTTGGTGTACTGCTGATCGGTGTGGAGGCAGGCATTCTGATGGGTGTGGCCCTGTCGCTGGTGCTCTTTCTATGGCGAACCAGTCAGCCGCACATGGCGGTGGTGGGGCAAGTACCGGGCAGTGAGCATTACCGTAACATTGAACGCTTTGCCGTGGTCGAGTCGCCGGACGTGCTGTCGCTACGGGTGGATGAAAGCCTGTATTTTCCCAATGCCCGTTTTCTAGAGGACCGGATCGGCGAGTTGGTGTCTGCGCGTCCACAGGTACGCCATGTCGTGTTGATGTGTCCCGGCGTCAACTTGATAGATGCCAGTGCTCTGGACTCGCTGGAAACCATTGCCGAACGACTGAAAACCGCTGGAGTGCAGTTGCATCTGTCAGAGGTCAAGGGCCCTGTGATGGATCAGCTCAAGCGCTCCAGCTTCCTTGAGCACTTTGGTGGACAGGTCTTTATCAGTCAGTACCAGGCGCTCAGGGTGTTGGCTCCGGAACTGACCCTGGCAACCCGGCAGCAGACCGATCAGCCCCTTTTAATCCAATCCCTTGATGGCAGGAGACCGGCATGAAGCAAGCCCATGATCTGGTAACAGAAGCAAAGGCACGTATTCACGAAATAAGCCTGGAAGAGGCGCAAAGCACGATTCAGGAAGCGGATGTGCTGGTGGATGTGCGTGAACCCGATGAATTCCGCGAGGGGCATTTGAGTGGCGCTGTAAATATTCCGCGCGGCATTCTGGAGTTCAAGTTGAGCAGTGAGCCGGGCCTGTCAGCTCGGGACATCAACATAGTGCTGTATTGCAAGAATAGCGGTCGCTCGGCGCTGGCTGCACTGACCCTGGAGCAGATGGGGTATCTCAACGTGCGCTCGATAAGCGGCGGTTACGAAGCTTGGGTTCAGGCCTGCAGACCGGTTGTTACACCGACTCTGCCCACTTTTGAGTAATCACCAAACATGGGAGATAAGACAATGAAAGTGTTGATGAGCAGCCTGATTCTGCTTCTGGCCAGTACGGGTCTGAAGGCCGCCGACATGGCGATCAGTGCTGAAGAGGTGTACGTCAAGGTTCAGCAGTCTGACAGCCAGATGCTGTTTGTGGATGTGCGCGATCCGGTGGAAATCATGTTTGTCGGTTTTACCGATGCGGTTCACACCAACATTCCCTATTTATTGGTTGATCGTAGCCAATGGGATGCAGAGCGTGGCGTTTACCGCATTAGCCGTAACCCGAACTTTCTCCAAGAGATTGGCGCTGCTTTGGCTGAGCGCGGTCTTGGTCCGGATGCCGAGATTATTACCTTGTGCCGATCCGGCAGTGAGCGCGGTGAGCCAAGCGCACAATTTCTGCGGGAAAACGGCTTCCCGAATGCCCGCTATGTGATTGACGGTTTTCAGGGGCCGAGCATCAGGGAGGGACCGAAAGCAGGCTTCCGCCTGCAATCGGGATGGCAGAACACTGGACTGCCCTGGAGCCCACGCATGAACCCGGACAAGATGTACCGGCCGTAATTTTACCCTTGCACTATCAGAGGAGCAGCATCATGCAAAAAAATATAGGTGGCATCGACAAGGTACTTCGTATTGTCGTGGGTCTGGCACTGATTGCCTGGGCGGTATTGGGCGGTCCGCTATGGGCCTGGATTGGCATTTTGCCGCTGGCAACTGGCGTACTCAACTGGTGTCCGGCTTACACCCTGTTGGGCATACGTACCTGTCAGTTGAAGAAGTGAACTGTTGTCCAGCGCCTGGTCCAACAGGGTCAGGTGCGGTCAAGCCCTCCTCTTGTAAGTGAGAATAGTGATGAAAAAATTATTGGCGGCAATGGCCTTGTCTGGGGCAGCTGCACTGGCCCAGGCCGACACACAGCAGGTCACGGTGATACTCAGTGCCCAGAGCGGTATGACCCAGGGGATGGCCATGGTGCTGGCCAACCAGATGCAGGCTCAGGGTGCTCAGGTGGATATTTTGCTGTGCGATCAAGCGGGTGATCTGGCCTTGCGGGAGGCCGGGGGTGAGCCGCTCAAGCCGAATGAGGTTACACCGGCGCAATTGCTCGGTGCCGCCATGCAGAAGGGCGCTATTGTCTCGGTCTGTGCGCTGTATTTACCCAATACCGGCCATGCTATTGAGCACCTGAAGGACGGTGTGGGTGTAGCTATGCCGGATGCCATGGCCGCTGCCATGCTTCAACCTGAGCGCAGGGTGTTCAGCTTTTAGACCGGTTTGGCCGCTCCGGGTGTTGATCAGGAGCGGCTAATTTGAACTGCTCAGCAGTACTTGCCGGGCAGCATGTCTTACCTCTAAGCGAACGGCTTTAAGAGCCGGACTTTCTGCGCGCCAGTAATGCCAGTATAAGGGTACATCCACCGGCGTACCTGCCAGCACCTCAACCAGGCTGCCGCTGCGCAGCTGATCGGTTATCTGTAACTCCGGGATCAGTCCGAACGCCATGCCTTGTTGCACTGACTGCACAAAACCTTCCGAGCTGGGGCAATAATGACAGTGTTGCGGGCTGCCCGCGCCATGTCGACTCAAATACTCGTGTTGCAAACGATCATCCTGATTGAAGATCAGGCACGGTGCGCGACCAAGCCAATGGTCTTTGCCGAGCTGTGCACTGTGTTTGGCAATAAAGTCCGGCGTAGCGACGGCGCGGTAGCGCAAGTAGCCAAGAAACTCGGCGCGGCCGCCGTTGACTGCTTCGTCACTGGCACACAGGCAGGCCATGACGTCGCCATTTTTCATTCGTTTTAGTCCCACCGCCTGATCCTCCACGCTGAGATGAAAGCGCAGGCCCGGAAAGGCATCCTGCGCTTGTGCCAATGCTGTCGGTAGCCAGGTTGCCAGTGAGTCGGCATTCACCGTCAGTCTCAGGGTTGGTGCCTCCTGCGGATCACCCAACCCCAGTTCAAGCTCCATTTGTTCAACCTGGCGCAGATGATTGAGCAATTGCTGGCCAAAGCCGGTTGGCTTTGGCGGGCTGGTGCGCAGCAGTGTGGCTTGCCCAAGGCGGCTTTCCAGCTGCTTGATGCGCTGACTGACTGCCGACTGGGTCAAATACAGCCTTTGGGCTGCACGCTCAAAACTGCCCTCTTCAACCACCGCAGCCAACGCCGATAGGAGGCGATAATCCATCATTAATAATACTAATCCTGAAGAAGATTTATTCGTTGGATTAATATATGCCACCCGGACGAGAATGGCGACCTGATTTAACAGGAGGTCCTATGGGGTCATTTTTCGCTGGTTTGAGTATTGCGCTCAGTCTTATTGTTGCTATCGGTGCGCAAAATACCTGGGTACTGACGCAAAGTATGCGGGGGCAAAACCGTATGCTGTTAGCAGGCATCTGCATCGCTTGTGACAGTGTGCTGATTGTTTGCGGTGTGTTTGCCCTGGATGCACTGCAGCAACAGCTGCCAGCTCTGGTCCCGGTGTTGACTCTAGGCGGCAGCGCCCTGTTGCTCTGGCTCGGTTACCAGGCAGCACAGCGCGCCTGGCGCGGACAAGGCAGTCTGGCCCTGCAGGGTGGACTGGAGTCTGGCGGCACCGGAAAGCTGATTACCGCGACCCTGGCCATTACCCTGCTTAACCCGCATGTGTATCTGGACACCGTGGTCTTGATTGGGGGTGTTGGTGCGCAGCAAGCCAGCCCCTTGGCTTATGCACTGGGCGCCTGTCTGGGATCGTTTTTGTGGTTTAGCGCGCTGGTCATAGCTGCGCCCCTGCTGGCCAGACAACTCAGCAGCCCACGTGCCTGGCGACTGTTTGATTCGCTGATTGCTTTGATTTTGCTGAGCCTGGCTGTTTCACTGTTGTTGAAGTTGGATTGAGCCCCTGCCAATTAAGCTTAGAGACTCCCAATCTCAGCCAGCGCGGTCTTGAGCTGATCCTGACTCATCTGTGCAAAGGGTAAGGCGATAAAGGCCCGCACCCGTCGATCGATTTGCGCCAGGGTTGATTGAAAAGCCGCTTCAATCTCGTGTTCACTGCCTGTGATAGCTGACGGATCAGCCAGGCCCCAGTGGGCCTTCAGGGCAGGACCAAAAAACACCGGACAGGCCTCACCGGCGGCACGATCACATACGGTAATGACGATGTCGGGCGGGGCATGTTCAAAGGCGTCCGATGCTTTGCTGGTCAAACCCTGGGTTGGGATGCCTGCGGCTTCCAGGGTTTTAAGAGCTCGGGCATTTACCTTGCCACTGGGAAAACTGCCCGAGCTTATGGCGTGCATGCCGGCCGGCGCCAGATGGTTGAACAGAGCTTCCGAGAGGATACTGCGGCAGCTGTTATGGGTACACATGAACAAGACGTGCATCGGGTCTCTCCGGTTTGGATCTGCAGGCGGGTGGCCAGGCAGGTCAGATTGCCAAACGAACGGGTTAATGCCAAGCACTGGCCCGTTGTGTTTGGCGGCTTTGCTGATATTAGCCGTATTTAGCGCCCTACCACAGGTAACTGGCCTCGACGAAGGTCAGCGAGTTGTTCCTTAGTTGACCGAGGAAGGCATCCTGCGGTCCGCGGAACAGATCAAAACCGGTGTTGATACGCCAGCTGTCGGTCAAGGCGTACTTGACGCGCCCCCTGAGCATCCAGTCTCCCCGTGGCTCGGTCCAAACAGCAAAGATATCCAGGTTGGCCTTGGAGTCGAGAAAGGGTCTGGCGTACCTGAAGGTAACACCATACTGATCGGTATCCCGCTCGTTACTGATCAGCGCTTGGGCTTCCTGGATCTGTTCCATCAACGGATTGCCGGGACGGGACGAAACAGACTCCAGGTGTCGCCAGAAACCCTGTACAGACACGGTCTCACGATCCCCCAGATACCACTCGGCGCCACCAATAAGCGAGGTGTAAGGTCGCCTCCGGGCAACCGATGCGGCCGAGGCCTGCTGGAAGTCGATCCAGGCAATTTCCGCTCGGTAGGCCGTTTCGCCGCGCACCAGGGTCAGGTCGCTGCCGAGCATACGCATGCGCGTGGCGTACTGTCCCAGGGTGATGCCCTGGGGTGTCATATTGCGAACGGCAAAGGTAGGAAAGGGGTCGTGTCCATCGATAAAGCTGACTGACCAATCAGCGCTGGAACCCAGCACGTCATACTTCATCGCCAGCGTTGGGCGGACGCTGGGATTCTCCTCGATAAAGGTTACCCCGGGTGTCTGGCGCAGTGGCATATCATTGAAATGAAAGCGGTCCAGTACATGCACCTGCAACCGGCCCAAGCCCGCTGCACAATCCAGATGCAAGCCCCAATTGCCAGAACGCTGGTCATTGTTTTCCGGGGTCAGGCGTCGGAAGTTGGTGGGTGATACCAGATCAGTCGGGTTGATGCCGTCTGCCCGACCCCAGAGCACCAGTTTCTTGCCCAGTGCCGGGGTGCAGGGCCAGTCCCTGTTACGGATATAAAGTTCAGTTACCCCGGCATCTTCGCGCTTGCCATCCAGCCGCTCTGGTGAGGAGAGCGCCCAGACGACTGAGCGCAATTGCAGATTGTCAGAGGCCTGCCAGTCAAGATTGAGCTTGAGGCGATTGGATGACACGGCGTGCCTGTCGTCCAGCATGCGGTTGGATGACCACAGACCGGCGGTGACTTCGCCGGTCAGCTGTGCGGGTTTGGCATACCCCTGGGTCGCAAGCAGTAGCATTGCTAGCGCACTGGCCTGCACAAGGAGCAGTCGAGATACACACATCATTTGCCCCTTAGTTGGTAGCCAGGTTGTTCGCGGAAAACAGGTTGTCGCTGAGCGGCTCACCGACCCTGAAGTTACTGAAGCTGATGGTCGTGCTATGGCCGCTCTGCAGGTTGGTGCACTCGGCGCGCATCGGCTGCCACTTGTCGTTCTCCGCATCAACCTGCTGGATATCGGAGAAATTGAAGGTCTTGTAGGGCTGATCATGTACGTCAAACGCCTCTACATAGCTGGTGGCAAAATTGTCGACGCGTACCCAGGTTACCCGCCGGCCATAGCCTGAGTGGGTGCGTACGTCGTCGTCCACCGGCAGCGACTCGATGACATAGTGTTCAACACCATCACGCTGCTCCTGGCGCAACAGGTTGTGTTGCCAGTCCTCGACTTTGTGGCCCATGACATCGCCAAAGCTGAAGTCGGTACCAATAAAGCTGTCCTTCTTGTTTGAGGCCACCAGGCGACGCACACGGCGCATGGCCGGCAAGTAGACCCACATGTCGTCATCGGCGGCAGTGTGTTCAATTAGCAGGGTTGTGGTACCGCGAATATCTGCAGGAGCATCGAAACGGACCAGGCGTATGGTGTCCAGACCGTTCTCCTGCAGTTTAGAGGCCATATTCGAGCGACGAGTGCGGGTAGAACCACTCTTGTTCTCCAGGACAAATTCAGCCTCTGCAGTCGAGGTACTGAAGCGCGTCACCGCTGCATTGCGCTCCATAATTTGCGCGGCTTCCTGCTCCGCTGACCAGCCCACCTGTGAGTAGGTCAGAAAGCCGATCGAGGCCAGAATGATCAGCAACACAGCGCCACCATCCCCGGAACGGCGGCGGAAAATAAAGGCCGGCTTGAAAGTCAGAATTACACTCGGAATCAGTGTCAGGGTAGCCAGGACACTGGTCAGCATAGCCAGAACGATGAAGGTCGAGAGCCACATATGTACCTTGTAATCGTAGGAGAACATCAGCACGGCATAGCCACCGGCCACCGCGGTGGCAACGAACAGGCAGGCCTTGCCAGCCGTTTTGATTGCCATTTCAACCGCGTGCGGCAGGCTTTGGCCCTGTTTTGTGTACTCGCCGATGCGGTAGATCAGGTAGATCGCGTAGTCGGCACCAATGCCCACGGCCATGGCCGAGATCAGAGAGTTGGGGATGTTCAGTGGCACGCCGAAGTAGCCCATCACACCAAACACCAGAGACAGCACCACCAACAGTGGCGAGAGCACCAGCAAGCCGGCAACAAACGAGCGAAAGGCAATCACCGCCACCAGGAAAATCACGGTAAGAATCTGGCCGATATTGAGCAGCTTGCTATGCACCATGACATCGGTAACGGCGAGTGTCTGCGCGACTTCGCCGCCATATGACAGCGTTACATGGTCGGGGAAGCGTTGGTCGGCCAGGGTGCTCAACTCATTCACCAGCTGATCAATTTCGGCATTGCTGTTGGTGCGCAACATGATCGAGATCTTGGCTCGTTGATAGTCGTAATCAACATGGGCTGAAAAGTCTTCAGGGTCGCCAGACATGGAGTACAGGAACAGGTACTGGGCGATCAGGTCCTGATCATCGGGAAGCGCTTGAGCCTGTGCCGGATCGCCTAGCGCGGCCTGGTGCATGCGTTGAATAAAGTTATCAATGGACAGGGTTTTGCCCACGATCGGCCGGGTGGCTGCATCCGCCTGGATCGCGCGAATGGCACTCAGTATCTGCGGATCCTTGATGCCGTCGGGCTGCCCGGTATCAACCATGATGTACAACACGTTGGTGCCACCGGTCTGGGCGTTGAGCAGGTTGTCGTCCTGCTGTATCGGCAACGAGTCGGAGAAGAAACTCTTGCTTGAGTTATCGACATGCACTTTCGGCCAGCCGGCGATCGCCACACCGATCAGCACCACGAAGAACACCAGAACCCAGCGACGACTGATCGAACTGACCACGGTTTGGGCGATGCCTGCACTCAGGCGATCCCAGATACGCGGCTTCATTTCAGTATCTATGTGCGCGGCTGACGGCGGCTTCAAACTGGCCCGCACGGCTGGAGTAAAGGTGAACTCCAGTAGCACCGCAGAGAGCAGGCCGATACCGGTGAAGATGCCGAAAGCGCGCACCGTTTCCAGCTCGAAGACAACCAGTGAAAAGAACCCCAATGCGGCAATCCCACCTGCGATCACCAGCACCGGGCCCACTGCGGTGAGGGACTGGATGGTTGCAATACGGTTGGCTGTATGCGGGGCCATTTTTTGCACGTTGACCAGCTCGATGAAATGCTCGTAGTAACGCTTCAGTAGCTGCACAGCATGCCCGGCGGCTACTGCCAAAATAAGTATCGGTGTGGGTGAGTTGAAGATATCCATAGGCACCTTCATCAGGCCCATGATACCGACGCCCCAGACTACCGACAGCAAGGCGGTAACCAGCGGTAGTATAAGTCCCTGTACAGTTCGAAAGGCCTCAAAGTGCAACAAGCCAATGACCAACACGGCGATCGGAAACAGCCAGTTGATACGATCTGCAAAGATCTCTGCTTGCTCAAGAAAAACCGGGTTGCCACTCAGGGACACATTGATGCCCTGGAGATCTTCCTCGCTCAGAATCCCATGCACTTCCTCAAGCATGGCGCCGAAGCCATTCGCGTTTTCTTTCAGCTCAAGCATGATGGTTGCGGTACGCCAGTCACTTGAGATCACCGCATCGCGGTAAATCGGATTGGCAATAATTGCCTTCTTCAAAGCGTCAAGTTCGGTGCTTTTCGTCGGTATTTGATCCGCCAGCAAGGGCCGGGCTTCAAAGCCTTCAGCGTTACCAGCTATGCTCTTGGCCTGTCGCGAAGAGAGGCTGAGCAGTGTTTGGTTGGTGACCGAAGGAGCCGCATAGAGTCGCTCGGTAATGCGCCGTACGGCTTCCAAAACGTGAGGCTGAAGGGCCTCGCCCTCGGACGGCGTCAGGCCGATCACAACCAGGTACTTCGAGCCAAAAATCCGTTCAATGGTATTGGTGGCCTTAATGTAGGGATGACTTTGCGGCACTACCGCGGCAGGGTTGATGATGACCTGCTGTTTTGCGGCAAAAAAACCGAAGAAAACAGACAGAGCCAGAATCAGGGTGATCACCCAGGCGCGATGATTTACTACCCAGGTAAGGTATTTTTCCAGGGGCAATGAACTCTTGCTGCCACTGTGTTTAATCGCATCTGCTGCGGGTGTTTTTGTTATGTCTGTCATGAGTCATGACCTCGGCAGGAAAAACGGGGACTTAACGTCTCGTTATTGTTATGGAGGCTGGCGATGTGTTCTTTGAGCAGATGCTTCTGCACCTTGGCAGAGGGGGTGTAGGGAAAGCTCTCCACCAGGGTGCAGTGCGTCGGAACCCAGCCATTGAAGGCACTGGCGATATGCTGCTGCAGAGCCAGATCTACCGTTGCAGGGTCGGATTCGGCTGCGGCTATCCAGGCCAGCACGCAGTGATTGCTGTCGCGTCCGGTGACCAGCAGGGCCGCATCTGCGACACCGGGAACCAGGCGCGCCTGGTGCTCGATCAAGGCCGAGCACAGCGGATTGCCATTGCAGACCAACGCATCTTCCATGCGGTCGATGACTTCCAGCTGGGCACTGTCGTGTAATGTGGCAAAGTCGCCGGTAGCCAACCACTCGCCGTCACCCTCAGGGTAATGGGCAACCCAGTGCCCACGGACCATTAGCTCGCCGGTGCCCTTGGTGGAACAGCCCCCCTGGCGGTCCTGCACGGCCATCTCGATGCCAAAGACGGGTTTGCCATGCCGCAGTGAGGCATCGTTGCTATTAAAGCGCTCAATGGTGGCCAGTGGTGATGTCTCTGTCATGCCCCAGGCATGGCATACATCGACGCCCAAAACCTCCTGAATAAACAGTGCCACCTCAAAGGGCAGTCGGGTCCCGCCAACCACGGTGCGGCGCAGGGTGCTGAAGCGCAGACCATGGGCACGCATGTACTGGGCAAGGGCCAGCCAATGGGCAGACACCGCCCCGAGTACGGTGATCTTGTGCTCCTCGATCCATTGAAACCATTGGGCAGGATCGCGATTCAGCGGTACCAGAACCAGGTCGGCACCGACCAGCGGACACACAAAGGGCGCACCCCAGGCGCTGGCATGGAAGTTCTGCATCAGGGGCATCACACGATCAGTGCTACTCAGCGCCATGGCGTCCGGCAAGGCGCAGGCCCAGGCATGCAACAGGGTGGATCTGTGTGTGTAGGCAACTACCTTGGGAATACCTGTGGTACCGGAGGAATAACAGACATGCGAGAGCGTCTGTTCGTCGAACACGGGTGCGCGGTAGGCTTCTGTTGACTCGACGCCGGGCGATGCCATGTCGCGCAGTGCCATGTCTTTGAACCTCTCGGCAAAGGCGCGGGCAGCATCAGCTGTGGTGCTGTCATGCAAAAGCAGAGAGGGGCAAAGGTGCTGGAGGAAAAGGGTCAGATCCTCGGGGCGATGCTGTGGGTTGAACAGGTGTGTTGTCACCCCCTGCTGCAGAGCGGCGTAAAGCCAGGTGAGTTGTTCCAGGGAGCTCAAACCAAAGCTGACCAGCGCATCCCCAGGCAGCAATCCCTGCCTTTGCAGCTCGGCACTGCGCTGCTCTACAGCCTTTGCCAATTGCGCATAGGATTGCTTGGTTATCGTGCCGTCCAGAGCCACGGAGGTCACAGTGGCAGAGGCATGTACCTGTGCTGCATGGGTGAGCAGAGTGTGAGCGTGAAGCGGGAGTGGTAGCACTCGCGCAGTGGAGTAATATGACGAATCAAAGGTATGTGTTTTCATGCCTCCATGGTAGGAATCGCAACCCTATGACGACAATGGAACAGATATACCATGCCGTTTTTAAAGGGCTGCAGCCCGATTCAGGCAAATTTCAGATAGCTTTGCGTCAAGGCATGCTGTGGCTGCTCAAAGACGTCATGTGCCTTGCCACATTCGATCAGCTTACCGACACCATCCACCTTCCAGAACACCGCAACCTGATCGGCCACTCGTCTTGCCTGATTAAGGCTGTGGGTGACCAAAACGATGGTCCGCTGTTTTGACAGACTGCGAATCAATGTTTCAATTTTTTCGGTTGAGATTGGATCAAGGGCGCTGCAGGGCTCATCCATGAGTAACACATCCGGGTCCAGTATCAGCGCCCGTGCAAGGCACAGGCGTTGCTGCTGACCGCCTGACAAGGACATGGCTGAGCTGTCGAGACGGTCATGCACCTCGTCCCACAAACCAACCTCACGTAGTGCAGATTCAACACGACGGCTGATGTCGACACGGTCTTTGATCCCATGCTGCCGGAGAGCGAATTCAAGGTTCTTGCGAATCGAGAAAGGGAAGGGGTTGGGTCGTTGAAACAACATGCCGACCTGTCGGCGCAATTGGGTCGCATTTTTTTCCAGCTGCTGGCTGTCCATCCAACTGAAGTTGACCGAGCCTTCCACTGAGCAGCAAGGCACCAGATCGTTGAGACGGTTCAGGCAGTAAAGCAGGCTCGATTTGCCGCATCCGGACGGGCCGATCAATGCGGTAACTGAGTTGCGCTGAACGCGCAATGTCACATTCTCTACAACGGTGCAGTTGTCATAGCTCACCGAGAGATTGTCGATTTCAATATAGTCCCCCGCAAGGCCCTCCAACTGAGTGACAGATTCTGGCGGTATGGCCGAAGACTGGGCTGAGGGCTTCAGTGCGATGGCGCCATGTTCAGTGATCATATTCAGTGACTCCGAGTTGTGGTGCCCGTCATGCGCCGCTGCATCCACCGGGTGATGGCATGCACGCTGAAACTGAGCATGGCCAACAGCAGCAGGAGCGCCAGGGCTGAACCGTAAGCATTGGGACTGCCGCCCGGTACATTGGTCGACAGGTCATAAATATGCACAGAAATACTGCGCCCGGAATCAAGCAGGGACTCGGGCATTCTGTCTGCGTAGCCGCTGGTGAAAAGCAGAACGGCGGTTTCTGCCAGCGCGCGTGTCATCGCCAGGACAATACCTGCACAAATACCTGGCAGCGCAACTGGAACCAGCACATGCCATAAAACCGATTGTCTCGACAGACCCAGTGCGGCACCGCCAGAACGATGTGCGTAAGCGGCGGACTCCAGAGAAAAGGCAATTGACCGCGCTAGCGTAGGTAAAATCATACAAGCCAGCGTTAGCCCGCCAGCCAGAATCGAGTAACCCAAGCCCAGTTGACGGCAGAAAAAGCTAAGTCCAAATAGGCCGAATACCACTGACGGAATACCGGCCAGTATGTCGAGGCTGCAGCGCAGCAGCCGCGCTGGCCAGCCTTCTGGATCAAAGCCTTCGGTGAGCATTACCGCTACACCAAAGGCCAGAGGCAAGGCGGCGATAAGGCTGACCAGGACAATAGCCAGAGTCGAGACCAGAATCGGAGCAATGCCCCCGCTGCGTCCGGCGTCTGACGGGTTGGTGATTAGAAAATCCAGGCTGAGTGCCTGAAATCCGTTACTGAAGACGGTGAAAAGCGGCCATAGCAGCATCGCGAAAGCGGCCAGAGTCAGGCCATACATTAACCCGTTCCAGGCCGTTTCACGGTAATTGAGTGGTTGAGTTAGACCCAGTTTCATGCGGCCATCCTCCGCTGCCGCGTCCCAGCCCACTCGCCCAAGGCGACCAGTACGCTGACCAGCATCAACATCACCAGTCCGGCCACGAACAGAGAGGCACGGTGATCGCCCATGGCATAAGGCATTTCCAGTGCGATATTGGCAGTCAAGGCCCTGACCGGATCAAACAGCGAGGTGGGGACTTGCACAATATTGCCACACACCATCAGTACCACCATGGTTTCACCTATGGCCCGGGCAGCACCCAATACCATGGCTGAAAAAATACCCTGACTGGCTGAGGGGATGACGATTCGCAGCAGAGTTTGACTGCTCGACACACCCAGTGCGGCAGCACCTTGAATATAAGCTTGTGGCACTGTCTGCAGCGCAGATTGAGTCAGCAGCGTGATGGTTGGAATGATCATCAGGGCCACAACCAGAATGCCGGCCAAGAGGCTGGCACCGGGTGGATTCCACATATTCAGAATGGGCACGATCGACGTCACGCCCCACAGGCCGTATACCACGGTTGGCACCGCAGCGCTCAGTTCCACTAGGTTGCGCAGCAAGCGTGCCAGGCCCGCGGACGCCTTGAATGTTGTAACCAGAGCAATTGCGAGGCTGAGAGGTGTTGCCACCACCAGGGCACCAAGGGTCAGATAAAGACTGGCCAGCAACATCGGCGTCATATTGAAGCTGGCTTCGAGCGGCCACCAGCCTTCGTCGGTAAAGAAGCGCGTGATGCCGCCCTGGGCAAGCAGCGGGAAGCCTTCGCGTAACAGGAACGCGACAATCAGAACAATGATCAGCGCCCCCATCAAGGCGAGCCCGCCCATGATGGGCCAAAACAGCCACCCTCGTCGTGTTGCTGGAAGGCTTGGCGCAATCATTCCAAATGTTGGCGCTTTCATTGGCTAGCCTGCTCAGGTCAGACGGAGATTTACTGTGTTACCGGAATCAGATACATACGGTTGACCAGCTCTGAGGCGGCACTGGAACGGCTAAAGGCCAGGAAGTTGCGTACCTGATCGGTAATCGGTTCCTGGTACACCAGATTAAGATCGCGGCTCATCAGGTAGTCACCAGAGGCTACGGCCTCGGTGGACGGTACCTGGTCGTCAACGGCTATCAGGCGAATCGCAGCACCCTGCTCTGCTTCATATTCTGCAGAACCAATGGATACATACCCGATCGCTGCGGCTGAGCCGCCAACGGTTTGAATACCTTGCTGGTTATCGCCAATGATGACGTGGGCGCTAATCTCTCGGTATGACATGCCGAAATGATTACTGAAGACTTCCAGGGTAGAGCGACCTTCGGCTTTACTCACCACGGTAATCGCCAGATCATGGCCACCCACCTCTTTCCAGTTGGTGATCTGGCCGGTGTAAATACCGATAACCTGCTCCCTGCTCAGGCCGGTGACCGGGTTGTCCTCATGAACAATCATGCCAATACCATCGCGAGCGATGACCACATTCTGCAGGTCACTTTCGTCTGGCTTAAGGGCCCGTGAGACCATGCCAAGTTCGGCTGTGCCAGTGCGCACATCCATTATCCCGCGTGAACTTCCACCGGACTGAACATCGATCCTGATGCCGGGGTTGTCTTGCTCATAGACCTTGCCCATTTCACCGATCAATGCAGAAATCGTGCTTGAGCCGACAATGCTGATGCGGCCAGCATTGTCTTGATCCGATGTTTGATTGCAGCCAGCAAGCAGAAGTGTACCCAGCACCGATAATGTTATCAGTCCAAGGTGGTGGGCATTAAAGAACTTGATTTTCATGATGTCCTTACTCCATGGAGAACGTAATTCGCGTCCAATGCATTCATCTTTACCTTTGAAGCATCCTAAAGGCAAGTAAGGTGGGGGATGAATAGAATATATGTTCTATTGTTCTCTCGTATTAGTCCTCCGATCATGGGTCGCAAGGGATTGTCCTTGAAGCCTGATAGGAGGAATCATCATGAACGAGATGTGCAGTCACACAGAATCAACCCAGTCAGCCCCCGCCGATTTGCGCTCAGTCAGTCGCCGCGAGGAGCTTGGCGCTGAGCACAACAAGAGCGATGGTTATTTCAACCTGATTGCCTATATTGCCTCGAACGCCATTGCTGGTGAAGTGATGGCCGTTGAGAACTATTCTGAAATGGTACCGCTGATGCCGGATACCGAAAGCAAGATCGAAACCGTTAAGCAGGCCCATGAAGAGTCCAAGCATATCCTGATGCTGGCCAGTCTGGGCAAGCGCCACGACTACAACGTCATGCGAGAAATCGTTGAACCACAATGGTTCAATATCCGTCGCCATTTCAGCACCGCTGTGCAGAACAAGGATCTGGCCGCATGCCTGGTGATCCAGGATCTGATGACCGAAACCATGGCCATCGTGCTCTATCGTACCCTGCAGCGTCAGGGTGATCCTGATACGTCGGCGCTGGCCGGCAAAATTCTGGAAGATGAGCTGGAGCACCTGGAAATTGGTCTGACGCGCATTCGTGGTCTGATCGAAAAGGATCCTGAAGGCGTTCACGAAAGTCTCAAGTGGGCCCATCACCGCGTTATGCCAGAGCTGTTCAGTATGGTCAGTACCAGCTGTCACTTCCTGTGTGATCGTTTGAATATCGATTGCGGTGCGCTCTCTTTGGGTGACCTGAAAACCGATATCGACGAAATTCGTATCGAAGCCCTGGATACCTACGTGGAAACGCTTGATAAGGCCAATTTTGATCCCGCGGTAACAGCTGTGTTGATCGAGTCCATGCAAGCCTACGGTGGCACACCGTCTATGAACGCAGGCCTGGCCAACGCCTGAGGCGTTGAGTCTGTTTGCGCTATAGCTCAGGAAGAGCCGCCATGTTTGACATGACAGTCTTGGCCCAAGGTATCCGCCCGTTCTTTGAGTTCTTACTTATGGACGGTGCCTTGCTCATCGGGCTTTTTCTATTGATCACCTGGGCTGTAGTCATGCTGCAGCAACGTGTGCCATTTCAGTCCACACAGGGCTCGATGATGGGCTCCTCCAGCTGGCGCTCAGCCTTTGTTGCCAGTATAGGGGGGGTATTAACGCCTTTCTGCTCGTGCTCAACCATTCCTGTTCTGAGCGGCATGCTCAGGGCAGGGGTTGGTTTTGTGCCGAGCTTTGCCTTTCTGGTGGCCTCGCCCATAGTCAGCGAGGGTGTATTTATTCTCCTGTTGATCACTGTGGGTATTCTCCCCGCCGTTGTATTCATACTATTTGGTTTGGCCTTGACCTCTGCCGCCGGTGTGGCTGCTGGCGGGCTTGGTTTGGCAAAACACGTCACACTTCAGCCTACGCCGCAGAGCACTGCTGCATTTCTGGGCCAGGGCCCCGCAACCTGGCAGGGTTGGCAGCCTTCATCGCGCTTTGCCTGGTTGGCAGCCAAACAAGAGTTGCGCACGGTGGCGCCTTATCTGCTGGCCGGTTTGGTGATTGGCGGTCTCATATACGGAGTGGTGCCCCAGCAGGCACTGGTGAATCTGCTCGAGCAACTGCCTGTTGGCTGGCTATATCTGGCCTGTGCGCTGCTTGGCGTGCCGCTCTACATCTCGCCCATTACCGCTTTGCCCATTGGTTTGGCACTGATTGAAAAAGGTTTTCCGGTCGGACCCTTGGTGACCTTTCTGGTCGCCGCTATAGGTACCAGTCCGCCTGAGGTCATGCTGCTGTTCAGGTTGTTCAAACTCCCCTTGGTGATAGCCCACACACTGACCGTCATTGCCTGTGCAGTGATGCTCGGATTGGCTATCGCATTCATGGTGTAACCATTCATAAAAGAGGTAAAGACATGCTCGGTTTCTTCAAAAAAGCGTCGGAAGAAGACATCAATCAGGTCAAACGCGCACTCGGAACGGAAGCTGTGGTGGTGGTCTCCGCCAGTTGCTGCATGCCGGGTACATCACAGGTGGACGAGCAGATCGAGGCGACGGCGCGCGCGGCTGTGAACGAGGCTGAGCTGGACTGGCCGGTAATGACGCTCACGGTGACAACCGCGCAGTCGATTCTGCCGAAGATTTCTGGCGAGTTGAATGCCCAGGAAGCGGAGCTTGCCAGACAGGTTTCCGAACTCTTTATGGCGCATGGCTTGAGCGCCTTCCCGATCGTAATCGTTGATCAGATTCTGCTTTCCTATGGCGGTATGCCAGAACAGGCGATGATTCTCAATGCGCTGACCCAGACAACGGATAAAGGCAAAGGAATGGCACTCCAGGGGGCCCAATGAAAGCACCATTACCAACACCGCGGCACGGAAAGCGCGTACTGCTTACGGGAGGCACCGGCTATCTTGGTTCATTGATGGCGGCGCAACTGCTTAGCGATGGCTGGGCTGAGCATGTGGTCATTCCAACCCGTCAGGCAGACAATGGCAGTCGGGTTCCGCAAGAGGTTCAGCGCGAACTGGTTGCGCTAGGGCAGACGCCGGATGAATATGAATCGCGCGTCACTACCGTGTACTGGCAGGGTGCCGAGACGGCGTCGACAGAGTCACTTGAAAGCATGCTGCGCTTAGGCGCCGTCGACACCGTGATTCATTGCGCAGGCTGCCTTGATTACTTCGATAATCAAGCCCTGCAAGCGATGAACGTTGATTTCACTGCCAGGCTGACAACGGCAGCCAAGCAGGCCGGCGTTGGCTTCTTTATTTTTGTTTCGACGGCCTATTCGGCAGGCTATTCAGGCGATGTGATACCGGAAGCGGCGTTGTCGGAACCCCCCAGTGATCCCACCAACTACACCCTGACCAAGCGTGCTGCGGAGTGGGTCGTGGCCCAATCCGGCTTGCCCTTTCTGGTCATCAGACCCTCGGTGGTGATCGGCAGCTCAATGGACGGCCGCTACAGCGGCAAGCGCTATGGCCTTTATCAGCAGTGGATGGGCATTGAACGGCTGCTGTGCGATCGACATCATGTTGAACTGCATACGGTGGCCACGGAGCAGCCCCTAAACCTGCTGCATCAGGATGTATTTCAGTCCAGTGTGGCCAGTATTCTGCGCTGGGTTCCTGCAGGTGAATACGTCAACCTGGTGGTTGACAACCAGAGCACGCCGTCGATGAAAGACGTATGGCGCCTGATCTGTGAAGTCATACGCCCGAAGACCGTTATCTTCTATGAAAGCCTCAAAGACGTAGATTTAAAGGCCATCAATATCCGCCAGCGTGGTTACCTGGCTTTTGCCCAGACCAACCTGGAAATTGGCGCTTATCAATGGGACTTTGAGCGTCAATGGCTCACAACGCTGGGTCAGCATGGCCTGAACTTTACTGAAACGACCATGGATACGCTGCAGGTGTGTCAGGATCGATTTGTTCGCTCATCCGTGCTCATTCCACGCTATTACGAACGCTTCGGGGACGAGCTGCCAGCGCAGATCGAATACCGTGAATACCACGAGACCTGGGATGCTACCGCCAATGAGCATGCTTAAAACTAACGGGTTAAGACTGGAACCCTGGCAACGTGAGCTTAATCACGCCGTTGCCGTGATCAATGCCCGTTTTGAACAGTCGCAGAAGACCGATACCACGCCCAACACGCTGTGGTGGGGTGGTGCCTATTCCGAGATGTTGCCCCTGTGTGCGGATAATCTCCGTGGCAAGGTGATTATTGCGGATCAGGATCCTCGACGTTTGCGTATCAGTACCGGGTTGGTCGATAACGCCAGTGGCGTTCGACTGCTGGCGCTGGCGGACTTGTCCCGCGATGCCAGCGCTATTGAGTCCATGCTTCAGGGAGCGGTTATGCGTGATATCGACGCCTACCTGGCCCTAGAAGAACGCTTGCGTTACAGCATTGAGCGCTCACCAGCGGTACCTGACGGATGGGCCAATAGTATTTTCATGGATTTCACCCTGAACCGCATAGATACCATTGATGAGGCTAAGCTGCTGTCGGAGGCCTTTCGCTGTTTAAGTGCAACCGGCAGTGTCATCTGCACCCTGCTGGTGAGTGATGAAACCTTGCCTGCTCGGCATAACATCAAGTCGGCGCCGACGGGCGCAGCGCTTCGTGTCCCTTCGGAGACAGCAATCATTGCGGCATTCGAGCAAGCCGGATTTCACGGCATCAGCTTGCACTGGTCAGCAACGGCAGGCGAAGCGATTGACCGTATTGGCGACGCTGAAGTGCGCATGTGTAGCATCCAGGCTTATAAAGGTAAGCAAGGCCCCTGCTGGGAATTGGGTCAGGCTGTTATGTATCGCGGACCCTGGCTGGAAGTGCGTGACGATGATGGCCACCTTTACCGTCGTGGCGAACGGGTTGCGGTCTGCGCAAAGACCTTTGACTTGATGATGCGTGCACCATATCAGGGTGCTTTTCTGGGGCTGCGCAGTGTCAACGAGCCGCCGCTGGCACAGGCGGTACCATTTGATTGCAACACGCCATCATTGCGCGATCCAAAGGTAACCAAAGGGCTAGTATCCTTTGAAGGCGCTCAGGCCGACGCGTGCTGTTCAGCGGAAAACGGATGCTGCTAAATGTACCAGTCAATCAACGGATGGCTCTATAATGGGGGAACTAGACACATCTACTAAGGAAGACTGAACATGGAAGGTGTCAAGAATAGTTGGCAAGTGCTTCAGGAAAGCATGCAGGCGCCATCCTTTCTGGAACTGGACGTGGACTGTACCGCCATTGGTATTACGGATGTAAATGGCCCTGCTGTGCACTTCAGGGAAATTCTGTTTCTTGAAGGCGAAATTCACGAAGAGCCAGAGACTCTCCAGAGTCACTGTGCGTCACTGGTTGCTCTTTGGACCGCTATGCGCACCCCATCACTGGTTGATCTCGGCCAATGCACCTGCATTGGTCGGCGCCTGCTCAAGCAGGAGCCAACCCTTGGACGGCGTTTTGCCGTGCATGCCAGTCAGCTCGGTGAAAATAGCCTCCTGTTTGTTGTCATTAGTTCGACCAGGCGCTGGAACAATATTGAAGCGGTCAAGCGCATGGTGACCGAACTGGTTGAGCAGGCCGGGCAGCTATACAGTACCGATGACTCTCCTCCTTCTGCGCAGGCCGAGCAGGCTGACACAGGCCTGGACTGGTATCAGTTCACCGCCCGTGAAGTGCAGATCCTCAAGTTGGTCGCCAGCGGCATCAGTAACAAGCAGATTGCCCGCGAGCTCGGTTCCAGTCCGAATACGGTGCGCAATCAGATCCATGCACTGTTTCGTAAAACCGAAGTAACAAACCGGACAGCGCTGGCTATGCGTGTAGCGGCCACCAAATAGGGTTCCGGTACAGGCTGCTATCAGAGATCACCTCAGCGCTGTTTGAGGCTGGCCCATCAGGCTACAATGGTTGGCGTACAAAGCCCGCAAGGCACTCTGCCTGCTTGATGTCAGGCGGTGCTCCAATCCTTGAGTCAGGACCTTTCCATGTCTGCAGCGCCACGCCATCGTCAGAATATTGTTTTGGCTGCAGCCAAGCTCTTTCGTCAGCGTGGTTATGCGAATACCGGCCTTAAAGACATTTTGGCCGAGAGCAAGGCACCCAAGGGCTCGCTTTACCACTACTTCCCCCTGGGCAAGGAACAGTTGGGTGAAGAAGCGCTGCGGTTTGCGGCCAGTCAGGCATTGGCCACACTGGAACAATTGGCCTTGCAGCATGCCTCTGCTGCCGATCTGCTGGTGGCCTTTGCCGCGCAACTCGGGGCTTGGCTTGAAGCGTCGGCGTTCAGTGACGGCTGCCCGATGGCCACGACCATTCTTGAAACCGTCCCGCATTCCACTGCACTCCGTCTAGCGGCCAGTGAAGGTCTAGAAGCCTGGCAGGCGGTTTTTCGTCGCCGGTTGCAGGCAGAAGGTTTTCCTGCCGAGTCTGCCTACCGATTGGCCAGCCTTAGTATTGCCGTGCTGGAGGGCGCGTTGATTCAGGCCCGGGTTGAGATGAGCGCTCGCCCATTGCACGATGCAGTAGCTGAAGTGGCGCAGTGGATGAGAATGCCGCAACGCCCTGCCTGATCATCCAGATCATCAATTGTCTGTTATCGAAGCAATTGATTGGATTAAAATATAGTGACCGGTCTACATGAAAATGTTCATATGGAAAATCATCCATTAGGAGCCATGTATGCCATGAATCAGCCAGCCGAGATTCCACCGGGATTCAGTCGCCACACCCGATCCAGCGGTTTGACCGAGCCCTGGGAGCCAATTTATGCCGCCTTCGGTGATGACAGCTTCAGCCTCGGTCTGGTAGCTGCCCAGGCCCACGTCAACAGCCGCGGTTTTGTCCATGGCGGATTGCTCAGTGCACTGGCGGATAATGCCATGGGGCTCAGCTGTGCCCATCAGCTGGGCGGTCGGACAGCGCTGGTCACCGTCAGTCTGAGCGTGGATTACCTCGGTAGCGGCCAGTTGGGTAACTGGATTGAAGTTCGCGCACAGCCGCGGCAAATCGGCAAGACGCTGTGCTTCGCCGATGCCAGCCTGTATGCCGATGGTCGCCTTTGTGCAACTGCCCGTGCGGTATTCAAGATAGCTGCACCCATTCCATCCTGAAGAGGACTGATGATGAATAACCCGGAGTTACAGCAAAGATTACGTGCGGTCTCTCAGCTTGCCGCCTTCAATAACTGGCTTGGCCTGCAGGTGGATGAGGTGTCGTCCGGTGCCGTGCAGTTGTCGCTGCCGTGGCGCGCCGAAATGGGTCAGTACGCCGGCTTCATGCACGCCGGGGTCCAGGGTGGGTTGATTGATACCGCCTGCGGATTTGCCGCCGCAACATTGAGCGGCCAGGTGTTGGCCTCGCAATACACGGTGCGCTGCTTGCGGCCTGCCGTTGGTGAGCATTTCCGTGTTGTGGCCAAGGTAATCAAGCCAGGGCGGCAACAGATATTTACCACCGCCGAGCTCTATGCCACCAGGAACGGTGAGGAAACGCTGGTCGCATGTGGTGATGTGTTGCTGGTGCCACAAGCGCAACAGAAAACAGAGGCTGAATTGCAAGGCTAAGCATCCTGTTGCACTTTAATGGGTGGCGTGAGCTTTGCCTGTGTAGGTGATGTTGTAGTCTTGATGACTATATTCAGTGCCAATACGGGGAAGTTGCGTTGATGCGTTTATCGACAGGCGTGTGGGTCTTGCCATTGTTGCTCTCAGGCTGGTGCAGCCAGCTGATGGCTGAGGACCGTCCTGAAGTACGGATTGAGCGGGTGGATCAGACCGAGCTGTTCGCTGAGGTGTCGCTCAGCGGTACGGTCAATCCGATGCGCTCATCGGGCATATCCGTTGCCGTCGCGGGTCTGATTGATCAGGTTGTGGTCGAGCCGGGCAGCGAGGTGACCGCCGGTGAACTGCTGATCGGGCTGGATGATGAGCAAGCTGCTCTGGCTTTGCAGCAATCTGAGGCGCTGCTTGAAGAAGGTCGGGTGGCGTTGGCGGAAGCGCAGCGCAGGCTGGCTGAAGCCCGCTCGGTAGGCGTCGGGCGGAATATTGCTGCGACTGAAATCAGTACTCGGGAAAACGCTGTTGCAGCCGCAGCGGCGAGCGTACTTCGTCTTGAGGCTGAGCGCAGTCAGGCAGAGGTGCTACTGCGGCGTCACCGGATTATGGCGCCCTTCGACGGGGTCGTCAGTCAGCGCATGCGCGATCTGGGGGAGTGGGTGTCGCCGGGTGACGAACTGGTGCGCCTGGTGGATACCAAGAATCTGCGACTGGATTTTCAAGTGCCGCAGGAGCAATACACGGCTATCAATGAGCAGGCGGGTCTCTGGTTGATGCATCAGGACCAGGCTGTGCAGGCGCGCATAGATGCGCTGGTGCCGGTCAGTGATTCTGCTTCTCGGACCTTTCTGCTGCGTGCCGTGGCACCAGACAGCGTTGTCGCCTTGCCCGGTATGGCGGTGCAAGCCACGCTGCGCACAACAACCGGGCAACAAGGGCTGACCGTGCCGCGGGATGCGATCAACCGTTACCCGGATGGACGGGTGACGGTCTGGCTGGCGCTGCCAACCGAGCAGTCAGGGGTATTCAGCGTTACGGAAAAGCGCATTCAGCTGGGTGCCGCCTTTGACGGGCGCGTAGCCTTGACGGATGGACTACGGGCAGACGAGCAGATTGTTACCCGTGGTAATGAGCTGCTCAGTGAGGGGCTTGAGGTGCAGTTGTCAGCACAGGGTGAGCCCTGATGTTTGCTGCGATTATCCGGCATGGCACCCTGGTCACGGTTATTGCCTTGATCGTATTGATTCTTGGGGCTGCGGCTGCACTGCGTATTCCGGTGCAGATGATCCCGGATCTTGAGGTGCGCACGGTTACCGTCGAAACCCGTTGGGCCGGTGCAACACCTCAGGATATTGAAAAGGAAATCCTGATTGAGCAGGAGCGCTTTCTACGCAATGTCCCGAACCTGAGCCGCATGACGGCCACCGCGTCCAGTGGCGCGGCTGAAATTGAGCTGGAGTTCCCGTTCGGGGTGGATATTACCGAGAGTCTTATCCAGATCAACAATGCCTTGAGTCAGGTCTCGGGTTACCCGAACAACGTTGATGAGCCGCGCATTGTGGCGGCCTCCTTTTCGTCCAATGCCTTCATGTATTTTCGTGTCGCCACGCTGGAGGGTAACCCGCGTGAGCTGGACATCGAATTGATGCGCGATTTTATCGAGGACCGTGTGCGGCCGCGCATGGAAAGTGTCCCCGGCGTCTCGGAAGTGACGGTGGGCGGGGGAGCCGAGCGGCAGATACAGATTACCGTTGATGAGGCCGCACTGGCCCAGCGCGGGCTGGCGCTGACCGACCTGCGAGCGGCGATTAACAGCCGTAATCAGGATGTATCCGCCGGTGAGCTGGACGCCGGAAAACGCCGTTATCTGCTGCGTACGGTAGGGCGTTTCGAGGATATTCCCGCGCTCGAACAGCTGGTCATTGCTCGCCGGGGTGACAGCGTTGTGCGACTGGCGGATGTGGCGACGGTGCAACAGGGTAGTTCGCGGGTCCGTGAGCTGTCGATCGTCAACGGCCAGCGTAGCATTGGCTTGCAGGTCAGGCGCGAGAGTGGCTCCAATGTCATCGACATCAAGAACGCCATGCTCGATGAAGTCGCGGCGATCAACCGCGAGGTACTGCAGCCGGCGGGACTGCACCTGGGTCTGACCTCGGATGATGCGCGCTATGTCGAGGCCTCGGTAGCCAATGTCTGGACCAATCTGGGCATAGGCGCCGTCTTTGCCACCCTGGTCATGTACCTGTTCCTGCGCTCCGGGCGGGCCACCTTTGCCGGTGTTGTCGGCATCCCGCTGTGTGCCATTGCCGCGTTTATCGGCCTGCTGCTGGCCGGCCGCACGGTCAATGTGATTTCCCTCGCAGGCATCGCCTTTGCCATTGGCATGACGGTGGATAACAGTATTGTCGTGCTGGAAAATATCGAGCGACATCGACGCCTGGGTCTGGACCGCTTTGAATCAGCGCTCAAGGGCGTGATGGAAGTCTGGCCAGCGGTATTGGCCTCAACGGCCACGACCATTCTGGTATTTCTGCCGATCCTGTTCATTCAGCAGGAGGCCGGTCAGTTGTACTCTGATGTTGCCATTGCCATCTCGGCCGCTATTCTGGCGTCCATGCTGGTGGCGGTCACGGTGATTCCGACCTTGTGTGCGCGACTGGATTTTGGTCGCACTGATGTAGCTACCGATGAATATGGCAACGTGACCGGGGGGCGCTGGACCGGGCGACTGATGGCGGCAGTTCGCTGGCTGGTGGTCAGGCCAACGCGGCGTGCCGGCACCCTTGTCGTCACCCTGCTGGGCAGTCTGCTGATCATGCTCTGGCTTACCCCGCCTGCCGAGTATTTGCCTGAAGGCGAAGAACCCAAGACCTTCGCGGTGATGACCGCGCCACCGGGCTACAACCTGACGGAAATGCAGGCCATCGCCCAGCAGGTTGAAGACTATTTTCTACCCCATGTGAATGCACAGGATCAGGCCTATATCGCCGGCGAAACGGCAGTACCACCGATGGCCTATCTGAACATGCAGGTGACACCAACGCAGCTGCGGATCATCGCTGAAACTCTCAACCCGCGGCATATCGAAGCCCTGATGGATGAAATCACCCGCTACTACCGGCAGTTCCCCGGCATGCGCGCCTTCGCCGCCAAGGGTTCGATCATCTCCAGTAATGACGGGGGTACGCGCAGCATCAATCTGGACATTTCCGGTGCCGACCTGGCGTCGGTGTACCAGGCCGCCAATGCCGCCTATGCCCGGGCTGGTCAGATCTTCGACAACCCGAGAATCCAGAGCCAGCCCTCGACCCTGACCCTGGCCCAGCCCTTGATCCAGATTCATCCGGACTGGGCCCGGATTGCAGAACTGGGGCTGGATACGGCAGACATCGGTTTTGCCATCGCCGCGGCGACCGAAGGGGCCTATGTCGATGACTTCTTTCTGGATGACGAGAAGATCGATATCTATCTGTATGGCAGTCAGGGCCGTGATCCACAGCTTGACCGGCTGGCTGGTGTGCAGATTCAAACGGCCACTGGGCAGGCACTGCCGTTGTCGAGTCTGGCCCGTATCGAGGAAACGGTGGATACCAGCATTGTCCGACGTGTCGATGGGCGCCGTACTGTCACGTTGAATATCATCCCGCCCGCTGACGTGCCTCTTGAGGCTGGCGTGCAGCGGGTGAGGAGCGAGCTGCTAGAGACGATGCGCGCCAGTGGTGAACTTCCGGCTTCGATCAATGTGGATATCTCCGGTGCCAGTGATCAGCTCAATGCCACCCGTGATGCACTGACCGGCAATTTCCTCATTGCCATTGCCGTGGTCTATTTGCTGCTGGTGGCGATCTTTGCCCATTGGGGCTACCCCCTGCTGATCATGACGGCGATTCCGCTCGGAGTGGCTGCCGGCATAGTCGGACTGGCCCTGATGAACCTGGTCGGTGCCCTGTTGCCGGTGTTCGGTCTGCTGCCGTTGCGGCAGCCGTTCGACATGATCACCATGCTCGGCTTTCTGATTCTTATGGGTACGGTGGTCAACAACCCCATCCTGGTGGTCGAGCAGGCGCGGCTCAATCTGCGCCAGGCTGGCGTATCGGTGGTGGATGCCGTGCTGGCCGCCGTGCAAACCCGTTTGCGGCCGATTGCCATGACCACCCTCACGACGCTGTGCGGCTTGTCGCCGCTGGTTTTTTTGCCCGGCGAGGGGACTGAGCTTTACCGTGGCGTGGGCGCCGTTGTCCTGTTTGGCTTGCTCGGGGCCGCCATTGTCACCGTCACCTTCCTTCCCGCGCTGACCATTCTGGTGTTGCGTTGGCGCGAACGCGCATCAGTCACGCCCGCCCACTGAACTTTCCCTGACGTTCTGAGTGCGTGATTGACCTGATTTAGTAAATGTTACATTATTACGTTTCATTTCTAGCTTGTTATCAATCAGGTCTGCCCACTATGAATGTGTCACCCAAACCCCTTGCAGTCGCCCTGGCTGCCTTGTTTTTCAGTTCCTCCCTGCTGGCCGAGCCCGCTACGCCAAGTCGTTCAAACCTGGACGTTGATATCGACATGTCACTGATCCTCGAAGGTGTGTATTACAACCGCATCACCGAGGGCAACGACGAGCCAGCCGGCTTTGCCAGTGGGCATGATCATGACCACGATCACGGTGGTCATGATCATGGCTTTGACGACGGTTTCAACATGGGGCATTCAGAGCTGGCCTTTCAAGCCCGTCTGGGTGACTTCATGGATGGCACCCTGCTGATCGGCTTCGACGACAGCGACTTTGAGGTCGAGGAAGCCTATCTGACCACGCGTTCGCTGCCGGGTGGCTTGCAGCTCAAGGCCGGCAAGTTCCTCTCTGATATTGGTTATATCAACAGCAAGCACGGCCATGATTGGGATTTTGTTGACCGCCCGCTGGTCAACCAATATTTGTTTGGTGACCACGGTCTGCAGGACACCGGCGTACAGCTCAATTGGCTGGCGCCTGTCTCAAGTTATACCCGCCTGGGTGTCGAGCTACTGCAGGGTGAGCAGGAGAACAGCGTCTCACAGTACAGCGATGAATTGCCGGTCAGCGAAAAAAGCGGTCCGCGTATTGTCACCGCCTTTGCCAAGTTGGCACCGGATATGGGCGACCAGCATGCCGCTCAATACGGCGTTTCTGCCGGCTATGTCAGTCAGTACGGACGCATTGAAGGCCATGATGGACATGCCCATGGACTTGAAGGCGATGCCTGGTTTGCCGGTCTGGATGCGGTGTACAAATTCGATGCGGGCAAGACCTATGGCCATGGCAACTGGAAACTGGCCAGTGAGTACTACTACATGCACCGCGACCTCACCGAGTACGTCGAGCATGAGCATGATGATCATAGCCACTGGGACCAGCGCGACAGTTACAGCGAGCGCCAGGACGGCCTGTATGTTGAGGCTGTGTACGGTTTTGCACCGCGCTGGGAAGTGGGCTTAAGGGCTGAAGCGCTGGGCCTGACCAACAAGGCAGTAACATCGCATCCAACCGGGGTAGAGAGCTTCGATACCTCCTATCGGCAAAGTGCGCAGTTGACCTTCCGTCCTATCGAGCCGGTGTTTCTGCGAGCCCAACTCAGTCGCATCGATTTCGCCGCCAGTGGCCATGAGGACGAGCATGACCATGGGCACGGCTCAGGCCGTGATCATGGTCTTGAATTCATGCTGCAGTTGAATGTCGCGCTGGGTGCGCACGCCGCCCACAGCTTCTGAAGATCGGCGCGGACAGGGAGGTCCGCAACTTGTACCTGATGCCGGTGTTGCCTGAGCAAGGCAGCACCGGCATTTTCGGAGCCTTACATGCAAACAATGCTGAAACTGATCAAGCTCCCCAGAATCCTGCTGGCTGCTGTCCTGTTGCTGGCACAACCGGCCTTCGCAGGTTTGCAGATTGTCGCGACCACACCGAGTCTGGGCATGCTGGCCAATGAAATTGGTGGCGATCAGGTGACAGTGCGGGTGCTGGCACCGGCTGATCGGGATGTGCACTATCTGGATGCCCGACCCAGCTATATGGCGGCCATGCGCCGTGCCGATCTGCTGCTGCACATAGGTGCAGGTCTTGAAGCAGGTTGGTTGCCAGCGGCGCTTAGCGGTGCGGCCAACCCGGCCATCAATCAAGGGCGGCCCGGCGACTTTCGCGCCGCCAATTTTGTCAGCCTGCGGCAATCCAAAACCGTACAGGGCCCGAACATGGGGCATGTGCATGCCGAAGGCAACCCGCACTTTACCATCGACCCGCAGCGCCTGGCCTTGCTCGGCGAAGCACTGGCCCAGCGCATGGGGCAGTTGCAACCAGCCCAGGCCGACTTGTTTTCCGAGCAGGCTGCGCGTTTGGCGGATCGTCTGAATGCGGAGGCCGAACGGTTGACTGCCCAGGTCAGGCCAGGCCAGGACTATGTGGCGTATCACGAGGATCTGGACTATCTGAGTGAATGGTTGCCGGTCAAGGTGGTGGGCTATCTGGAGCCGGTACCGGGCATTCCGCCGACCGCGCGACATTTGCGTGAGCTGACCGCCCAACTGGCGGACACCCAGGGTCATGTGCTGTTTGCGGTTTTTCAGCCAGAGCGCGGCGCGCGCTATCTGCAGGAACGGCTCGGTTGGTCGGTCAATCCCCTGCCATTGGAGCCGGCACAGCCAACACTGGATAGCTATCTGGCATTGATGGCGCAGTGGGCCGGTGTCTTTATCCATGACTGAAGCGCCTTGCTTGCTGGAGTGCAACGCCCTGGTCATGGGCTTTCAGCGACCCCTGCTGGGGCCGTTGAATCTGCGTATGCACCAGGGTGAACGGCGCCTGATAACCGGACCCAATGGCAGTGGCAAATCCCTGTTATTGCAGACATTGGCGGGCCGGGCACAGGTATTATCCGGTGATATGCACTTGGCGGATGCTGCCTTGAGCTATCTGGCACAGGAACATCCGCGCCCTTCGCCCTGGCCCCTCAGTGGCTATGACTGGTTTGCCGCCATGCAGGCAACCACGCCGGATTTACCGGCCGTACAGGCCCTGCTGGGCAAGCGCCTGGATCGCCTGAGCGGCGGACAATGGCAAGTGCTGCGGCTGGCCGCGGTATTGCAGTCGGCGCGGACGGCTGGCCGTCCGGGGCTGATTCTGCTGGATGAACCCTCCAATCATCTGGATGCCGAGGTACGCGCCACGGCCGTGCAACTGATCCAGCGCATTCCTGCCACCAGCACCTTGTTGATGACCAGCCACGACGAGGCTTTCATGCGTGCGCTGGGCTTTACCGCTACCCCGATGGAGCAGTTGCTTGAGCCTGCATGACTGGTTTCTGTTGCCCCTGGTCAACGGTCTGTTGACCACCCTGCTCCTGGCGTTAGCGGGCGTCGGCTTGCTGTTGCGCGGTTCGGTCTGGCAGGTATTTGCGGTCAGCCAATGGGCGGCAGTCGGCGGCGTATTGGCCTCGGTACTGACAGTACCAACGCTGCTACCGGCGTTGCTGCTGGCTTCGCTGGCACTGGCGATCCAGCGCCGTTGGCAGGATGCCGAGCGGCTATCCCTGACGCTGTTTCTGGCGGGTCTGGCGCTGATTACCCTGCTGGTTGCCAATATCGCCACTGCCAGTCTGGCTGCGGCTCGCTGGGTCGATGGCCAGTTGTATTTCACCGGCCTGGCCGAGCTGATCGGGCTGGTCGTGCTGGTAGCAGTGAGCCTGATAGTCCTGCCAAGGCTGCGCAGCGTCTGGCTTTGGGCCCAGCGGCAAGCGGATGTCAGTGCGCAGCCTGGCCCAGGCTGGCATTGGCATATGCTGGAGTTGGCCTGGCTGGTGCTGGTCATTGTTCTGGGTGCCCAGAGCCTGGGTGTGCCTGGCGCGATGGCCACGCTGCTGCTGCCGGCCTGGGCCGCCGCGCGCGTGGCGCATAATCTGGCGCAGTTGCTGATCTGGAGTCAGGTACTGGCCCTGCTGGCCTTTGTCATCGCCTGGGTAGCCAGTCTATGGCTGGACCAACCTTTTGCACCCACGCTGATAGTGACGCAGTTGATTGTCTTGGGCCTGACGGTTGTGCTCAATAGGCTGCATCCTGCGATCTAGAGGGCTGCGGCTTTGCGCCTGTAACCTGACCGTCATGTCAGTGAAATATTATCGCCGGAGCTCAGCCCTCTGGTGATGATCTATCCAATGAAGATTTCTACGCGTTTAATGCTCGGTGCGTCGCTATTGACGGTATTGGCGGTGGTGCTGTCATCTGGCTTTACCGGCTGGCAGGCGTTGGGCAGAAGCAGTCAGGTGGTTGATGACAGCGTCAAAATTCAGTTTCAGGCGGTTGCAGGCGGCCGGGCTACCAGCCTGCAGTTGCAGCTGAAAAGCCACCATGACCTGTTGCTGTCGACAGCCAACAACCGTATGACCCAGGAAGCCATCTACGGTTTTGTCCGGCCCTTTGTCTCCTATCGGTATGAAGTGCAGGCGCCCTCTTTGGAGGCGCTTCAGGCCAGCATGACGCAGTGGTATACCGAGCAGTTTCAGCCGCTATACGCTGAACGTACGCTGGGACGTGAAGCGCCCTTCCAGGACTGGATTAGCCAGACCCGCTACGAAGGACTATTGATCCAGAACAACTATGTCCGGGACAACCCCAACCCGGCAGATCAACTGGCGCAGCTGGTTGACCCTGAGGATGCCACCATCTACGGCCAGCAGCACCGGCGGTATCACGAAAGTTATCGGGAGATAACCCAGCGATATGGTTACCACGATCTGATGCTGGTGGATGCCGCCAGCCTCGAGGTGATTTACAGCGTCAGCAAAGGGCCGGTGTATGCCACCTCGCTGGCTACCGGCCCCTTTGCCGAATCGGCGCTGGCAGAGCTGGTCGGCCAGATGCGCGATCAGCCCGACAAGGACCGCTTCTGGGTCTCCGACTTCTCCCGTTTCAGCGGCTACTTTGACGAGCATGTGGTGTTTTTTGCCGTACCGGTCTTTCACCCGGTTTACAGCCCGGATAAACCCCTGGGTTTTCTGGTGGCGCAACTGCCTGCTGAGCGTTTCACCAGCATCATGACCGAGCAGGGCAACTGGCAGGCGATTGGGCTTGGGCGTACCGGTGATGCTTATCTGGTGGCGGATGACGGACGCTTGATCACCGAGCCCCGGGCCATGTTCGAGAACCCTGAGCAAACCCTCGCGCAGTTGCCGCTGCAGGGTCAGCAGGCCGAGGACATCGCGGCGATGCAACGCTACCAGCGCCTCAATGGTCGTTATCGCATCAGCAACCCAGGCGTCAGCGCAGCGATTGCCGGCAACAGTGGTATCGGTCTGGACCAGGGCCTGCTTGGCGAAGCGGTATTGAAGAGCTGGCAGCCGCTGCAGATCGGTGGTCGGAATTTTGCCCTGATTACCGAACAGGCCATCAGCGAAAGTTTCGGGGCGCTGGATGCACTGCGCGAGAACATCATCATGGGTGTGTTGTTGTCCGTGGTTGTTCTGGCTGCGCTGGCGGCCCTGGGCAGTTGGTGGCTGACCCGCCTGGTCGTCATGCCACTGGATGGGCTTGCCCTGGCAATAGGTCAGGTCGCTCGCGAGCGTGACCTGCGCAGCAGAATGCCGGATGCCAGCCGGGATGAAATCGGCTTGATGGCCGGTGCGCTCAACCAATTGTTCGATACCTTTGCCGCGCTGGTCGGACGCATACATCAGAGTGCCGATGCCACGCTGGCCGCCAGTGCACGCAACGTCGGTATCGCTCAGGACTGTCAGTCTGCTGCGCAGCGCCAGCAGGCGGCCCTGGCCGCTGTGGACCAGCAGTCCATGGCATTGCTGCAGGCCTTTGATGGCATCGCGGTATTGGTGGCGCAATCGGCAGAGCTGGCCAGGCAAGCAGACAGCAGCGCCAGCCTGGGTCATGCCGCGGTAGACAAGGTCAGTCAGCAGGTCACACAGCTGTCTGATGAGGTGAAACAGTCCTGCCAGAGTATGGCCGAACTGCAAAAAGCCGCTGGGGATATCACCTCCGTATTGGACACCATCGAGAGCATCGCCGGACAGACCAATCTGCTGGCGCTGAATGCGGCCATTGAAGCCGCCCGCGCGGGTGAGCAGGGCCGGGGTTTTGCCGTGGTAGCAGACGAGGTCAGACGCCTGGCGCGCAGCACTCAGGAAGCCACCGGGCAGATCCAGCAGATGCTCGACCGACTGCGTGCCACGGTGTCAGAAGCCTCGGCCGGCCTGGAGCGCGAACAGGCCAGTACGCGGCAGTGCCTGCAGGCCTCTGCCGAGGCCAGCCACCTGTTGGTTGGCATACTTGAACAGGTTGGCCAGATCAGCCAAGCCACACAGGGCATCGATACGGCCATTCAGGACGAGAACCAGCGGGCTGTGGTGATGGGTCATACCCTGGCGGATATTCACCGAGATGCCGAGAGCTCAGCGCGAGCCATGGCCAGTTTGGCCGAGATTGCCAAGGCGCAGAATCAGTTGGCACTTGAGGGCAAAACGGCCGCCTCGGCCTTTATTGTCTGACGCCGGGGTTGTTGGAACAGAGCGCTGGGCAGTAGTAGCTGCCCAGCGCTCTGTTTGTTTCTCGCGTTGACGCCTAGGCGTATTACTCGGCGGATTGCAGGTTGTGACTGTTAATCCACCCCAGCACCCCCGCAATCATCTGCTGGTCAGCCAGAATCCTGTTGTGGCCGCCGACCGGCAACCAGAGCGGCCGAGCGGTGGGGGCGTGAAGATTGTCCCGGGCATCGGATAGCGGAACAATGGCGTCGTCCTCGGCATGAACCAGCAGGATTGGCGCCGCCATAGAGGTTAGTGCGTTATCAACGCGGTAACGTTCCAGAGGCTCTCCCAGGGCTTCAGTAATCTGCACGATCATATGTTGTATGGCGCGCCTGCCAAGCCCCTGACGCTTGGCTTGTGCCAGGGCATAGTCCTCTGCGCCGCGTGGTGCGCTGATCAGCACGACACTGTGGGGCTTGAGTCCAAAATCTTCTGCTGCCAAGGCTGTCATTGCGGCGCCGATCGAGTGGGCAATAACCGTACAGGGTTGCGTGAGCGTTGCCGCGACTTCAGCTATCGAGCGTGCCAGTAAAGGCAGTGGCGCCTGTTTTCCGCCTGCTTCACCGTGTCCGGGAAGGTCCAGGGCAGCAACCTGGAAGTTGGCCTCAAGCAAGGGTGAAACGAAGCCGCCCATGGCAAAATGATCACGCTCCCAGCCGTGCACCAGGAGCACGGTTGGACCGCTTCCTTTGACCCAAAGCGGTACCTGATGACCCTGAATGCAGAGGGTGCTCCGTGTAAAGCCGTCGAAGGCTTCTGACCATTGTTGCCTGCTGGTATTGGGGCGAGGCTGCAAAAAAGCGCGCGCCCCAAGCGCGCCGAAGTAGCGCGGGAAAAGCGTCGACAGTAAAGTTGCGATTTTCATTGTTGCTGATGTCTCAGGTCGTGATGTCTGACTAGTCATGCTTGCGCCCTCTTGTCTGGGTTTTTGATCCGACGGTTAGAACGCATAGCTGAGGCCTGCATGAATTCGGTTGGCAGGTCTGAACTGACCGAACAAGCCATCGCTGTCGCCATAAAACAGATCGGCGCCCACTCGGCCTGACAGCGCACTGCTGATTTGATAGCGGGCTTTTAGTTGAACCAGACCATCGTCCTGGTTGAGGCCGTGAATAACAAAGGCTTCCAGTGCTAAGGCCTCATTCAACAGGTTGTGCCGGGCAAGCGCTGTAATCTGAGTCGTTGTTTGGTCGCGTACAACGGAACTGGCAGGCTCCGTGAGGTAGCTCTGGAACAGCTGGAAGCTCAGGAAGGTATCACTCAACCCGCTGTAGTCGATGCCTATGACATAAGCGAGTTCTGGGCTGGCTTCAACGCCGTTGTCGTCCTGTGACGGGTCTGCAACCCAATAACGATCTGTCGAATAGCCCAGCTCACTACGAAAGGCAAAGTCGCCAAAGGCATTGGATGCGGTTGCCCCCAGCAAATGTGAGCGCTCATAGGTGGGCGAGACACGCACGCGGTTCTGATTCTGGCTCAGGTAGAAAACGGCTTGATCCTGATAGTGGTAGAGGTAGTTCAGGCTCAGATCCCAGCCACCGACAAAGCCCTTCCAGCGCACACCGGTATCAGCGTCCTGCAGTGGTTTTTTTGGACGATCGTAGTCAACCAGCGTAACCGGCACATTCGAAGGTGCACTTGGAACCAGCAAGGGTGAACTGAAGGCAAAGGCCGCGTCGGAGGCGGGTAGTTGATCATAGGTCTGATCGGCGATCAGAACCCACTGCAACATGCCCACGCCGAGTGGGGTTTCGAGGTTCAGCATCCACAAGGGGATTCGGCGGTCATCAACGTCAGGCAAAATAAACTCGCGATAGTCGATAGGGTTTAGCACATCCAGCACCCGAAAGCCGTCGGCCTGGCCCCATACCACCTGCTGCTTGCCCAGGCGGATATAGGTATCTTCAAGTGTCGCGTCGATATAAAGCTCTCTAAGCTCCAGATCCGCATGGCTACCCAGGTAGGCGCGGCGATTCCAGTGGCTGCGCGACGGCTGGGTTGGTTGTCCCGGAGCAAGCGTATCCACAGCGTCGGCCCGGCTGCGAAGGATCAGTGTGCTTCGGGTCGATTCGCTCAGATTGAAATCCCACCTGGGCGTCAAGACCAGCTCTGACTTCTGGATGTCACCTCCCCCGGTGCGTAGCGCCAGGCTGTAGTCTGCAATACCTTGGAAGGTCAGCGCCGAGGCCGGGTGACAGAGCCCTGCCGAGATTAGCAGCAGGGTCAGTTTATTGAGCCAGGTATACCTGTTCCCCATGTTATAGCCCCCTTACCAGCGTGCGCTGGTCGAAGGTGCGTTCAGGCACATCGCTCTGGTAGTCGACATTGGTGCTGGTCAGCAGGGTGCTATGGCCGCTCTTGTGGTTGCTTGCCCGTACCTGTAATACCGTCCAGATATCATCGATTTGCGCAATGTCGAGATTCTCGATGGTTTTAAGATGATTGCCATTTACATCCCAATAGTCACTTTTACGCGAGATCCAGATGTTCGGATCGATATGCCAAACTGCCCTGCTGTAGCCAAGCTCGTCGGCAATTTCATTATTCGCGGGTGTGCCTTCCACCACCAGGCAGGTTATACCGCCCACCACATCCTGCCCGGTCACGCGGAAGGTGTAATCCTGCAAGCCAACCTTGTTCTCACTTTTGATTTCTTCGTAGCTGAAATCGGTGCCCAGAAAAGCGTCTCCGCGATTGGATGCCGGGATTCGTCTTACTTTGCGTAAGGCGGGCAAAAACAGCCACTGATCGTCCTCTGCCGCACTGTCGGGATAGTCGTAGGTAAGAAACCCCGTTCCCCTGACGTTTGCAGGTGCTGTATAAAACAGGATGGTGCGCTTTTCTTCGTCGAAATAACGGCGATAGGCCTTTATCTCCTGAGTTCGAGTTTGCCCGCGGCGGTCCGTCAGTTCCAGGCGCATATCCCGGGAAACTTGCTGGCCCTCGTCACGGCTTGCAACGTTGCGCATGATTTCCAGCCCGTCGGGCAGCGCCTGAGCAGAAACGTCCGGGGCGTTAAAAACGCCGAGCGTCATGATCACCAGCATGGCCGCAGTAGAGGCGCCCTGCGTCACACCATTTGAAGTGGACGTTGATCTAATGATGCAGGCCGGTTTCAGCATCAGTACCAAAGCCGGCAGCAGCGTTACGCTGGCAACGAATGCAGTGCCCACGGCGAGTGCAACCAATCCACCGAAGCGGATCAATGGCGGTACATCACTCAGACAAAGTACGCCGAAACCCAGCGCGACGGCAGCGAGGTTGAACAACAGTGCCCGGCCAGTTGTGGGAAATAGCTCGGCCATGATTGCGATAGCAGGGCGTTCGGTTTGGCGACCAAGTTCTCGCAGTCGCTCTAGGGTATGCATGGAAAAATCAACACTGAGTCCAATGGCAATGGCCGCAAACATCGAGGTGCCGACCCCGAGCCAGATGTTGAAAAAGCCCATGACGGCGTAGATCAGAAGAATCGACATGCCTACCGGAACAATCGCCAGTAGTCCGGCGGTCAAGGACCTGAACAACAGGCTGGCCATCACCAGTACGGCAAGAAGCGAGACGACAACACTGCTGGTATGGCTTTGGGCGATACCGTTAATCCAGTGGTAGTCGACGTGGACTCGGCCGGTCAACGTGGCGCTCATGCCGGGCTCATTGAAATGCTCCGCAAGGTACGCTTCTACCTGTGGAACCAACTGTCGGTTGTTGCTGAAGGCATTTGTATCGAGATGCGCGCGAACCAGCGCCTGCCGGTGTGTGCTATCTATCTCGTTCTCGAAATCGGTTGGGTTACCCGAGGTTGAATACAGCAAAAACAGCTGAGCAATGAGCAGGCTGTCATCCGGAATGACATATTGATCCAGCTGGTTTTCGTTAACCGCGCGATTCATCTGTTTTACATAGTCAACGATGGATGTACTGCCGTTCACATGCGGCTGGTTTTCCAGGAAGCGTTGCAGAGCTTCAATCTTGCGCAGACGAGCTGGATCGTGCAGGCCTTCGATGTCTACTGTCTCAACCAGTACGTCGAGGTGATAAGTACCATCCATGGCATTATTGATGCGCTTATCTGCTTGGTATAGCGGCTCTGATGATTTGAAATTCTCAATACGTTGGTCTTCGACCTGGACGCGGGATAGGCCAATGGCACCAATAACGCCAACCGTGACGCCCACTGCAACCACGGTACGGGGGTACTTCAGGACGATAGAGCCCAGCCCGGTCATCAGGCGTTGGCTCATTTTTAAGGACGGGTTGTCTGATTTGCCGCTGCGTGACGTCTTGGGTCGTGACTTCAGCAAGCTCATCGCGGCGGGTAACACCGTCAGGCTATAGAGCCACGCGACACAAACGGCCAAGGCGCCGAACAGACCAAAGGCCTTGATCGGTGGCATATCCGATGTGCTGTACAAGGCCAAAAAGCCGGCCACGGTAGTGATGGTCGTCATGGTAATGGGGCGCGCCATCACCAGCATGGTGCGAATCACCAATTCTTGTTGATGTGCCGCGGGAGTTTTTGTCTGTTCTTCAAAATATTGGCTGAACACATGGATGGAGTCGGCCACGGCAATGCCGATCATGCAGACGATCAGACCATTGGTAATGACATAAAACGGCGTAGCGCTGGCGGCCATGAGCCCCAGGGTTATCGCGACGGTGGCCAATATGATCAGATTTGGCAGCAGGGTGGCGGCAAGCGAACGAAATGCAAGAAACAGAATTAACGTAATAATCAAGCCGGCGAAGGGATTGAGCCGCTGGGCGTCCTGATCAATGTAGCTGGAGAGGTAACCGGCAACGGCACCTTCACCCGCGACCATCAGTTCATCTTCTGCGCCCGTGGGTGCATAGGAGATCAACTTCAGTATCTCGTCGTAGGTCTGCTGGGCTTGGTCCTCGTCCAGGATTTCCACGACAACCAGGGTTGCTGTTCCGTCACGCGCTACCAGGCTGCCTTGGTACAGCGGGAAATCGGCAATTGCCTGGCGAACCGCAGAAGCCTGTGCTTGTGTTGTCGGAAGCGGATCAAGAAATTCATCTACTTCCATGCCTATATCCGTACCGACTACGTTTGACTCGGTGGACAGGCTCATCACGCGGTCCGGATCAACGTTATCCAGTGCCGACACGGCGTTGGTCAGCCAGTCGACAAGCTTAAGGCTGGTAGGGTTGAAGATGCCTTCATCGCCCTCATTGACGATGGCCACTACAATCGGATCGCGCAGACCAAAGAGTTCTTCGACTTGTTCGCGGTAAAGCAGCGCCGGATTGTCGGGGTGAATGAATGCCCCGGCTGACGTGTCTTTGGTCAGCGTGGGTATTGCCGTCGCGGCAGCGGCAATTAATGCAGCCCCGAGCAGCAGAATCAGCCAGCGCAACTTGAGCACCACTTGGAAGTATCGTTCTAGACGACCCAGTTTGGTGTGCATGTGTATCTCCTTATTTGGTGTATATACACATTAGGGGTTCAAAAAAATGCCCGCGAGGGCGTTGTTAAATAAAAGCGTGCTTCAGTTGCTCCTGTCCGTTTCGGTTTAACGACCTACATTTGCGAGTCTGATCATGGCTTCATGACTTTCCTGCCATCCCTGTGGGCCCAGCTCTTCGCGATACATTTTTTGCACGGACTGCCACAGTGGGTATGCCTGATCGAGCTTAGCCTTTCCTGATGTGCTCAACGTCATGGCCCGTGAGCGATGATGTGCACCAGCATGCGAGATGATCAGACCTTCATTCTCAAGTAATTTCAGATTGCGCGTCAGGGTTGTCCGCTCCATGGCCAGCCAGTCAGCCAGCTCACCGATGGAGCCAGGTGATCCGTACCCTATTGCCACCAGCAAAGTAAATTGGGTGATGCGCAGTCCACACGGCCGAAGCGCCTCGTCGTAGGCGCGGGTAATCGTGCGGTCTGCCATACGTGCTTTGCGGCACAGGCATTCCTGGGCAATGATCGGGAAAAGAGCGGCATCTGCATTGGTCATATAGTGTATATACATTATTGAGTTCGGAGGGTCAAACCTTTCAGCGTGTATTTGACCTGGAGCGGCGTAACGGCGTCGCGCAATAATCGTGATGATGCAGGTAGCGTGGTATTGCGATGATGTTTAGGCGCAGGGCTTTCGAACAGCTGTGGCAAGAGGCCTTTGCACGTATCAAGGCAACCTCGGCTCCAATGGAGCCGAGTATTTGCCCATATCCTTTAGTTGCTTGAGACAGGATGGCTGATGATGACCTCGACCCGACGGTTCATCTGCCGACCCGACGTGGTGTCGTTACTGGCGACTGGCGCGCTTTGACCCTGGCCTGAGGCACTCAGACGATTGCCACTGATGCCACGCGTTTGCAGATAGTTTTTCACCGAATCGGCGCGGCGTTGCGACAGCGCCAGGTTGTAGCTGGCATTGCCAACGCTATCGGTATGCCCCTCAATCAGCACAGTGCGCTCCGGCTCCTGCTGAAGAAAGGTCACCAACTTGTCCAAATGGCTGGCGCCGCCGCCCAGAAGCTCTGACTTGTCTGTGGCAAACAGCACATCACCCAAGGTAATGGCCAGACCGCGTTCTGTTTCCTGGGCGTTCAGATCAGCGAGTTGCACTCTCAGCGCCTCGTTTTCTGCATTGGCCATATCTGTTGCACGATGGGCCATATCGGCTTCACGGGTACGTGACTCCAGGCGGGCACTTTCGCGCTGGCTGCTGAGCTGTGTACGTTGTTCTTCCAGCAGCCGGGTTTCGGCCAGGGCACGCGCGGTTTCCACCTTGCGGTCGGCAATGATCACCCGGTGCTGCCCCAGCGCTTCGTCGTCAGTCGGCTTTTCGGCGGCGATCACCGCTGTTTCAGCCAGCTTGATTGCTACGGGCGCGCGATTGGCCAGTTGTGGGTCGCCTTGCAGGCTGATCAGCTTGCTGCGCGTATCGGCGGCACCCATAGGCGCACTCGGACCACTGGCGCACGCACCAAGCAGCAGAGAAGCGGCGATAACGCTGAGCAGCGCTGGAACCTTATGGACAGTGTTCATTGTTGACCCCCAGTGTTGCGCTGCATTTCCTGTCTCAGGCTGGTGTTGCTCCTGAGCATTTCATCGTTGACCTTTTTCGCGTTAACCGCCTGCGACTTTGCCAGTGCCAACTCGGCTTCAACCTGGGATTGCTCGGCCAGACGTTCGGCACGCAGCATGTCCTCCTCGGCTACGGCGGCATTGGCAGCCGTCAGTTTCTGGCGGGCCATGCCCAGTTCAGGGGAGGCGTAATCCGCAACCTGCGCCCTTTCTGCGTTGGTGATCGCCGTTTGCGCCGCTTGCAGTGCACTGGTGGGTGGCAGTGCTGGCGCGGCGCAGGCACTCAGTATGAGTAAGCCAAGGCTAATGCTGAGAATACGCATTGCAGCCTGGCCGCTGGAGAAAGGCTTGGTCCGAAACATGATAATGTCCTTATAACGCGTGGAAACGCTTTGGTTGCCTGCATCTCCTTTCACTGCGCACGGAGCACTGGTTGAGACGTCAGGACGAACACCATCTCAGGCTAACGGGTGCCTGTCGGTACGTTGCCGCGCATAGCATCAACAATTCTCAGGTGCCATTGAGCACATTAAGCTCTGCTTCAAAGCCGTCTTGTCGTCCCGTTGCAGGGGACCGCAAATGCAGCGTCATTCCGGCGCCAGAGGCAATTGCGTCAGCGATAGCCAGGCCGAGACCGGACCCCGTCGCATCGGTTGTTGAGCGAACAAACCGGTTGCGTAACAGGGCGAGCTGTTTCGCTGGCACGATGTCGCCAGCGTTGCTCACGCGCAAGGTGCCATCGCCCTGCATGCTGACTTCGACCGGTTGTGTCTGGGCACCGTGCTTGAGCGCATTCTCAATCAGATTGCGGATCAAGATGGCAAAGGCGTCGGGGTCAATAAAGGCGTTCACGTCTAGCGCTGGAAGGGTCAGGGCGATCCGTCCCGGTACCTGAGACTCAAAATCGTGGCAGATCAATGCGAGAATCGGTAGCAGATTATGCCGATCAGGCGTGACTGCTCCCCCGCCTTCGGCTTTGGCCAGTTCAAGCAGCTTACCGGATAGATCTGACAGATTGCGCAGCGCGTGCTCAATCTCAGCAACCTTGTTTTTTAGTTGGTCATTCGGTACCTGGGCTTTCAGGCGCTGCACTTTAGCGAGAGCCGTGGCCAAGGGTGTGCGCAATTCATGCGCGCTGTTGGCAGTAAAGCTACGCTCTGCTTCAAGTGCGCGGTGTAATCGTGCCAACAGTCGATTGACAGCAACGGCAACCGGCTCAAACTCTTTCGGCAATCTACCCTCTGCAACAGGAGAAAGGTCGCCAGCCCCCCGCGATTCGATTGATTGCTGGAAATCGATTACCTGGCGCAAAGAAAGGCGAACTATCCACCAAATGCCCACCAGGCTGACCGGGATCAGGAATACCAGAGGCAGCAATAGCGCCAACCCCGCTTCCAGCGCCGCTTCACGCCTGTGCGCCAGGGGCTCCGCCACTTCCAGGTAGAGGCTATCGCTGACGGCAGAGACACCGTATATCCGGTGTGTCGCTGTGTTTGAGAATCCTTCCCGGGGCAGGGTGGAAAAAACCTGCGGATCAGCATCGTGGGATTGCAGCAGGAGCTGTCCGTGTTGGTCTCTGACCAGATAGGTGAGGTATTCGTCATGGTCTTTCAGGGCGGGGGCACGCTGGAGACCTGCATTCTTTTCCCGGTTCAGAATATCGGTAACCGCCAGCGGCAGGATACGTTGGGCGGTTTCTTCCAGGGCACTGTCGAACACCTCGTTCATTTCATGTTGTGCCACCAGGCCGGAAGCGGCAACACCCAGCAGCCAGAGCAGCGTAACGCCCAGTGTTAGGCCAAGGCCCAGTCTCTTTTGCAGGCTGGTCCGGTTAGTCATGTGTTTCCAGGCGGTAGCCCATGCCCCTGACAGTGATAATGGCCTCACGCCCCAGCTTCTTGCGCAGACGGCTGATGTAGACCTCAATGGTATTACTTTCGATTTCTGCACCGAAGGCGTAAAGGCGATCTTCCAGTTGCGCTCGTGATAGCAACATGCCGGGGCGCTGGATGAAGCCCTCAAAAATGGCCCATTCACGAGCTGTCAGGTCGATCGGCAAGCCGCCGCGACTGATACGGTGATCACCCAGGTCAATTTCCAGATCGCGCAGGTGTATCAGCGGGTTAGGGTCACCCCGGTAGCGCCGTGCAACCGCGGCAACGCGGGCCGACAGCTCAGAAAGGTCAAAGGGCTTGACCAGGTAGTCATCGGCGCCTGCGTTGAGTCCTTCTATCCGATCAGAGACCTGATCCCGTGCAGTAAGAATGATCACAGGCGTGGCATTGCCGGTTGCTCTGTGCTTTCGCAAAAAATCAATTCCGTGGCCGTCCGGTAGCATCAGGTCGAGCAGAATCAGGTCGTAGGCCGTGGCCTGCATGCTGGCGTCAGCAAAGCGCAAGGTTTCTACCCAGTCTACGGCGTGGCCATCATCGGTGATCTGGTCCCGCACCGCTTCGCCCAGACCAACCGTGTCCTCAACCAGCAATACCCGCATAGTTCCTCTCCGATCCAGCTTCGGTAGCACGATACTACAGGTACAAGCTGACAGTAGCCTTAAGCGTGCCCCCTTTCCGTCAGGCAAGGGACTATGGCGCATCCAGAGCCGGTCAGAAGCAACCGTACGGACGAACTGGGTTGAGTGACTCCGCTTTTCTCTTGTTTATTTTCAGGATGCGCTTGGTCCGCCTTGTTCAGCTCAGTGTCAGGAATGATCGTTAGAGTCCGGGGTGTGGATATAACAGGAGACGTGCCATGAAAACTCAAAGCCTATTTATTGGTCTCGCCCTCGCCTTTCTAAGTACCGCGTCATTCGCTGACGAGGATTGTGATGATCCAGTTACCAGCTGGCAGCCTCGTGAAAATCTGCGCCTTAAACTGGAAGCCGAAGGCTGGACGGTATACCGCATCAAGGTCGATGACGGTTGCTATGAGGTCAAGGGACTGGCTCCGGAGGGCTATCGAGTCGAGGCGTATTTTGCACCCGCCTCCCTGCTGTTGATGGAAGTGGAACGCGAAGATGACGATGACCATGATGACCGTCATAGCCATCGATCGACTGAGGGCGCAGACACTGTGACCGCCCCTTCTTCTGTGAATGACAACGTCCAGCCCAGCGCAAGGATCGAATGATCCGTTCATCTTTTACCGGAGAGACCTTATGAAAAAGTGCTTGATTGTTCTGGGCCTGGTGATCGCTATATCGGATCTTGCACAGGCGCGTGAGGTGACCTTCACGACTGAACTGCTCAACTACAGAGGTGAGGGCGCCTATCTGGCGCTGTACCTGAAAGATGCAGCCGGGGGATATGAGAAGACGCTCTGGGTTGCAGGAGATAAACCCAAATACTACAAGCACCTCGTTGGCTGGGCTCGTGGAAGTGGACTGGAGCCGGCTGAATACGATGGTATTACCGGGGCCAGTGTAACCAGTGGGCGCACGTTGGAAGTGGTTCTGGATCTGGATGATTCGCTGATCGACAACGGCTATGAGGTTCATATCGACACCGCCGTTGAAGATAGACGGGACAATCGCTCGGATATCGTCGTACCGCTGACCAGCGAAGGTGTGGGTCAGTCGGTGTCAGGCAACGGTTATGTCCGTTCCTTTCGCTACGATTTTTAACGGACGGGAGGCTGACAGTAATGTTGCGTAAACTGCACGGTATACCAGCGCTGTTCGCAGCGGTAGGGCTCGTCATGCTTGCTGTCACAGGCGCCGCTTTGTCCCTTGTGCCTGTCCTGGACAGAGTTGCAACGGTGATACCGGCTGCGGGTGAGGTAACTGTGGCGGAGCTGGCAGGGCGGATCGTTGCCCACTACCCCGGAACCGAACAGATTGTGCATGGCCCATCTGGCCGCGTCATCGTCTATTACAGCGACGAAGGACGGCCTGGCGCTGATCTGGTCAACCCCTTGACCGGCGAGGGTATTGCGCCCTACGAGCCCTCGGCCTTTTTCACTTGGATCAAGGACCTGCATCGCTCGTTTCTGCTGAATAATTCTGGGCGAATGTTAGCCGGGTTGATGGCGGGAGTGATGCTCCTTCTTTGCTTCTCCGGCATTCTGCTTTTGCGTCGCCGAGTGGGCAGCTGGCGAGCATTGTTGGAGCCCTTCAGCGGCTCAGGCAGCAGTCGCATTCACGCCGAATTGGCTCGTTTTGTTGTTCTAGGATTGCTGTTGTCGGCATTGACTGGTGGTTATATGTCAGCGCTACGTTTCGGCCTGTTGCCCGAGCCGGTGGAAAGCGGGCCGTCTTTTCCCGCCGAGGTGTCTGGTGGGCGGCCGGTTCCGGTAGCGACCCTGAGCGCCTTAACGCATGTTGACCTCAGCGAGTTACGGGAACTGGTATTTCCCTATCCCGGAGACGCGCAGGATGCGTTCTCGCTGACAACCAGTGATGGCGCCGGGTTTGTTGATCAAGCGACCGGAGCGTTGCTGAAGTTTCAGCCGCATGCCGCAGAAAGCGTGTTTCAGCACTGGATGGTTCGTTTGCACACTGGCGAAGGCCTGTGGTGGCTGAGCTTGATGCTCGGTGCTGCGGCGCTCGCTGTTCCGGCTCTGTCATTCACGGGTATTACCCTCTGGTGGCGGCGATATCGTATGTCAGTAACGTTACCAGGCAGTGTCAGCCTCGCTGAGGCTGAAGCCATCATTCTTGTCGGATCCGAAAACAATGCCACCTGGGGCTTTGCCCGAGAACTCCAATCCGGCCTGAGCAAGGCGGGTGTTCGGGTGCATTGCAGTGAGATGAACGCACTGGCTGAGCATTATCCACAGGCATCCCGGCTTTTTGTATTGACCTCGACTTATGGTGATGGCGATGCACCGGCATCCGCGCGGCGGTTCATGTCCAGGCTGGCCCACTTAACGGGTCACAAGGATTTGAAATATGTTGTACTGGGTTTTGGAGACAAACAGTTCCCTAGCTTTTGTCAGTTTGCCTTGGAAGTAGATGCGGCGCTTGCCGAGAAAGGATTGTCCAGGCTGCATAAGATTGAGCTGATAGATCGCTGTTCCAGCCTTCAGTTCAACCAGTGGGGAGACAGCATTAGCCAGATAATAAAGGTGCCACTGTCGCTGACCTTTGACCCATTACCTCAGGCTACAGTAAGGCTGGAGCTTGTTGATCGAGCTGATTACGGAATCGCCGTGCAAGCGCCTACCAGTATCCTGCGCTTCAAAGTGGCAGAAGCAGAGCGTGGCCGGTGGTGGCGATTATTCCGCCAGCCTCGTGACCGGCTGCCGCGTTTCGAAGCGGGCGATCTGCTGGGTGTTATGCCGCCGAACGGGGAGCCCGCGCGATTCTACTCGCTGGCCTCCTCTGCGACTGATGGTGTTCTGGAAGTATGCGTCCGTAAGCAGCCAGGGGGCTTGTGCTCCAGCTTTTTGCACGAGCTTGCCCTGGGCGATCAAATTGATGGGTTTGTTCGCCTTAACCCCGGATTTCGACCAGCCAGTGGAAACACCCCGGTTATTCTGATTGGTGCTGGTGCCGGGATTGGGCCGTTGGCCGGATTTATCCGCAAAAACACCGCACGCTCTCCGATGTATCTCTACTGGGGTGGGCGCAGCGAGCAGTCGGACTTTCTTTATCAGCCGGAGCTTGGGCGTTATCTTGAAGACCATCGGCTGACCGGTCTGAATACGGCTTTTTCTAGGTCTCAGGAGCCTGTTTATGTTCAGGATAAGCTCAGACAGGATCAGGCTGAACTGCGCCAGATGATTGAGAAAGGTGCTCAAATCTTGGTTTGCGGTGGCCAGAATATGGCGGCAGGAGTAAGGAGCGTGATTAACGAGATGCTCAAACCGCTGCGGCTTGACGTTGACACACTTAGAGTTCAGGGCCGGTATCTGGAAGACATCTATTGATATTTCCCGTGTTTCAGAGAAAGACTCAGCCGTTCCTCAAGACCATGGAGTGTTATGTGCTATACCCCAGACTCAAGAACATAGTTGCCTGAATTATCTTGAGTTTCCAAATACCCAAGTTTTGCCGTGAGTGGGTATTCTCGGGCATTTCCGTATTTGGATCCGGTTGCGTTAGAAAGGTCTTGCTGATCAGACGTTCAACAAAAAAGGCCCAGCATTCGCTGGGCCTTTTTATCCGCCTTCGGAGGGCAAAAATTAATGCATGCGTGCTAAATGTTTTAATTAATGTTGCTAGCTGTTAATAGTGCGTTTATCGCATAAAGCATTGATTAGTAACTAAAAATAGTTATCACGCTTTGTGCCATTTTATGCCGATTTTGGTGGGCGCTTAACAAGCATCTGTAAGTTTGGCACAAAATACGGCACATAATATGAAGTGGCTTTTGACATAAAGCTTTTCGTGGATACGCCGTTGTAAGAACGCGAGCTTAACTGGAGCGCTCGTAGCAAGCTGTTCCGGAAAGTCTCGGTCAGGCAGCGTCCAAGGGGGCCGCGGGTTAAGTTCTTTAGACGCTGAACGCCTGCAATCGGCCAGAAGCGGAATTCCACGGACGTTTATCGAAGCGGTGAGAACTCATTAAATCTAGTACTGCAAACAAGGGTTATTTTCATCTGCCCCCTATTTATCCTGAATTGATTTATCCTAAAAAAGAAGCGTAGTGTCTGCTGCGAAAGCTTCACCTACGGAGAAGGACCAATGAGCAAGAGTTTTCGCGACCGCATCCAAACAATGAATGAGATGTACAAGCTGCCCATCCACGAGATCCCGCACCTTTTCCCAGATGCGGAGGAGCGTTGAATATTGCTATCCACTGCGGGCGTTGCGTCACCGTCACAGGCGCTACCACAGGATTTTCTCATGCTACTATTCCACTTGACCAATGTGTGATGCCACTCAAAACCATATAGTAGCCATATATGGTATAGCTGAAAGAGGATTGGCTGAAGAGACTGAGGCGCATTGGTCAGTTGGCACGATTAGTAGGGCTGTGCACAAACTCCCCTTCCTATGCACAGCAGGCTTGCTACCCCATCCTGATCGGCAAGAAATCAATTACGTGCCTATACCGACAAGCATGGTAAGTGGCTGGTCTTCATTCGCAGCAGCCGAACACTTGATCTGTCATTGGCAGAGGCTTCCGAGCCTCCGAGCTATCAGGCTGATCGTCGCCAGTCTTGTACCGCCATCATTGTCTTGCTCGATAGTCACATCTCTCATATGCGGCCACAGATAATCGCTCTGCAAGCAGTTGAGAAGCAGCTTATTTTACTGAGCGCGGGATGCAAAGATGATCGGGAAACCGAGCAATTCGGTGTTCTTACAGATTACCAGTAGGTGGAGCCCGAAGCTCTGGCCTCAATCTAGCGATAAAGTTTCATCTGGAAGTGCTCATGGCCAAGCGCGAGCATATAGCCCGAAGGGACTGTTGCAGCGCTATTTTACGGAGCTGGAATCTTAACAGCATCACAGAAATTGCAGTATCGGATGGCCATGGCTTGGTCAGCGCACGCCATGGCTAGCTGCAAGATAACAGAATTGTAATGTTCTGCTCATCTTTGCGTTATCGGAAGCAGTTTAAACTAAAGAAGAAATTTCATCATCAACACTCGAATAAGTGAGGCTTCCGATGACCATTATTATACGTCTATTAGCTGTAGGGATGCTGATGGGCTTTTTGAGTCCAGTTTACGCAGTTAACGAGCAAGCAAATGGTGGCCTTGATCGTATGAGGGCGTTCCATGAGAATTTCAGGTCCAACCAGGAACGCTTGCGAGCTGAACGGGCGTCAGCGGCCCAAGTAACCGAAAGCGATCAAGAGAAAGAAAAAGTTTCTGATGAATCCCGGGATAATGGTTAACGCTTGCTGTTATTTTCTGATATAAGCGAATAGTGAAATGCCAGGAAATGCCTGGCATTTCAATTTGTGCTAGTTCTTGCAGCTGCCCTAATTTTCCCCTGGGCATCTTGATAGCATGGAATACCTTATGGTTTCCAACTCCCCGTTTGAATTTTCAAATGTCGACATTCTTTTGAAAACACCGCAACTCTTTGGGTCTCTTGAAACTCGAATCGAGTTTGCGATGTCAAGCTTCATTCCGTATTCATAATCTTTTACTGCAGGGACTTTTTGCCCTGTTTATTCGGCATAAGACTCTACAAAGCGCTCATGCTCTTCTAGGAGTGCTTGGTTGTCACCATAGAATGAAGTGGCTTGCGCCGTTAGTGTAAAAACAAAAAGTAAAGCCGCTACTGAAGTCTTAATCATACCTCGCCCCCATAAGTGTATTTACAACAGCATACCGATTTAAGCTGTCCTGCAGAGGACTGAGAAATTACAAAACTGACAGGAAGTATTTGCGCCGCTTTGTCTTAATAAAAAGCACCGTACAGGGATTACAAATTTGTCAGGTGACATAAGACAATGGATAGGTTACATATATGGCGAGGCGTTTCGCGGGATCGTCCAGTTATCTGTATGTGGACGAAAGTGACGGCACGAATTCGCACAGCGCTGGTCGTATTGTAATCGGTGGAGTGCTGGCAAATTATTGCCTTGTCAAACGGTGTTGACGCTATTGCCCTTGGGTCGTTCGGATCTATCCTGTGGCTTTACGTTGGCTTTTTCTAGGAGCGGTTAAGAAAAATGAGCCATAACCATAACCCCGAAACCTTAGGCGATAAGCGTCTGGTTGCTGCTATCGGCGTCAACATCGTATTGACATTCGCACAAGTCGTAGGTGGAGTGCTCTCTGGCAGCCTATCACTCATAGCTGACGCGCTACATAACTTGAGTGATGCCGCATCGCTGATAATAGCGCTCATCGCACGTAAGATCGGCCGCAGACCACCAGATGCGTTTAAAACCTTTGGCTATCGACGTAGTGAAACCATAGCGGCTTTGATCAACTTGGTCACACTGATTATCATCGGTCTCTACCTTATTTACGAGGCTATAGGTCGCTTTTTTTCCCCCCAACCGATTGAGGGGTGGACAGTGGTCGTGGTGGCGGGAATAGCCTTAATTGTAGATGTCGTCACAGCCAGCCTAACCTACACGATGTCTAAGAACAGCATGAATATAAAGGCGGCGTTCTTGCATAATGTTTCGGATGCATTAGCCTCCGTTGGTGTTGTTATAGCTGGGACATTGATCCTTCTGTACGGCTGGTACTGGGCGGATACTGTACTGACATTAATCATTGCTGGATACGTCTTGTGGCAGGGGTTTAGTATGCTACCCAAAACCATTCACCTACTAATGGAGGGGGTGCCGGAAGGAGTGTCCATTCCTGATATCATCTATGTCATGGAGGATATGAGCGGCGTTGAGAGCGTCCATCATGTACATGTTTGGGAAATCGCCGAACATACTATTGCCTTGGAAGCCCATGTTGTCATAAGGACGGTTGATTTGCCCGACATCGAGCGGCTGAAGGCTGAATTAAAACGTGTGCTTCATGAGCAATTCAAAGTTGACCACTCGACACTTGAAATGGAGCTGGACAGCAATGTATGTATAGATACTAGGGAGACCGACAGTCATCGCAACCAAAGCTAGGCTGCAACCCAGATAAGGTAGGGGTGGATTACACTGACTAAGTTTTTTGCGGTTACAGATTTTCACTAGCCAGGTATATTGCGCGATGTTTGCATCTCTGATAGCCTCTCGATCATGAACAGATTTTCCCATCTACATAGGCTAATGATCGTCGCGTTGCTTCTGGGAGCATTCGCGATCATACCTCTTGTTGATGCTGCTGCTTGTATGATAGAGGTTGGGACGGTTGATGTCCCCATCGCTGCCGATGGGGGTAAACAGCCTGATCATCAGACACAAGAAAAAGGAAGTTCTTTTGCTTTCGTGGATGGCCATTGCGATCATGGCCATTGCCACCATACAACATCACATGTCTGCGCAACTGCCTCAGGCACAGCGCCGGTCGACCGCGTAAGATATGACTTGATGGACTTTAAGAAGGCTCTTTCTCACTCGCCCGACGGATTGATACGCCCCCCCAAAGCTTGACGAGCTTCCATACCTGCTTCCGCAGGTGCTTTGTCAACCATCGCTTTGGGAGTTTTGCATGCCTATGCTACTTGACCGATCGCTGCGTGCGCTCGGGTGTACCATGGTGGCCGCGTCAATCATATCGACACCATCGATACTGGCCGCCCCAGCACCATCTTATGAAGTTCTGATCGACCAACTCGGCCTTTCACCTGCCACGCTCGAAGCCGAAGCTCTGTACGACGCCGCAGAAGCTCAGGCGCGACAGGCACGAGCTTTACCCAACCCCTCTATAACGCTAGAGGCAGAAAATGCCTATGGCAGCGGTCCTTACTCCGGTTACGGTAGCGCGGATTCCACGATATCTATCAGCCAGCCGCTGGAGCTCTGGGGACAACGCGGAGCGCGTATCCATGCGGCGCAGGCCGAAGCGGAAGCTGCTGGGCTACGTCGAGACCAGACACGCTGGATGACAGCTGGTCGTCTGGCTATCGCCTATGCTGAGGCAGAAGCTGCCACCTTGCGCCACAAGCTGGCAGGTGAGGCATTATCTTTGACACAGCACGAATTGCGAGCGGCGCAAGCGCTCGTGGATCAAGGCCGGGAACCCACGTTGCGCGCTCTTCAAGCAAACAGCGAGGTGGCCGCTGCCCAGGCGAGATTGGACGAGGCCCGGGCAAACCGTGACGCCGCCTTGGCTCAACTTACCGCACTGGCGTCATTGGACGAACCAGCCAGCTCGATCAGTTACAGCCTGCTCGACCGCGTACCCGAAGAGCCTGATGCATTTTCAACTGTGCCAATGGCAGTGAGGGTCGCGGAAGCTGAGCTGGACGCTGCTGAGGGCCTTGTCACCGTAGAGCAGCGCCGTGCTCGTCCGGACGTCACAGCATCGCTTGGCATGCAACGATTCGGTGAGACCAGTGATAAGGCTTTCATGTTTGGGGTCAGTCTATCAATTCCAATATTTGACCGTAACAAGGGTGCTATTAGCGCAGCACAAGCTCAGCAGCGGGCCGCCGAGGCGAGACTCGCCTATAGCAGGTCGGAAGTCCTGGCGGCCCACCGGGCGGCCCAAGCCAGCCTCGGCGCCTCCAATAGTAGAACGCACGCTGCTGATAGTGGCGTGGCGGCGGCTACGGAAGCCTATCGCCTGGCACGTATCGGTTACGACGCGGGACGTATCTCGCAGTTGGAATTGCGCAGCATCCGTACAGCATTAATTGACGCCCGTTACGCAGCTGTAGATGCCCGCCTCGCGCGCGTCCGCGCAGAAATTGACCTGGCGCGCCTGGAAGGGCGCGTACCTTTTGGGGAAGCACCATGATTAATGTAAGAAATCGCCGTTTCTCTGTCATCGCCTTGTTTGTAGCGGTACTCGTGGGATTTGGCTTGGCCAACCTCGTGGACTGGCCAGCTCAGGCTCTCGTTCACAGCACTGCTGAAGATGCGAATCATGATCACGAGGATAACGGCCCCGCTCACGATGATAATGACGATCATGGCAGCGAGAGTGGCGCCGAACATGAAGACGAGGGTGTCGTTAGCCTGACCTCTCGACAGATAGAGGCCTCCGATATATCCATTGTCATGGTGGGCCGTGGCGGTGGCCACGAAACCAGGCTGACCGGACGAGTCATCTCAGCTATAGATGCCAAGGCAGCCATCGCCGCACCGGTAAGCGGTCGTGTCGTGCAGGTAAATGTTGCCCCCGGCAACACGGTTGAAGCAGGTCAGGCTCTCGCCATACTCGTCAGCGGTGAGGCTGCAACACTCTATGCAGACACCGACACTGCTATTGCAGCAGCGGAAGCTGCACGTCTCATCTACCAGCGCGACCTGAAGCTGGTTGAACAAGGCGTAGTTGCCCGTCAAGAGCTGGAGGCCTCCCGTGCCAAGTCGCTGGCTGCTGATGCGGCCGCACGCGCCGCCCGGGCACAGATGGAGGCTGTCGGTTCACCGGACGCCCAAGGGCGCATTGCGATCACCAGCCCGCTGGCAGGTACGGTCGGTGCTGTCGAAGTCACGCCCGGTGGTTTTATGTCATCCGGTGGCATTGTCGCAGAAGTGTCCGACCCAGCTAGAACAGAATTAGCCTTCTCCATGCCGGCAGCCTTCGCCGCACAAGTCGCGCCAGGTGCCCGCATGCGCGTCACTAGCCCTGCTGGGAGTGTGGAAGCGGTGGTGGTGGGAGTCGCTCTTGATGCCAGCGAGCGCAGTGGTGCTGCACTTGTACGTGCCACTCCGACCGCTGGAAAGCTACCGCCTGTTGGCTCGCCCGTGTCTGGGAGCATCATTACCAACCAGCAGGATGGCGGCCTGACAGTGCCAGCCGACGCAGTTCAAATGGTGGATGGTCAATCTGTGGTGTTCGTGTTTACCGAAGAGGATTTCCGTGCCACACCGGTACTTGCCGGGCGTCGCGCTGGCGGTCAGATCGAAATCCTCAAGGGACTATCGGGTAATGAGCGCATTGCCGGCACTAATGCCTTCTTGCTAAAAGCCGAACTCGCCAAAGGCGAAGCCGAGCACGTTCACTGAGGACACCATCATGTTCAAGTTGATTATCGAAACAGCGGTTCGCTTCCGCTGGGCGGTGGTGTTCATCGCGGCACTCATCTGTACCTATGGCCTTTTCCAGCTTAGCCAGTTGCCGATCGACGCGGTGCCTGATATCACCAATAGACAGGTACAAATCAACACCGTAGCGCCTGCATTGGCACCAGATCAGATCGAGCGCCAAGTCACCTATCCGCTCGAAACCGCGCTCGCCGGTATCCCCGGCCTGACTAGCACACGCTCCCTGTCGCGTAATGGCTTCTCACAGGTAACAGCCATCTTTACCGACCAGACTGATATCTATTTCGCGCGTCAGCAAGTCGCCGAAAGGATGCGTGAGGTGCAGGAGGAACTCCCCGAGGAGGTCACGCCGATGATGTCGCCCGTCACCACCGGGCTGGGTGAGGTGCTAATGTGGACGGTGGATTTCATACCGTTCGATCCAGAAACCGCGAGCACGTCCAGTACGCCTGGCTGGCAAACTGATGAAAGCTATCTGACACCGGAAGGCGATCGGCTGACAACCCCCCAGGAACGTGCCACGTATTTGCGTACTGTACAGGACTGGATCGTCGCGCCACAAATGCGGTCTACGCCGGGACTCGCGGGCGTCGACACGATTGGCGGTTATGTTAAGGAATATGCGATCAGGCCTGATGCCGACCGCTTGGCCGCTTATGGCCTGAGCTTGAATGACTTGGTGCAGGGGCTGAAACGTTCGAACGTGCAGGCTGGTGCAGGCTTCATACAACGTGCCGGCGACGGCCTCATCGTCCGAGCCGATGCTCTGGCGCAAACCGTTGATGATCTGGCGCGGGCTCCGGTCGCCAACCGCAACGGCATGGTGATCCGCGTTGCTGATGTGGCAGATGTTGGCTTAGGCCAGGCACCGCGGCTAGGCGCTGCGACCCGAGACGGTCATGAAGCGGTACTCGGTACGGCATTGATGATCGCCGGGGGCAACAGCCGCACCGTCGCACAAGCTGCCGCTGAGCGTCTGACAGAGGTCGGCCGCTCCCTACCACCAGGGATTGTGGCCCAACCGGTGCTCGATCGCAGTGTGCTGGTTAACGCCACGATTAAAACAGTGGCCAAGAACCTGACTGAAGGTGCCCTGCTGGTCGTTGTTGTATTGTTCCTGCTATTGGGCAACATCCGCGCCGCTGCGATCACTGCACTGGTTATACCGTTGTCCTTCCTGTTTGCGGTGATTGGGATGAATCGCTTCGGCATCAGCGGGAACCTGATGAGCCTGGGCGCACTCGATTTCGGCTTGCTGGTCGATGGCGCGGTGATCGTGGTAGAGGCAACGCTGCTCATGCTTGGGCAAAAGCGGGCGGAGCTGGGTCGTTCGCTTTCGGCCAGCGAACGCATGGGAGTGGCGATCCAAGCAACGCGCAAAATGGTGCGGCCTGCTGCGTTCGGTCAGCTCATCATTCTGTTGGTGTTTGTACCGCTGCTCACCCTGGAAGGGGTGGAAGGCAAGACGTTCCAGCCAATGGCCGCAACCTTCATGCTCGCCTTGGCCGGTGCCTTTATCTTCTCCTTTACCTTCGTGCCAGCAATGGCAGCGCTATTTGTCCGTGAACCCAAAATCAATGTATCGCACGAAGGAAATGCGGGGTACGAAGGCGAACACGAGACGCGAATCATCCGCTACGTTCGGAGCAAAGTAGAGCCTATCATCCGCGCTGCGGTGCGGCGGCCACGCACCGTCCTCGCAGGCGCGGCCGTCATGCTTGCGATCGGTTCTACCGCATTCATGTCGCTGGGACGGGAATTCGTACCGACCCTTGATGAAGGCAACCTGGCACTACAGGCATTACGGGTACCTTCTGCATCGCTGGAGCAATCTCTCGCGATGCAGCTTGCGTTGGAGAAGGCGATCACGAGTGAGCCCGAGATCGAAACCATTTTCTCGCGCACAGGAACTGCAGAAGCAGCCCTTGACCCTATGCCGGTCAACATCAGTGACAGTGTTATTGTCCTCAAACCGAAGTCTGAGTGGCCGGACCCGTCTCTCGCAAAAGACGCTCTGATCAGCCGGCTTGAGTCGGTGGTCAGCAACCAGATCGGCAATGCTTTTGAGTTCAGCCAGCCCATCGAACTGCGCTTTAACGAGCTGATCTCGGGTGTACGTACGGATCTCGCGGTGATGGTGTATGGCGATGATTTCGGTATTCTGGAGGGCGTGGCCAATCAGATTTCGCAACAACTGCGTAACGTGGACGGCGCAGCGGATGTGCGCGTTGAGCAGGTATCTGGTTTGCCGACACTAACCGTACGCATAGACCATACTGCTGCGGCGCACTACGGATTGACTGCGGCAGACGTCAGTGAGGCATTGGCCACCGGCATCGGCGGCACCGCAGCGGGTCAGATATTCGAAGGCGATCGCCGTTACGATGTCGTAGTTCGCTTCGACGAAGCGACACGCAACGACCCGGCTCAATTAGCTGCTCTGCCCGTCATCGGTGCGGACGGTACGGTCGCTCCCCTTTCATCCGTCGCTCGCATTGAAGTTAGCGAAGGTCCCAACCAGATCAGCCGCAATAACGGTAGCCGCCGGATTGTTGTGCAGGCCAACGTACGCGGCCGCGATCTTGGCGGTTTCGTAGCTGAGGCCCAGAAGGCAGTGGCTGATGTCTCATTACCGGCCGGAGTCTATCTCGATTGGGGCGGCCAATTCGAAAACCTTCAACGCGCCGAAGCCCGGCTAATGCTCGTGATTCCGGTGGTGTTTCTGGTGATCTGGAGTCTGTTGTACATGGCGCTCGGCACCGTACGCGAAGCCGCATTGGTGTTCGCCTGCGTACCGCTGGCATTAGTGGGCGGCGCGCTTTCGTTATTGGTACGGGACATGCCGTTCTCGGTGTCGGCAGCGGTCGGCTTCATCGCCGTTTCAGGGGTAGCAACACTCAACGGCTTGGTCCTCATGCAGGCAATCCGCGAACGCCTGGATACTGGCCTTTCCGGCCTAGAAGCCGCAACTATCGGTGCCGCGAGTCGCCTACGAGCGGTGCTTACAACTGCCTTGGTCGCCATCGTGGGCTTTATCCCGATGGCCATTGCCAGTGGAGCGGGAGCAGAAGTACAAAAGCCGCTGGCGACCGTGGTCATTGGCGGCCTGTTGACAGCAACAATCCTCACGTTGTTGGTGCTACCCACCTTTGCCGCGCGCATCGCCAAGCCCCGGCTGGAACCCGTGCGCATTGAATAGACAGAGGAGCAAGCACATGCAAGCTCATGACACTGAACAAACGATAGCCTCGGGAACACTGTTGCGCATCGATCTGCCTATTTTGCTGCCGAATGTCCCGGATGTTGCCGACGCCTGCGTGGAACGGCTGGTCGCTGCGTTACGCGGTCAGCCGGGGGTGAAAAGGGTTTACCTCTATATGCAAGACGATGGGACAAGCCAGCTGTGTGTACATTACGATCCGGATGCGCTGACATTGGCGCGCATCCGTGAACTTTTGACGGCGGCCGGTGCGCAGGTCACGGAGCGTTTTGGTCATGGACTGTGGGAAGTAGAAGGTATCACCCATCAGCGCCATGCGCAGACGATAGCCGATCAGCTGCGCGCTCTCACAGGTGTTTTAGAAGCGGATGTGAGCGCAGTCGGCAGGGTCCGTGTTGAGTACGATCGTGAACAATGCTCGGAACAGGCGATCCTGGAGCTGCTGAAAGGCCTGGGCGTGAAACCCATCGATATTGACGCCCCGGCGGCTCGCGCCGAAGGGGCGCAGCCGCACGATCAAGAGGAGGGTCACAAGCATAGCGGCAAGCATCATCACGGCCACAGCGGTCTTTTCGGGTCGAACAGCGAACTGATCTTTGCCCTCACCAGTGGCGTTTTGTTGGTGCTCGGATTCGCCATGGAAAAGCTGGTGTTCGGCACGCCGCCGTGGTTACCGGTAACCTGTTATATCAGCGCTTACTTTTTTGGCGGCTTCTTCACTGTGCGCGAGGCGCTGGATAACCTGCGACTCAAAAAATTCGAGATTGACACGCTGATGCTGGTGGCTGCGGTTGGCGCTGCTGCATTGGGTGCCTGGGCTGAAGGGGCATTATTACTATTCCTGTTCAGCCTCGGTCACGCGCTCGAGCACTACGCCATGGGCCGTGCGAAACGGGCCATTGAGGCACTAGCAGAGCTTGCACCGAAGCGCGCAACAGTGCGTCGGGACGGCAGAACCCACCAGGTACCGGTTGAAGAGCTGGTCATCGGTGACGCCGTACTCGTCCGTCCCAACGAGCAATTACCATTGGGCCGGCAGTTGCGATACACGAAGGTTCTACCTTGATCGTCGTCTTCGACGCACTTCGATTACTTGCCTATCGCGATCATGCGTGAATACCAATGTCATCCGTCACCCTCCAGACCTGTATGGAAAAGAATGATGCGAATTCTCCTTATTGAGGATGAAGTAAAAACTGCTGACTATATGCGTCAAGGATTGACTGAGAGTGGTTATGTCGTAGATGTTTCCAATAACGGCGTGAACGGCTGTCATTTAGCATTGACTTATAATTATGACGCAATCATATTGGATATTAATCTTCCTGAAATGGAAGGATGGGATGTTCTTAAAAAGATTAGAGAGCATAAAGAGGCGGGGATAATCATAGTGTCGGCACGAGGCCGCCTTGAAGAGAAGGTGCGCGGTCTCGATCTAGGGGCAGATGATTATATAGTCAAACCTTTTCAGTTCCCTGAGCTACTAGCCAGAATAAAGACCTTGATCCGCCGAACTGATAGTAGCCCTCTCTCCCCGGATGTGCTTGTAGTTGATGACTTGCAACTAGACCAAGGGCGCCATAGAGCGGTGCGTGCGGGAAAGCGTATCGACCTGACAGCCAAGGAGCTCACTCTTCTGCATTTTTTGATGCGACACGCTGGTGAAGTTCTTACACGCACGCAGATAGTATCAACGGTATGGGACATAAACTTCGATTGTGATACCAATGTTGTCGAAGTAGCGATTCGACGGCTTCGTGCAAAAATTGATGACCCGTTTGATCGCAAGTTGATACATACGTTGCGTGGTGTGGGCTATGTTTTAGAGTCGAGAGAATGAGGCCGAAACGTTTATCGACCCGCCTAGGTATTGCAGTAGGCCTCATGGGTGTGATCGTGGTGCTTTTGATAATCGCTTTCACCTATTTCGAAATTGGCCGGCAACTTGACATCCGAGCACGTGGCTCCTTAAGCGAAAAGCTAAACCAAATAGAACATGGCCTTTTGGAAAGCTATAGTGCGAAATCCGAAGTTATATTGACTCCGCACATATTGAACGATTATGTTATTGGGCACGATTATCTTGCATTAATTGTTAGGGATGCAGAGCATCCAGGTGCTCCTATATTGAGTGTGGGAAATGAGGCGGCTCTTAAGGTATTCTCGGATATCGCTAAATATACCTCTGGGTACGAGGAATATTTTCCACCCACAGGCTACGCTATACTCGGCATGAATAAGATGATTAGGCTGGCTGATGGCAATGATATAGTAGTCACTTTGCTGTTGGAGCGTGAAAGTGATGCGGCTCTATTAAAGTCCTACATAAAATCTACCTTCTTATCTCTTCCACTTATTTTGATTCTTGTGGGTGGATGTGGATGGTGGCTAGTCCGCCATGGATTATCCCCTTTATATAAATTTAGTGCGATTGCCGCTCGAATCTCTGCTCACGATCTTGATCATCGTATAGATTTTACGACTTTTCCTGAGGAGCTGAAAAATTCTGCGCACGCGATAAATTTTATGCTGGAGCGATTAGATAGGGATATTCAAAAATTACTGCAGTTCTCTGATGATCTCGCACATGAGTTGCGCTCTCCACTCAATAATATTTTAGGGAAAGTACAGGTGACGCTGTCCAGAGCGCGAACTCCTGAAATATACAAACAGGCGCTCGAAAGCTGTGCTGAAGAGCTTGATCGCATATCGCAAGTGATATCGCAGATGTTGTTTATTGTTTCCGCCAACAGTCCAACTCTCTCTTTGACCCTTGCTTCTGTTAATCTTCGCGAGGAGGTTGTCAAAGTGGTTGATTTGTTTTTAGACGAAGCCCAAGAGAAAAATATATCTCTTGAGGTAGTGGGTGATGCCCACACTAAAGCAGACAGCTTGATGATGCAAAGAGCTATTTACAATCTCTTATCGAACGCTATTCGACACAGCTCTTCTCGAAGCATAATAAGCTTGGAGCTAAGCGAAAATAAAGATTATGCCATTATAGCTGTACGAAACAGCGGCGAGGGAATAGCTGCAGAGCATATGACACGGATATTTGACAGATTCTATCGTGTTCCCTCTAGCCGCTCCCGCCAGCTTGTTGGTACTGGTCTCGGACTGTCTATAGTAAGAGCAATCATGGACTTACATGAAGGAATGGTTACGGTTGCCAGTATTCCAGGAGAGTCGACCGTCTTTACGTTGTTTTTCCCAAAAGATATTTAGTGCCTTTTCCGTAAGCGTCCGGTAATCCCGTCTTGAGCCTGTCGTCTCCGGCGTCAGGATAGTGTCCACTTAGAGGGTGCGGCGAAAATCCTGGACTACTTTGGAGGTAGTTCATGTATTCCTATTCTGATCGTCTAAAGGCCATTCAGTTGTACATCCAGTATGGACAGAGCGCGGCTGCAACCGTCCGAGTTCTCGGATATCCATCAAAGAAGCAGTTAAGGCGCTGGTACCAGAGCTACACGGCTACCAATCAGATTTCCTCACGGAAAAAGCGTAAGCCAAAATACACCTCGGCTGAGCGTCGCCAAGCCGTCGAACATTATTTCCGTACTGGCCAATGCATAGCACGAACGGTGAGGGACCTTGGTTATCCGAGCAAAGGGTGGCTGCGTGCATGGGTAAACGGTGAAACGCCAACTGCAGCAAGGGGAGAGTCCAGCCTGGCGATGCCGCCAGATCGCTCCAGGGCGGCGAGGAAATGTGCCGTCATCAAGCTATGTACCCGTCAAACCTCGGCCGCTGAGGTTGCCCACGAGTTCGGCGTCACTCGCCAAGCTCTGTATAAGTGGCGTAACCAATTACTCGATACCGAAATGGGGCAAACCATGAAGCGACGACGGGGACGAACCACTGTTGGCGATAGTGATGAACTAGGTGGGCTGAAGGACGAAATCAAGGCACTAGAGAAACGAGTCCATGAACTACAACTCGAACACGACATACTCATCAAGGCGAACGAACTTGTAAAAAAAGACGGGGGCATCAATCCGCGGACCCTGAACAATCGGGAGAAGACTCTGCTGGTTGACGCCCTGAAAGATATCTATCAGCTCGCCAAGCTGCTCATGGCCCTAGAACTGCCCCGGAGTTCTTACTACTACGAGCGGAAAGCTCTGCAGCGCCCCGACAAGTATGCCGAGGCACGAAAAGAGATCGTGGTGATCTTCGAAAGGAATTACCGCTGTTATGGCTATCGGCGCATTGGCGAGTGCCTGCGGCGCAGCGGTTCGCAGCTCTCTGAAAAGGTAGTCCGCCGACTTATGACAGAAGAGGGTCTAGTTGTCGGCAGCACACGGCGTAACCGTTTTAAAACCTATCGCGGTGAGCTGGGCCCGGCGCCGGAGAACATAATTTCTCGAGACTTCAAAGCGCCTGCACCTAACGAAAAGTGGCTAACAGACTTGAGCGAATTCGCAATTCCACCTGGCAAGGTTTACCTCTCGCCGATGATCGATTGCTTCGACGGTCTGGTAGTCAGCTGGTCGATTGGCCCGTCACCCAATGCCAACCTTGTGAACTCTATGCTCGATGAGGCCCTCAGTACACTAGCCTCTGGCGAGACACCAACCGTGCACTCGGATCGGGGCTGGCACTACCGCTGGCCAGGCTGGCTTCAACGCATTGAGACAGCAAACCTCAGGCGCTCAATGTCACGTAAAGGATGTACGCCGGATAATGCCGCTTGTGAGGCTTTCTTCGGCCGGCTAAAAACCGAATTTTTCTACCCGCGGCAGTGGGCCGGCGTTACCATGGAGCAATTCATGGCGGAGCTCGACGGTTACATCCGTTGGTATAACGAGACCAGAATCAAGATGTCGCTGGGTGGAAGGAGTCCCGTCGAGTATCGTCAGGGCTTAGGTATTGCAGTGTGAAAATTGTCCAAGAAAAGCGCCGCATCCTCAGGTGGGCCAGATTAATTGGCCATTAACAGCTGGCCATGGCGATTGATTCGGATGCACTTTGACTCATCGCGTTATGACCCATGTGTTTGTTTTTTCGGGTAAGCGGATTAAATGGTTGATCTTACCTTTGCATGAGAGTGAGACAGACCGGCATCTCATCGGATTATCTGGTTGATGCTTCACCTACTGCTGGTGCATGTTTCCTTCGCTAATTCCAGCAAGAACCCCACACGCCTCAACTTCCCGGTCATCGTTGCAACTCGCTCTCAGTGAAACGAGTTGTTTCTCAAGCGCTTGCAGAGCGGTTATCTGCGACCGCACATGAGAGATGTGATCATCGAGCAAGGCGTTGACGGCGGTACAAGGCTGATGAGGGTCGTCCTGATAGCTCTGTAGTTCGTGAATCTCTGCCAGTGACAGGCCCAGGATTCTGCAGCGACGGATGAAGGCCAGCCCCTCACCATGCTTCTCGGTATAGACACGGTAACCGTTGTCCTGCCGATCAGGCGGCGGCAACAAGCCCTGCTGTTCATAGAAGCGGATCGTCTGTGTTTCGACCCCTACCAACTGCGCCAACTGACCAATGCGCATCAGCATCCTCCCCAACGGATTCTTTACTCTATTGACCTTATAGTAGCTTTATAGTTTTAAATGGTACCACAACATTGTTCAAGTGGAGTCGTATCATGAGCAAATCCTGTGGTGGCGCCTGTGGCGGTGATGCAACGTCCGCAGCGGATACCGATATACAGGCCTC